>NZ_CP046508.1:509000-823000 GCF_017161115.1 Variovorax sp. RKNM96 | reverse complement strand
GCGCGCGAGCCGGTGCTGCAGCGCCCGCGCGTCCCAGTCGGGCGGCCAGCCCTCCCACAGGCGAAGGCGCCCGTCGACGAACACGGCGGTGATCTGGTCGCGGTTGCCCAGGCGCACCAGGTCCCAGGTGAGGTCGACCGAGGTGCACATCTCGGGCGTGTCGACATCGACGACAAGGAAGTCGGCCGCCTTGCCGACGGCGATTTCGCCGGTCAGGTGTCCGAGGCCGACGGCGCGCGCGCCCTCGTGCGTTGCGTGGTCGAGCCAGGTCCAGCCGCCGCCGCTCGATGCATCGCCGATGGCCATGCCGAAGGCCAGCTTCTGCGCGGCCTCGGCCGCGTCCATCAGGCGGAAGGCGTCGCTGCGCGTGGCGTCGGTGCCGAGCCCGAAGCGGATGCCCAGCGCGGCCATCAGATTCGCGGGCGCCACAGCGTTGCCCTTCCACTGGCTGGCCACGGGGTTGTAGCTCACGGCGGTGTCGGTGTCGCGCAGCAGCATGAGCTCCGAAGGCGTGACGAGCGTGCCGTGCGCGATCAGCACCTGCGGGCCGAGCGCGCCCAGGTGTGCCAGCAGCTCCAGCGGCCGCCTGCCGCGCTGCACCACCGAGCGCTCGACCGACGCGAGGTGCTCGTTCACATGCGTCTGGAACACGGTGCGCGCTTCGGCGCACAGCGCGGACACGCCGGCCAGCATTTCGTCGGAGGCAGCCTCGGGCACCGAGATGGCGAGCGAGGGGTGCACCAGCGGCGCGTTGGACCAATGCTGCAGGAAGTGCACGGCCTGCGTGCGGATGGCCTCGCGCTCGCCGGCGCTGCTGTCGTTGCCGCCGTCGTTGCAGATCAGGCCCAACACGCAGCGCAGCCCGGCCTCCTGCACGGCAGTGGCGACCGCGCCGATGTCGCCCGGCGCGCGCGTGCCCGCGTCGCACACGGTGGTGAAGCCGCCGCGCAGCGACTCGAGTGCCGCGAGCTTGGAGGCCAGGTAGACGAACTCGTCGTCCAGGCTCGATTCGAGCGGCACCCACACGCGCCGGAAGATCTCGGAGGGCTCGCCGTAGGCCAGCGACTTGCCGAAGGACTGCGTGAGGTGGTGGTGCGCATCGATCATTCCCGGCATCAGGAGCTTGCCGGGCAGTGGCACGGGCACAAGGTGCGGATGGCGCGCCGCGAGCACGTCGGCGGGGCCGACGTCGCGAAAGCGCCCGCCGGCCACGTGCACGGCATGGCCGGCGACGGGGCCGTCGCGCAGCATCAGGTGGTCGGGAACGAGCAGCAGCTCGTCGGCCGCGAAGAGCGCGGCATCGAGTTCAGGAGACATGGTGAAGAAAAAGGCAGGAGCGAGGAAAGGAAGAAAGGAGAACGCGGTGGCTCAGTGCGAAGCCCGCGCCATTTCGGTGGGATCGGCGGACGCGGCAGGCTCGAGGGGCCCGGCCGTTGCGGAGGGTTCGGCGTGCGTGCGGTTGAAGAGCATGTTCAGCAGCACCGCGGTGAGCGAGCCCATGGCCAGCCCGTTGCCCAGCACCAGCTGCAGCGTGTCGGGAAAGCGGCTGTACAGGCCCGGCACGACGATGGGCAACAGGCCCATGGTGAGCGCGCCGGCCAGCACGAACATGTTGCCGCGCTCGTGCAGGTCGATCTTGCGCAGCATGTCGATGCCCATCGTGCCGATGATCGCGAACACCACCATCGCGGTGCCCCCGACCACGGCCGCGGGAATGGCGCTGGCCAGCCGGCCGAGCGGCGCCGACAGGGCGATGAGGATCAGGATCGCACCGGCCGCTGCCGTCACGTAGCGCGAGCGCACCTGCGTGGCGCGCACGATGCCGATGTTCTCGCCGCTGGTGATGATCATCGAGGTGCCGAAGAAGCCGCCCGCCAGCGACATCAGCGCATCGCCCCGGATGGTGCGCGGCACCGCATCGCGCGGATCGATCTTGCGGCCCACCACCTCGGCCACCGCCACCGTCTGGCCGGTGGCCTCGACCATCGAGATCACGCTGAAGATCAGCAGCGGCACGGCCGCCACGAGGTCGAAGCGCGGAAAGCCGAACGGCAGCAGCGTCGGGGCGCTCCAGAGCGGGCCGGCCGCGACGGCGCCGAAGTCCATCAGCCCGCAGAGCGCGGCGAGCACCGTGCCGGCGAGCAGCCCCAGCAGCACGGCGAGCTGGCCGAGCGTGCCCTTGAAGAGCCGCGCGAACAGCACCGTGAAGCCGATGGTCGCGAGCGCCAGGCCGATGTTCACCGGGTCCGCGAAGGTGGGCGTGCCGGCCTTGCCGGCAATGATTCCGCCATACACCTTCACGAGGTTGATCGACACCAGCAGCAGCAGCGTGCCGATGACGATCTTCGGAAAGTACCTGAGGCACCGCGCGAAGACCGGCAGGACGAGGAAATAGAAGAGCGCCGTGAGAATCACCGCGCCCGAGGCGGTCTGCAGGTCGCGCTGCTGCGCGATGGTCACGAACATCACGATCGGCGCGCCGCCCGGCACCATCACGAAAGGCAGCCTTGCGCCGAACTTCCAGGGCCCGAACGACTGCAACAGCGTCCCCAGGCCGCACATGAGGAAGGTGGCGCTGATGAGGTTGACCGTGAGTGCCGCCGGCAGGCCCAGCGCCTTGGCCACGAGGAACACGGAGGTGATGGGCACGGCCGCCATCACCAGCACGTGCTGCAGGCCGAACAGCAGCAGTTGCGAAACGGGCAGCACGGCGTCGACGGCAGGGGCGTCGGAAACACGGGACATGATCGATTCCTTTGACCGGATCCGCGCCCAAATCGATTTGGGCGACGAAGGAAAAAAAGCCGCCTGAGGCGGTGGAGTACATTTCGGGCCAGCCGCCCAAAACGATTTGGGAATTGAATCACCGCTTTTGCAAAAGGTCAACGGGATGAGCACCAACCCATCGCCGCGGGCAAACATCAAGGACGTGGCCCGGGAAGCCGGCGTGTCGCCGACCACGGTCTCCCATGCGCTCAACGCGCGCGGCCAGGTCGACGCCGAGACCCGCGCGCGCGTCGAGCAGGCCGCCCTGAAGCTGGGCTACCGCCCCAACCGGAATGCCCAGCGGCTGCGCACGGGCGAGGCGCACATGATCGTGCTGCTGTCGTCGATGCCCTTCGCGGTGGCCGGCGGCCCGTCGCGCCTGGGCTTCATGATGGAAGTGGCGGCCGTAGCCGCGGCCGAGGCGCTGAACCGCAGCCTCGCGCTGGTGCTGGCGCCGCCCATGGAAAGCGGGCGGATGCCGATGGAGCTGCTGGACGTGGACGGGGCCCTGGTGATCGAGCCCTCCGCGGGCGATGCGAACCTCGAATACCTCGTGCGCCGGGGCTTGCCGGTGGTGGCCATCGGCAAGCCGGCGGAAGGCCCCGCCATGCCGCCGTACGTCGACATCCATTCCGCACAGACGACGCAGCTGCTGCTCGACCACCTGCATGAACAGGGCGCGCGCAAGGTCGCGATGATCCTGGGCGCCGCGCAGCGCAATTCCTATGTCGAGGCCCGGGCGGCGTACGAGCGCTTCGCCGCGGGGCGCGGCCAGCCCGCGCTGCTGTCGCTGATCGACGAGGCCAGCGGCGAGCGCGGCGGCAAGGAGGCCGCGCTGGCGCTCCTGGCGGCCCACCCCGACATCGACGCGTTCTGCATCCCGGTGGACGCCTTCGCCTCGGGCGCGGTGACGGCCATCACCGAATCGGGCCGGCGCATTCCACAGGACGTGATGGTCGCCACCCGCTACGACGGCCCGCGCGCGCGCACCTGCGTGCCGCCCCTCACCGCGGTGGACCTGCACCTGGAAGAAGTCGCGCAGCAGGCCATCGCGCTGCTGTTCGACCACCTGCGCGGCGACCGGAGCCGCCAGCGCGTCGAAGGGCCGGTGGCGCAGCTTGTGGCGCGCGAGTCGTCCGCGCGCCGCGGCCAGTCAGCCTAGTTCGGCTTGGCGCGCGACACGCGCCACACCGCGTTGCCCACGTCGTCGGCCACCAGCAGCGCGCCGCTCTTGTCGAGCGCCACGCCCACCGGCCGGCCCTGGGCCTTTTCGTCGGCGGTGAGGAAGCCCGTGAGGATGTCCACCGGCGGCCCGCTCGGCTTGCCGCCGATGAAGGGCACGAACACCACCTTGTAGCCCGACTTGGGCTTGCGGTTCCACGAGCCGTGCTCGCCGATGAAGACGCCGCTCGCGAACTCCGGCGGCATGCCGCGTGCGTGCGAGAAGGCCATGCCCAGCGGCGCGACGTGCGAACCCAGCGCGTAGTCGGGCGCGATGGCCTTGGCCGCCATGTCGGGGTTCTGCGGCGTCACGCGCGCATCGACGATGCCGCCGTAGTAGGTCCAGGGCCAGCCGTAGAACGCGCCCTCCTTCACCGAGGTGAGGTAGTCGGGCACGAGGTCGCTGCCGATCTCGTCGCGTTCGTTCACCACGGTCCACAGGGCGTTGGTGTCGGGGTCCCAGCCCATGCCGTTGGGGTTGCGCAGGCCGCTCGCGAAGAGGCGCTTCTCGCCGGTCTTCGCGTCGACCTCCCAGATCGCGGCGCGGCCTTCCTCGGCCGCGAGGCCGTTCTCGCCGATGTTGCTGTTGGAGCCGACCGTCACGTAGAGCTTCGTGCCGTCGGCGTTGGCGATCACGTTCTTGGTCCAGTGGTGGTTGATGCCCGCGGGCAATTGCGTGACCAGCGTGGGATTGACCTTCACCGAGGTCTCGCCCTCGGTGTAGGGCACCTTCACGAGCGCATCGGCATTCGCGATGAAGAGCTCGTTGCCCACCAGCGCCATGCCGTAGGGCGACATCAGGTTGGTCATGAAGACCTGCTTGACCTCGGCCACGCCGTCGCCGTCGGCATCGCGCAGCAGGGTGATGCGGTTGGCGCTGGGCACGCCCGCGCCCGCGCGGCCCATGACCTTGCCCATGACCCAGTTGCGGATCTGGGCGATCGGGCCGCTACCGCCATCGTTGCTGCCGCCGGGCTTGGGCGGCTTGTTGCTCTCGGCCACCAGCACGTCGCCGTTGGGCAGGGTGTAGACCCAGCGCGGGTGGTCGAGGCCGCGCGCCAGGGCGGTTACCCGCAGGCCTTCGGCGGGAGTGGGCGTGGCGGTGTCGGTCCAGCCGACGGCGGGCGCCACGTTGACGGTGGGAATCAGGGTCTTGTTCGGCTCGGCCAGTTGCGGGCGGGGGCCGGTCGTGACCTCGGGGGTCAGCTTGGCGGCCTCGCCGCAGCCCGCGAGCAATGCGGCCGCAACGGCCAGGATGGACAACTGCCAGATCGAAGAGCCGATGCGGGTGGGGGCTTGCTGCGGAGCTTTCATGCGTGATCCTTCGCGGCGGGGGCCGCATACCGGGCGGATCATCCACTGGCCGTCCGCCCCGGGGTTGTCGGTCGTGGGCGCTTTCTGGCGTGGGTGCACCCCAATCGCGCATCGCCGCTACCATCGCCGGATGACCGACGACCTGTTCCGTGCCGACGCCTACCTGCGCGCCTGCGAAGCCCGCATCCTGCGCATCGACGAGACCGGCATCGTGCTGGACCGCACCGTGTTCTATCCGCTGGGCGGCGGGCAGGCTGGAGACAGCGGCGTGCTGGCCCTGGCCGACGGCCGCGAAATCCTCATCGCCGACACCCGCAAGGCCAAGAACGAAGAGGGCCTTCCCACCCACGAATTCCTCCATGTGCCGGCGCCCGAACAGGCCGAGCTGCTGGCCGCGCTGAAGCCCGGCGACACCGTCACCGCCCGCCTCGACTGGGAGCGCCGCCACCGGCTGATGCGCTTTCACACCGCCTCCCACCTGCTGTGCCACCTCGTGCCGGTGCCGGTGAATGGCTGCTCGATCACGCCCGACTACGCGCGCATCGATTTCCACATGACCGACCCGCTCGACAAGGAAGCGCTCACCGCCGGCCTCGCCCGGCTGGTCGAGGCCGCGCACCCGCTGACGGTGGGTGCCATCACCGACGAGGAGCTCGACGCGAACCCGGCCCTCGTCAAGAGCATGAGCGTGCAGCCGCCGCGCGGCACGGGCACGGTGCGCACCATCCGCATCGGCGGCGAAGGTGAAACGCAGATCGACTTCCAGCCCTGCGGCGGCACGCATGTTGCAAATACCGCCGAGATCGGGGCCGTGGTCGTCACCAAGATCGAGAAGAAAAGCGCGAACAGCCGGCGCGTGGTGCTGGGCTGGGCCGCCGCGGCAGCCTGAAACATCCTGGAACTTCGCCCTGCCCTATTGCTCCGACTGACGGCATGATCCTCTCGCGCATTCATTTCGCTACGCTTCTGATAGCAATCTCCGCAGCCAGCATGCCGGCTGCGGCGCAACTGGCTTCCAAGACCGGGGCCGTCGTCACCACCCCCCATGTACGCGCCGAACTGATTGCGCATGCGCCCGACGGCGTTTCACCCGGCGCACAGGCCTGGGTCGGCCTGCAGATCACCCATCAGCCCGAGTGGCACACCTACTGGAAGAACGCCGGCGATTCGGGCCTCCCCACCGAGCTGACCTGGACGCTGCCCGCCGGCGTCTCGACCGGCGAGATCGCCTGGCCGGTGCCCGAGAAGATCCCGGTCGGCAACCTCGCCAACTACGGCTACGAGAACACCGTGCTGCTGCCGGTGCCGCTGGAAGTGTCGACGCTCTACAAGCCGCCGATGGCTCTCGCCGGCGGCACGCCCGCGATGGACGTGAAGCTCAAGGCCTCCTGGCTGGTCTGCCGCAAGGAATGCATCCCCGAAGAGGGCGAATTCACCCTCTCGCTGCCGCTGCAGGGCTCGACCGCGCTGCACAAGGCCGAGTTCGACGCCGCGCAGGCTGCTCAGCCCCAACCGCTGGCCAAGCCGGGCGGCATCGAGGTCAATGGCAACAACCTGCAAGTCAGGCTCGAAGGGCTGCCGGCCGCCGTGCAAGGCAAGACGCTGGCGTTCTTCCCCGAGACCCCCGAGGTGATCCGCACCGCGGCCGTCTCCGGCAAGGACTGGACCCAGAGCTGGCAAGGCAACACCTGGACCGCGACGATGCCGCTGGCCGACCAGCGCAGCGCGAGCCCGACGGTGATGCCGGTGGTGGTCGCACTCGCCGAGGCCGATCGCCAGCCGGGCCAGCCGGTGGCGTGGCGCACGGAAGCGCCGGTCGCAGGCGCATGGCCCGCCGCCGCCACGCCGGTGCGCGCCGAGGTCTCGCCCGCCCTGCAGGCCGCACTCACCGCCAATGCAGCCAACGCGGCCGCATCGGCATCGCCCACCGACCTGCCCGCCCAACCCGCCGGCACCTTCGCCATGGCCCTGCTGGGCGCGCTGCTCGGCGGCCTGCTGCTGAACTTGATGCCCTGCGTGTTCCCGATCCTCGCGATCAAGGTGCTGGGCTTCGCGCGGCAGGCGGGCAACGCCAGTGCGCACCGCAAGGCGGGCCTCGCGTACACCGGCGGTGTGATGCTGTCGTTCCTCGCGCTCGGCGGCGCCATGCTCGCGCTGCGCGCGGCCGGCGCACAGCTCGGCTGGGGTTTCCAGCTGCAGTCGCCGGGCGTGGTGGCGGCGCTGGCGGCGCTCTTCACGCTGATCGGCCTCAATCTCGTGGGCGTGTTCGAGTTCGGCCACGCAGTGCCGTCGTCGATGTGCACCGCGCAAGCCAAGCATCCGCTGGCCAACGACTTCCTCTCCGGCGTGCTCGCCGTGGTGATCGCCTCGCCCTGCACCGCACCGTTCATGGGCGTGTCGCTCGGCTTCGCGATCGGCCTGCCGGCCGCGCAGGCGCTGCTGCTGTTCGCGGCGCTGGGCCTCGGGCTCGCGCTGCCGTATCTCGTGGCCGGCTTCGTGCCTGCCATCGCGCATCTGCTGCCCAAGCCGGGCCCTTGGATGGGCACGCTGCGCCGCCTGCTGGCCTTCCCGATGTTCGCCACCGTGGCCTGGCTGGTGTGGATTCTCGGCCAGCAAAGCGGCATCGACGGTGCGGGCACGCTGCTCGCGCTGCTGGTGTGCCTGGCGGCCATCGTCTGGGCGTTCACGCTGCGCGGCCGCACGCGGCTCGTGATTGCCACTGTGCTGATCGCCTTCACCGCCGTGCTGACCGGCGCCATCGGCCGCAACGTGCTGCAGGTCGTGGAGCCGGCCAAGCTGGCTGCAGCAAGCACCGCGAACCAACGCTGGCAACCGTGGTCGGCCGAGCGCGTGAGCGAGCTCTCGAGGGCCGGCCAACCGGTGTTCATCGACTTCACCGCCGCCTGGTGCGTGACCTGCCAGTACAACAAGAAGCGCACGCTGGCCGATGCCGAGGTGCTGGCCGATTTCGATGCCAAGAAGGTCGCGATGCTGCGCGCCGACTGGACCCGCCGCGACCCCGCCATCACCGCCGCGCTCACCGCGCTCGGCCGCAGCGGCGTGCCGGTCTACGTGCTGCAGGCGCCGGGCAAGGCGCCGGTGGTGCTGACCGAAATCCTGGGTAAAGACGAGGTCCGCGCCGCACTCGCCGCGCTTTGACCACCCGCGTGACATGGGTTGTCACATGCACTTGAAGAAACGGTTCTAAGCTGCAGTTGTCGTTTGGAATTTTCTAATGGAGCTCAAGCTGGCCATGTCTCTCTCGCCAATCTCCGACTCGCGTTCCCTTCGTGCCGCGCGCCATGCCCGCGCCGCCCTGAGCCGAGCCTCCCGCCGTGCCGTCGTCGCCGCCGCTGTCGCGCTGGGCGGGGCCTTCCTGATGGGCAACGCCTTCGCCGCACCGGCCGTGGGCCAGAAGGCGCCCGACTTCGTGGCCGTCGACACCACCGGCGCCAAGCACAAGCTCTCGGACTTCGCCGGCAAGTTCGTCGTGCTCGAATGGACCAACCCCGGCTGCCCCTTCGTGCGCAAGCACTACGGCAGCGGCAACATGCCCGCCACGCAGAAGGCCGCGACCGACAAGGGCGTGGTGTGGCTCGCCATCAACTCCACCGAGCGCGCCGCGAGCGACTACCTGAAGGCCGACGCGCTCGATGCCTGGATGAAGTCGCAATCGGCCGCGCCCACCGCGGTGCTGATGGACGAGGACGGCGTCATCGGCCAGGTCTACGGCGCGCGCACCACGCCGCACATCTTCATCATCGATCCCAAGGGCGTGCTGGTGTATGCGGGCGGCATCGACAGCATCGCGTCGGCGCGCGCGGACGACATCAAGACCGCGACCAACTACGTGAACCAGGCGCTGGGCGAAGCCTTCGGCGGCAAGCCGATCTCGGCGGCCACGACGCGGCCTTACGGCTGCTCGATCAAATACAAAGCCTGACGCGCGCACAGGCACGCACGTCGTCACTCTTCTTCGAGTGACAGCTACCTGACCCGCGGCGTCAGGTAGCGGTCGGGGAGCCCGACCTACTCTTGGCGAACACACATCGCCCAAGGGGACAACAAGATGAATCCTGCGCCCTCCGCTGCGCAACAAGGCGCGGCCGCCCGCCCTTCTTCCACCACGGCTTCCTCCTCGAAATTCGCCACCGTCCTGCGCGTGACCGGCGGCAACTTCATGGAGATGTTCGACTTCTTTTTGTTCGGCTTCTACGCCACGCAGATCTCGAAGGCGTTCTTCCCCGCGGGCAACGAATTCGCCTCGCTGATGCTCACTTTCATGACCTTCGGCGCGGGCTTCCTGATGCGTCCGCTGGGCGCGATTTTTCTCGGCGCGTATGTCGACCGCGTCGGCCGCCGCAAGGGCCTGATCGTCACGCTCGCGCTGATGGCCGTCGGCACGCTGCTGATCGCCTGCGTGCCGGCCTACGCGACCATCGGCCTTGCGGCGCCGCTGCTGGTGCTCATCGGCCGGCTGCTGCAGGGCTTCTCGGCGGGCGTGGAACTGGGCGGCGTGTCGGTGTACCTCTCGGAGATGGCCACGCCGGGCCGCAAGGGCTTCTACGTGAGCTGGCAGTCGGCCAGCCAGCAGGTGGCCATCATCGTGGCGGCCGCGCTCGGCTACTGGCTCAACGTGACCTTCACCTCGCAGGAGATCGGCGACTTCTACTGGCGCGTGCCCTTCTTCGTCGGCTGCCTGATCGTGCCGGTGCTCTTCGTCATCCGCCGCTCGCTGCAGGAGACCGAGGAGTTCATGGCGCGCAAGCACCGCCCCGATGCGCGCGAGATCTTCCAGTCGATGGTTGCGAACTGGGGCCTCGTGGTCGCCGGGATGATGCTGGTGTCGATGACCACCGTGTCGTTCTACCTGATCACGGTCTACACGCCGACCTTCGGCAAGTCGGTGCTGCACCTGAGCACGACCGATGCGCTCGTCGTCACGCTGTGCGTGGCCGTCTCCAACTTCATCTGGCTGCCGATCATGGGCGCGCTGTCGGACCGCGTGGGGCGCAAGCCGCTGCTGATTTTGTTCACGGTGCTGACCATCCTCACCGCCTATCCGTCGCTCAAGTGGCTGGTCGGCGCGCCGAGCTTCGCGCGCATGCTCGAAGTGGAGCTGTGGCTGTCGTTCCTCTACGCGAGCTACAACGGCGCGATGGTGGTGGCGCTGACCGAAGTGATGCCGGTGAATGTGCGCACCGCCGGCTTCTCGCTGGCCTACAGCCTGGCGACGGCGCTGTTCGGCGGCTTCACCCCGGCCATCGCGACGGGGCTCATCGAGATGACCGGCGACAAGGGCGCGCCCGGCCTGTGGATGACGGCGGCCGCCATCTGCGGGCTGATCGCCACGCTGGTGCTCTACCGGCGCAACGTGAGTCCGGCGGATTCGCGGCGCGTGCCGGTGGTCTGAGTTTCTTCAGACCAGGCGAAGCCCGCCGTCGCATTCGATCACCGTGCCCGTGGTGTAGCCGTTCTCGATCAGGAACTGGATCGCATGCGCCACGTCCTGCGGCTGGCCCACGCGGCCGACGGGCAGGGTCTCGACCTGCTGGCGGAACAGGTCGTCCTTGAGCGCAGCGGGCACGCGGTTCCACCAGGGCGTGTCGACCAGGCCCGGTGACACGGCGTTCACCCGGCTCGGTTTCAGCTCCCGCGCCAGGCTGCCGAGCATCGCTTCGAGCGCGCCATTGATCGCGGCCAGCCCCGCCGTACCGGGCAGCGAATTGCGCGCCGAGATCGCCGTCACGAAAGTGATGCTGCCGCCCTTCCGCAACACGCGCGCACCCGCCTGTGCCGCTTCGAGCTGCGGCCAGAACTTGGCCTCGAAGCCGCGCCGCAGCGATTGCAGATCGAGCTGCACGAATTCGCCCGCGCCCTCGCCGCCGCTGAGCGTGAGCACGAGGTGATCGATGGGCCCCGTCTTCTCGAAGAAGGCATCGAGCGCACCGCGGTCGCAGGCATCGAAGGCCGCGCCGCTCACCTTCGCGCCCATGCCGCCGATCGCTTCCTGCAACTTGCCGTTGTCGCGCCCGGTCGCGATGACGCGCGCACCCGTCGCCGCAAGCCGCCGCACGGTCTCGAGCCCCACGCCCGACGAGCCGCCGACGACCACCACTGTCTGTTGTTCCAAAGTCATGGCTGTTCCTTTGATTGCCTGATGAGCCTTCAGGTTAGGGAGGGCGGGCCTATCATTCAAATCGTTTGGAACCATGGACAACATCAACGAAAGTGATTTCAGGCGGCTGGACCTGAACCTGCTGCTGGTGTTCCACGCGCTGCTGCACGAACGCAGCGTCACGCGTGCGGCGCAGCGCCTTTTCATCGGCCAGCCTGCGCTGAGCGGCGCACTCAAGCGCCTGCGCGTGGCGCTGGGCGACGAACTGTTCGTGCGCACCTCGCACGGCATGACGCCCACGCCCCGCGCGCTCGAACTCGCGCGCGTCATCGAGCCGCTGCTGCTCTCGCTGCAGCAGGCGCTGCATGCGAAGCCGGTGTTCGATCCGGCCAAGGCCGAGCGCGTGTTCCGCATCGGCCTGAGCGATGCGCTCGAAGTCGCGCTGATGCCGCAGCTCATGCAGCGGCTCGCGGCCGAGGCGCCGGGCGTGCGGCTCATCGCGCGCGCTGCCGATCGCGCCAACGCACCCGGCATGCTCGACGCGGCCGAAATCGAACTGGCCGTGGGCGTCTTCATCGACTGCGCCGCATGGCACCGGCAGCGCGCGCTGTTCGACTGGCACTTCGTCTGCGTCTACAACCCCGGCCTCGTGCAAGTGCGCGGCAAGCGGGTGACGTTGAAGGAGTACCTGCGCCATCCGCACCTGCTCACCTCGTTCAGCGCCGACCTGAGCGGCCTGGTCGACGAGCTGCTGCGCGAACAGGGGCTCGCGCGCCAGGTCGTGTTTTCGAGCCGCAACTTCGCGACCAGCCCCTTCATCGTGCGGCAGATGCCGGCAATCACCACCGTGCCCACCTTTGCGGCGGCCACCTGGCGCGATGCGCTGGGGCTGGCGGTCAGCCCGCTGCCGTTCGACTCGCCCAGCTACGAGGTGTCGCTCCTGTGGACGGCCGCGCACGACGGCGACCTGGGCCTGCAGTGGCTCATTGCGCTGATGTACGAGGTTTTTGGCGGCAAACCCGTCCGCTGATCCCGCGCGCATGGCCCCTGCGACAATTGGGAAATGCCTTTCGCCCCACTGCAAAACGATACTTTCCTGCGAGCCTGCTGGCGCCAGGCCACCGATCACACGCCCGTCTGGCTCATGCGCCAGGCCGGCCGCTACCTCCCGGAGTACGTCGCCACGCGCGCCAAGGCCGGCAGCTTCATGGGGCTGGCGACCAACACCGACTACGCCACCGAAGTCACGCTGCAGCCGCTCGCGCGCTATCCGCTGGACGCGGCGATCCTGTTTTCCGACATCCTCACCGTGCCCGACGCCATGGGCCTGGGCCTGTCGTTCGAGGCTGGCGAAGGCCCGCGCTTCGCCCGCCCGGTGCGCGATGAAGCGGCGGTGGCCGCGCTCGAAGTGCCCGACATGGACAAGCTGCGCTACGTGTTCAGCGCCGTGGCCTCGATCCGCAAGGCGCTCGACGGCCGCGTGCCGTTGATAGGCTTCTCGGGGAGCCCCTGGACCCTGGCCTGCTACATGGTCGAAGGCGCGGGCTCCAGCGACTACCGGCTCGTCAAGGGCATGCTCTACAGCCGCCCCGACCTGATGCACCGCATCCTCGCGGTCAACGCCGATTCGGTGGCCACGTACCTCAATGCGCAGATCGATGCGGGCGCGCAGGCCGTGATGATCTTCGACAGCTGGGGCGGCGTGCTGGCCGACGGCGCCTTCCAGGAGTTCAGCCTCGCCTACACGGCCCGCGTGCTCGCGGGCCTCAAGCGCACCGGCGCCGACGGCCAACCCGTGCCGCGCATCGTGTTCACCAAGGGCGGGGGCCTCTGGCTCGAAGCCATGCGCGCGCTCGATTGCGAAGTGCTCGGCGTGGACTGGACCGTGAACCTCGCCGCCGCACGCCGCCAGGTCGCCGAAGGCAGCGACGGCCAGGCCAAGGCGCTGCAGGGCAACATCGACCCGAACGTGCTGTTCGCACCACCCGCGCAGATCGAGGCCGAGGTGGCGAAGGTGCTGCAGGCTTTCGGCAAGCCGCACGCCGATCGCCACGCGCCGGGGCCCACGCACATCTTCAACCTGGGCCACGGCATCAGCCAGTTCACGCCGCCCGACCATGTGGCGGCGCTGGTCGAAGCGGTCCACACGCAGTCGCGCGCCCTGCGCGGTTGAAACTGTGACGGCGGGGCGGGTCACGCGAAAGCGCGGGACGCCCCGGAAAGATCGCTCCGAATCCGTTTGTCAAGCCCAAAAACGGTCTAGGAGGCCCGACTTATGCACAAAACGCGTGTTGCACTGCGCAAGATTATCTGAGGCACCGCCTTCTTTGCTCCCAAACCAATAGCACGCGTAAGTTGTTGATTTATATAGGATTTGAACTTTGCTTTTTTTTGGGGCATTCCAGCCAGAGCCTTGATTTTCAAGGCTCCCCAGCGTGTCGAGCCTTGTTGTCAACAAAGTTATCCACAGAAACTCTGGATGGACGCCAAAGCGCTGAAAAATCAACGACTTAAGCGATTTAGCTCAAAGTCGCATTAACAACCTTTGCCAACAAGGCCCCTCATCTCCACCGCCCGCCCCGCCCCCGAAACGGACGCCCCGCCCCCGGGTAACTCCGCTGTGCCGCCGCCCGAAAGCGCGCCGGCGGGCGCGGCGTGGCGTCTTGATATCGCGGTGCAGACGCCGGCGCATGCCGCGCTCGGCGACCTGCTGAGCTACGCCGGCGCCGCGCCGCTGGTGCCAGGCACGCTGGTGCGGGTGCCGCTGGGCCGGCGCGAGGTGCTGGGCGTGGTCTGGAACGAACCCGCTTCGCTGGCCGGCGCCGAGCCCGACATGGCGCTCAAGCCCGTGGGCGCCGCGCTCGACGCGCTGGCGCCGCTCGGCGAGGCCTGGCGCGACCTCGTGGCCTTTGCAGCGCGCTACTACCAGCGCTCGATCGGCGAGATCGCCCTGGCCGCCCTGCCGCCGCAACTGCGCGACCTGACGACGACGCAGCTCGCCCGCCGCCTCAAGCGCAAGACGACGACCGGCCCCGTCGCCCAGACGGCCGAAGCCGCCAACCTGATCGCGCTGAGCCCGGAACAGACAGCAGCCCTCGCCCGCATCGAGGCGGAGAGCGGCACCTTCCTGCTGGTGGGCAGCACCGGCAGCGGCAAGACCGAGGTCTACCTGCGCTGCGTGGCCGACCTGCTCGCGCGCGACCCCGAGGCGCAGGCGCTGGTGATGGTGCCCGAGATCAACCTCACGCCGCAATTGGAAGCACGTTTCAAGGCGCGCTTCGGCGACGAGGCGGTGGTGTCGCTGCACAGCGGCATGACGAATCCGCAGCGCCTGGCGAGCTGGCTCGCGGCGCACAGCGGCGCCGCGCGCATCGTGCTGGGCACGCGCATGGCGGTGTTCGCATCGATCCCGGGGCTGAAGCTCATCGTGGTCGACGAGGAGCACGACCCGAGCTACAAGCAGCAGGAAGGCGCGCGCTATTCGGCGCGCGACCTCGCCGTGTGGCGCGGCCAGCGCGAGGGCGCGAAGGTGATCCTCGGTTCGGCCACGCCTTCGCTCGAAAGCTGGCACCAGAGCCGGCCCGCCGAAGGCGACGACCCGGGCGGACGCTATGTGCGGCTGGAGATGCCATCGCGCATCGGCGCGGGCGAGCTGCCCGCGGTGCGTCTGGTCGACATGAACCTGCAGCCGCCCAAGACGGTACTCTCGGGCGCGCTGCTCGACGCCATCGGCCAGCGCATCGCGCGCGGCGAGCAAAGCATGATCTTCCTGAACCGCCGCGGCTACGCGCCGGTGCTGGCCTGCGGCGACTGCGGCTGGAAGAGCGAATGCCCGCACTGCAGTGCCTACCGCGTGTTCCACAAGATCGACCGCACGCTGCGCTGCCACCACTGCGGCTTCACCGAGCGCGTGCCGCGCGCCTGCCCGGCCTGCGGCAACCCGGACATCGCGCCCGTGGGCCGCGGCACCGAGCGGCTCGAGGAGCACCTGGCCGAGTTGTTCGCCGCAGTGAAGCGCCCCGACGGCAGCGCGGTGCGCATCGCGCGCATCGACGCCGACAGCACCAAGAAGCAGGGCGCGCTCGAATCGCAACTTGCTGCCGTACACGCGGGCGAAGTCGACGTGCTGGTCGGCACGCAGATGATCGCCAAGGGCCACGACTTCCGGCGGATCACGCTGGTGGCCGCGGTGAACCCGGATGGCGCGCTGTTCTCCAGCGACTTCCGCGCGCCCGAACGGCTGTTCAGCCTGCTGATGCAATCGGCCGGGCGTGCCGGACGCGACGCTGCGTACCTCGCCGCACAGGGCGCGACAGCAGAGATGTGGATCCAGACCTTCCACTCGCAGCACCCGCTCTTCATGGCGCTGCGCAAGCATGACTACGCCGCGTTCGCGAAGCAGCAGCTCGATGAGCGCCAGGCCGCCGCGATGCCGCCCTTCGCATTCCAGGCGCTGCTGCGCGCCGATGCGCGCGAGCAGGCGGTGGCGCAGGCCTTCCTGAACATCGCGGCCGATGCGGCCGAAGCCTTGCCCGGCGCCGACATCGTCACCCGCTATCCCGCGGTGCCGCTCTCGATCCAGCGCGTGGCCAATGTGGAGCGCGCGCAGATGCTGATCGAAAGCCCCTCGCGCGCGGCATTGCAGCGCCTGCTGGCGGCATGGCAGCCGCTGCTGCACGCGCTGCGGCGCACGCCCGAGGGCAAGGGCGTGATCCGCTGGCTGGTCGACGTCGATCCCCACAGCATCTGAAGACCGCCGCGGGGATGCGCCGCATGCCGTGCGCTTACTGCAGCAAGGACTTCTCCAGGAGGGTCTTCTGCTGCAGCTTCAGGATGCGCGCGTTCGCGGCGTCATCCGAGGTCGAGGCTTCGTAGAACCTCACGAGGTCGGACTTCGCCTTGGTGCGCGACGGGCCGTCCAGGTAGATCTGGTGCCCCGAGGGGTACTCGTTGATCTCCAGGTTCTTGCGCAGCTTGGGGTCCAGCGGCAGGTTCTGCTCCAGGTCGATCCGGGTCTGGTACCAGGGCGTGACGTTGTCGTAGTAGCCGCTCAACTGAAGCACCTTCACGTCGGGGTTGACGCTCATCGTGGCCGCCAGGTCGGGCAGCGTGTTGAGCTGTCCGCGCGTCTTCGTGGTCTTGTCGGTCGGGTCCTTGTGGGTGTAGTCCCAGCTGACGTTCGAGATGCCGGTGAACGCCGAGTTCGAGGTGTATTTCAGTTCCTGGTTGATGTAGAAATTCCACGCCGCGATGTAGACGCCGTTGACGGCGCGGTCGAACGCGTCGTTGTTGATCAGGCTGATCTGGCTCGCCACGCCGAGGTCGGTGGTGGTGGCGCGGCCGTCGTAGGCGCCGACACTCACACCCGGCACCAGATTGCGCTGGAAGTCGTCGGTGCCGACCGCCAGGTAGCTGCCCTTGACCAATGGCTTGGAGATGCCGATGAATTTCGACGTCGCCTCCACGATCGCATCGCTGGGCTCCGGTCGCGCGGCCTCGGCATCCGCCTGGTCCTGCAGGCGCTTGTTGAGCCGCGCCGTCAGGTCGGCCGCATTCGGCAACGTGGCGAGGTAGTCGAAGACGTCCTGGTAGGTGGGATTCGGCACGGTGTCGATCACATGCCGGATGGCGGCCTCGATCTCGGGGTCGTAGTCGACGTCGTTCACCGCCTTGTAGTAGGCCTTGAACTTCGGCAGCACGCTCGCGCTGTTGGGCAGCGTGTTGATGTAGTCCACGATCACCGACCAGGCCAGGCTCGAGGGGCTGCCCGCCGCCTCGAACGCGCCGTTGATGGCGGCCTCGAGTTCCGGGTCATCGCGAAGATCGCTGATCTTCTTCTTGCGCGCGACCTCGGGTGCCACCGCCTTCGCGAAGTCGCCCGACGCGAACTTCGTGAGCAGCGCCATGTACGCAGGCAGGTCGGCCGGAAGCGGCGTGTAGGTGGCCTTCTTGTGGTACCAGGCATCCGCGGCGTAGGTCGGCAGCAGCCCGACCGGGTTTTCATTCTGCGAATAGTCCAGGATGGACGAGAGCAGCACGATGCCGTTCAGGTCGATGCCGTCCATGTGCAGCAGGTAGGACATCACGGCGCTGCGCGGCGTGCCATAGGACTCACCGAAAAGGTATTTCGGCGAATTCCAGCGGCCGTTGGCGGTCAGGTAGCGCTTGATGAATTGGTTGATGGATTTGGCGTCCTTGTCCACGCCCCAGAAATCCTTGTTCTTGTTGGGCGCAATGGCTGCCGAATAGCCCGTGGCCACGGGGTTGATGAAAACCAGGTCGCTCCGGTCGATCAGGCTGTCGGGATTGGTTTCCACCGTATAGGGCGCCGGCGGCGTGAAATCGGGCAGCGAGGTCTTGATGCGCTTGGGCGCATACGAGCCCAGCAGCAGCCAGACCGACGCGGAACCCGGGCCGCCGTTGTAGAAGAAGGTGACGGGGCGCGTGCGGGCGTCCTTGCCGTCGGCCGTATAGGCCACGTAGAACATCTTGGCGCTCGGCGTCGAATGCAGCGGATCGTAGGTGACCAGGTGGCCGGCCGTGGCGGTGTAGCGGATGCGCTTGCCGTCGATGACGGTGTCGTGGTGCGTGATCGCGCCGTCCTCGCTCGCCTCGGACACCGAATCGTCGGGGCCATTGCCGTAGGCCACCGGATCGAAGAAGGGCCGATCCGCCTCCAGCGGCGGCGGCCGGGAGTCCGCGAGGGCGTTGGCCGAAGTGTCAGTCTGGCCGGCAGCGCCGGACCCGAGCCCTGCGCCAGCGAAGCCGCCACCACCATCGCTGCCACCCCCGCAGCCCGTGAGCGCCAGGGTCACCGCCACGAGCACCGCGCCTATACCTCTGACTGTTATGCGTTGTTCTATGTCCATCTTCACCTCCAATGAATTAAAAAGTAAAAGGAACCATGGCCTGTCTACTTTTCGGTGAAATTCAAGAAGGCAACCGACAATCAATTGACGGGCAAAGAGGAAATTAGGCCGGCAATCATCAAATTTCATCGAATTTGAACGGGCGCGACATCCTAAGCACAAGTTGCATTTGTCCGGAACAAATTCGCTGAAATTGCATCGTTAAATCTTCGATGCGATCTTTCATATTAATTTCCAATTGGATCTGGGAATAATAAATAAAACCAATTAATTGGCCATTAATTAGGCATAAATAGGTATATTGGAATTTCCGAAATATCCCTGGCCGATCGACGCCGATCCGCACGGCATCTGGGCCGGTTGTCCTGCACGGTGCGGGCAGGGGCGGGGCGAGAGTGAATCACCATGAATACCTTCTTCGTCGCTCAAGGAATACGCCGCGCGGGACTCGGCATGCTGCTGCTGGCTGCCTCGGTGCTGGCGCCGGCGATGTCCCATGCGCAGCAGCAGCCCGCACCGGCCGCCGCGCTGCGCGCCAAGCTGCAGGCGCTCGCGCCGCAACTGGAACGCAACGCCTTCCGTCGCCCGCTCGCACTCGAATCGAGCGAAGCCGCCGACCGGTTGAGCGGCGACGTCTACGCGCTGGTGGACCATCCCTTCGCCCGCGTCAGCGACGCACTGCGGGAACCCGCCGCGTGGTGCCAGGTGCTGATGCTTCACCTCAACACCAAGCATTGCGCGGTGAAGAATGGCGGCACCACGCTGGCGGTGGCCATCGGCCGCAAGTTCGACCAGCCGCTGTCGGACGCGCAGGTCATTGCCTTCGCCTACACCCCGGGCAAGGCGGATGCGAACTACCTCAACGTTCGCCTGAGCGCCGACACCGGCCCGCTCTCCACACGCGACTACAGCATCGTGTTCGAAGCGGCGCCGGCCGACGGCGGCAAGACCGCCATCCACCTGCGCTATGCGTATGCCTACGGCACCGCGGCACGGCTCGCGATGAAGGGCTACCTCGCCACGCTCGGCAGCGACAAGGTCGGCTTCACGCCCGCGGGACAGGGCAACTACATCGGCGGCGTGCGCGGCGTGGTGGAGCGCAACACCATGCGCTACTACCTCGCGATCGACAGCTACCTCGATGCACCCGGCGCAGGGCAGCTGGAGCAGCGCCTCGCGGCGTGGTTCGATGCAACGGAGCAGTACGCCAAGCAGCTCCACGAAGTCGAGAAGAGCGACTACCTCACGATGAAGCGCCACGAGTTCCAGCGCATGCAGCAGCCGGCCGCGTCCTGAAGCGACGACGCGCCCATTCCAAGAACTCAGTGATCAGTGGTGGCCGGTGGGCTCCTTGCCCATGTCGACATAGCGCAGCTCACTGTGATGCCGGCGCCGCGCGATGCTGCCCGGCCATGCGAACACCACGAGACTCAACGCGGCCAGCGCGATCGACGCCGCGGTGCCGAGCACACCGGCATGCCACACCCAGCCCACGCCGGCGAGCCAGGCCACCCACAGCAGGATGCGAACCAGTATTGCCATCGCGCGCCCCATTCACATCTTTGACCTGGAACCACTGTAGCAGCGCATCTGCAAACTCAAGCATTCAACTGAAGGCATACCGATGCCTACGACTTACGGCCTGCCCTGCAGTTACCCAGAAATAATCTGCAAAAAGAGTTGACGTGATGCCGTGCGGCTGTTCAAGCTGTAAACGGGCAGTAAACCCGCGAACTCAGCGCGGACCCCGGGTTCCAAGCAAGCTCGCTCGCTCACACGCAAAGGTCGCCGTGAAACCGTCGTCTCTTCCTGGTTGGGTCCTCTCGCTTGCGTGCATCGCCTCGGTCATCGGCACACCCGCCGCCGCCGCGGACATCGAACTGCAAGGCCGCGAGCTGGTGGTGTCGGGCATGCTCGACGGCGGTGCGATCAAGCCCTTCATCGACCATCTGGCAAGCGGCACCGTGCGCACCGTGGTGTTCGAGGACCTCTCCGGCGGCACCGCCGATGCGGCCGGCGCCTTTGCCGATGCCATCCGCGCGAGCGGCGTCGACACCGAGATCCGCGGCCAGTGCATGGCCGCCTGCGCGTACGCGTTCCTTGCCGGCAAGACGCATCGATTCGGTTACGGCTTCCAGGTCAACGGCATCCTGCTGCCGGTGGCCGCGCGCCCCACGGCGGCCGAGCTGGCCGTGCGCTGGCGCGGCGACGAAGCCCACAAGACACTGGCCGACTTCACGCCCGCAACCGCCACCACGGCGGGCACGGCGACGGCGAAACCGGTGGAGGCCAGTGTCCCGCCCGCGAAAGACAAGGACAACTGGCAGCCCGACCACGGCGTGCTCTTCACCGCGAGCCCCACGCTCTTCGGACGCATCTACAACGCCTACTACTGCGACGGCACGCAGGGCCGCGACTTCTCCAAGTGCGAGCGCCTGTCCGATGCCGATCCGTACAAGCTCGGCGTGCTCACGCCGTAGCCCTTCGCCTCAGCGCAGCAGCCCGACCGCCAGCGGAAAACTGAAGAAGGCCGCCACCGTCGTCCACAGGATGATGCGTGCGATGCGCCCGTTGTCGGCGCCGAAGCGCTCGGCCAGCATCGACACATTGCTCGCGCTCGGCAGCGCCGCGACCAGCACGATCACCACCAGCGCCGCGTGCGAGAGCGGCAGCCCCAGCGCGATGGCACCGGCGCCCAACGCCCACACCAGCAACGGGTGCAGCAGCAGCTTTACCGCCACCACCGGCAGCACGTCGGCCAACGGTGCCTTCGGCGCGGGCGTGCCGGCGGTGCCCATGGCCTCCGCAACGGCCGCGCTGGCCTGGTGCTCGCGCGCCAGCAATGCGGAACGCGCCAGCACCGCGCCGATGGTGAAGAGCGCCACCGGCGAAGCCGCGTCCGCGAGCATGGCCACGGTGCGGTCGATGGGCCCCGGCAACTGCCAGCGCGCAGCCGACAGCAGCACACCCAGCAGGATCGACCAGGGCATCGGATTGACGAGGATGCCGCGCAGCGCCTTGCGCGCCGCTTGCGATGCACCGTGCCGCCCCGCGCCCCCGGCGCCATCAAGCCGCGAGAGCGCAATGCACAGCGACGAGGTCACCACCAGGTCGAACGCGATCGTGATGATCATCGGCCCCGCCGCCTGCGCACCGAGGATCGCGACCAGCAGCGGCACGCCCATGAAGCCGGTGTTCGGAAAGGCGGCCACCAGCGCGCCGAAAGCTGCGTCGTTCCAGCCGATGCGCGCATTGCGCGTCAGCAGCACCACACCCGCCACCACGGCCAGCGCGCTCGTGCCCCAGATGAGTGCCACGCTGCCGTCGAGCAGTTGCGCGATCGGCGTGCCGGCGCCGAAGCGCAGCAGCATGCACGGCAGCGCGAAATACAGCACGAAGGTGTTGAGGCCGGGAATCGCCTCCAGCGGCAGGAGGCGGGCGCGGGCGGCGGCGTAGCCGGCCGCGATCAGCGCGAAGAAGGGGAAAGTGACAAGAAATACGGGCAGCACCGTCCGATTGTCGTTTGCCACCGCTTGGCCCGGCCTGCCTGGCCCCTTTCCTGCGTGCACCGCCTACAACGTCCGGGGGGTCCGCCCCCGTATCATTGCCCGCTTTGCGCCTGCCGTTCCCCACGGCGTTCTCCGGTTCCTCCACCCCCATGTCCCACGGTCTCAATCTCGCGCAACAAGAAGCGGTCAACTACATGCACGGTCCCTGCCTGGTGCTGGCAGGCGCGGGCTCGGGCAAGACGCGGGTGATCACGCACAAGATCGGCCGGCTGATCCAGGCCGGCCTCGAACCCAAGCGCATCGCGGCCATCACCTTCACGAACAAGGCGGCCGCGGAAATGCGCGAGCGCGCGAAGGACCTGATCGGCCGGGACGCGCGCAAGGTGGTGGTCTGCACCTTCCACGCACTGGGCGTGCGCATGATGCGCGAAGACGGCGCGGTACTGGGCCTCAAGCCCGCCTTCAGCATCCTGGACAGCGACGACGTGACCAAGATCCTGAAGGACGCCGGCGGCACCACCGACATCGCCACCGCCCGCATCTGGCAGTGGACCATCAGCAAGTGGAAGAACATGGGCCTCGATGCCCAGCAGGCCGCTGCGGCCGCGGTGGACGACAACGAGCGCATCACGGCCGAGGTCATGCGCCACTACGAGGAGCGGCTGCAGGCCTACCAGAGCGTCGACTTCGACGACCTGATCGGCATGCCGCTCAAGCTGCTGCACGACTTTCCCGAAGTGCGCGCCAAGTGGCAGGCCGCGCTCGGTCACATCCTGGTGGACGAATACCAGGACACCAACGCCACGCAGTACGAGGTGCTCAAGGCCCTGGCCGGCGACCGCGCCCGCTTCACCGCCGTGGGCGACGACGACCAGTCGATCTACGGCTGGCGCGGCGCCACGCTGGACAACCTGAAGAAGCTGCCGATCGACTACCCGACGCTCAAGGTCATCAAGCTGGAGCAGAACTACCGCTCCACCAGCGCCATCCTGCGGGCAGCCAACAACGTGATCGGCCCCAACCCCAAGCTGTTTCCGAAGACGCTGTTCTCCGAGCTCGGCGAAGGCGAGCCGGTGCGCGTGGTCGATGCCGACACCGAGCTGCACGAGGCCGAGCGCGCGGTGGCGCGCATCGTGAGCCTGCGCGCCGGCGATGCGGTCACGCAAGGCAAGCAGCACAAGGAGTTCCGCGACTTCGCCATCCTCTACCGCGCCAACCACCAGGCACGAATCCTGGAGCAGGCGCTGCGCCGCGCGCAGATTCCCTACAAGGTGTCGGGCGGCCAGAGCTTCTTCGACCGCGCCGAGATCAAGGACCTGTGCGGCTGGTTTCGTCTCTGGGTCAACAACGACGACGACCCCGCGTTCCTGCGCGCCATCACCACGCCCAAGCGCGGCATCGGCCACACCACGCTCGCGAGCCTGGGCACCTTTGCCAGCCAGTACAAGCTGAGCCTGTTCGCGGCGCTGTTCAGCCCCTCGCTGCCCAGCGTGATCCCCAAGCGCACGCTCGAGGGCGTGCACGAGTTCGGCCGCTACATCAACGACCTGGAATACCGCGCACGCCGCACCATGGGCGCGGAAGCCTCGCGCACCTTCATGCTCGACTGGCTCAAGGAGATCGACTACGAACGCCATCTCTACGACGGCGAAGAGAGCGAGGCGGCGGCCGCCACGCGCTGGAACAACGTGATGGAGTTCGTCGACTGGATGTCCCAGCGCGCCGGCGGTTCGCTGGACGACGCCTCGGGCGCCAACGACAACGACGAGACCGAGCGCAAGAGCCTGCTCGAGGTGGCGCAGACCATCTCGCTGCTCTCGACCATCAGCGAGCGCGAGCAGGACCAGAACGTGGTCACGCTCTCCACGCTGCATGCCTCCAAGGGCCTGGAGTGGCCGCACGTGGTGCTGATCGGCGTGACCGAAGGCATGCTGCCCTTCAAGCTCGACGACGACAACGGCCGCCAGAAGGTGGTGAGCGACGAGACAACCCAGCGCCTGCAGGAAGAGCGCCGCCTGATGTATGTGGGCATCACCCGCGCGCAGCGCAGCCTGGCCGTGAGCTGGACCAAAAAGCGCAAGCAGGGCCGCGACATGGTGCCCTGCCTGCCGAGCCGATTCATCGCCGAGATGGGCCTGGACAAGGCCACGACGAAGGAAGACCCGCGTGAAAAACTCAAGGCGCTGCGCGCCGAGTTTGCGCAGAAGGCACAGGACAGTGCGGCTGCGAAAGCCGCCGCTGCGGCGGCGCCATGAGAACGCTGCTCGCCGCCTTGGCCGCGCTCGCCGTCACGGGCTGCGCAGCGGTCGATCCCAACTGCCCCGCCGACGCGCGCGACCTGCCGCTGCAATCGCTCTACGGCCGCTGGGAAGCCCGCTTCGACGGCCTGCCCGCCGTGTCCGTCGTGCAACTGGGCAAGCACCCCGACTACGCCGGCGTGCGCGGCACCATCACGCGCAACGCCGATGGCGGCGCAAAGCCTTCGGTGGCGCAGCTCGCGGGCGACGTCGACGACGAAGGCGCGCTCTCCATCGACGAGTCGCTGGACGGCCGCGCCATCAGCGGCAACTGGGCCGGTACCTTGCAGCCGCGCTCCTGCGGCCGCGAATTCAGGGGAACGTGGCGCAATGCCGCGGACGAAAGCACGCACCCGTTCGTGCTGATCAAAACGGGCGGTTCGGAAGGAAAACAATGACCACTCGCACACATGCGTTCTTCGCAACGCTCATGACGTTCGCGGCCTCCCTCGGCAGCGCGGCCGCCTGCGCGCAGGCCGTCGACAAGCCCGCGAGCCCGCTGGCCGATTCGCAGCTCACCTGGCAGCAATGCGCCGCGCTCGGCAACAACAACGATGCGCGCCTGGCCTGCTTCGACCGCTGGGCGCAGCAGCAGACGCTGCCCTCGGTGTCGGTGCCCGTCGCACCGCCGGTGCTGGCCAGCACGCAGGCGCCGCCGGTGGACGGCTCGATCCCCGCCACCCGCGTGATCACCGTCGCCACCACCGAGGGCTGCCGCGACCAACAGTACTCGGCGCTTTCGCGCTTCTGGGAACTGGAGAACGCCACCGACTGCGGCACCTTCGGCTTCCGCGGCTACCGGCCCCTCTACGTCGCTGCCTCGGCCGCCACCAGGAAGCCGCAGGTGCCCACCTCGCCTTCGCCCGACCACACCGGCGAGCCCGTGGCCTACCAGGCCAACGAGATGCGCATCGGCCTGTCGGTGCGCACCAAGCTCGCGCAGGGCATGCTCACGCAGAACGACCCGATCCGGAAAGACTCGCTGTGGTTCGCCTACTCGCAGCAGTCGACGTGGCAGCTGTTCAACGGCGCGATCTCGCGGCCGTTCCGCACCACCGACCACGAACCCGAGTTGATGTATGTCTACCCGACCGACTTCCACCTGCCCGGCGGCTGGCGCTGGCGCTATGCGGGCCTGGGCATCGTGCACCAGTCGAACGGACAGACCCTGCCGCTGTCGCGCAGCTGGAACCGCGTCTACCTGATGGGCGGTGCCGAGCTCGGCGACAAGTTCCAGATCACCGGACGCATCTGGAAGCGCATCTCGGAAGATGCGGCGAAGGACGACAACCCCGACATCGCCGACTACATCGGCCGCGCCGAAATCACCGGCCGCTGGAACCTGAACCGCGACAACACGCTCGGCGTGACCGTGCGCAACAACCTGCGCGACAGCGGCCGCGGTTCGTTGAAGCTCGAGTGGCTCAAGGCCATCGGCGATCCGACCAAGAGCAACCTGCGCTTCCACACGCAGCTGTTCCATGGCTATGGCGACACGCTGGTGGACTACAACCGCAAGCGCACGGTCTTGAGCATCGGCCTGAGCCTCGTCGACTTCTGATCTTCTTCATTCACACCGGCAAACACCATGAGTGCTGACCTGTCCCCCGTCGATGCCACGCAGCGCGAGATCATCGCGGCGCTGCATGTGGCGCCTGTCTTCGATGCCGCCGCCGAACTCGCGCGGCGCACTGACTTCCTCGCCAGCTACCTGAAGCAGACGGGCCTCAAGACACTGGTGCTCGGCATCAGCGGCGGCGTCGATTCGCTGACCGCCGGCTGCCTCGCGCAGCGCGCCGTCGAGAAACTGCGCGCCGAAGGCTACGACGCCACCTTCATCGCCATGCGACTGCCCTACGGCGTGCAGAAGGACGAGGCGGAAGCCCAGCGATCGCTCACCGTGATGAAGCCCGACCGCACGATCACCGTCGACATCCGCCCCGCGGCCGACGGCATGCTCGCCGCATTGAAGGCCGGCGACCTGAAGTTCCGCGATGCGGCGCACGAGGACTTCGTGCTCGGCAACATCAAGGCGCGCCAGCGCATGGTGGCGCAGTTCGCGGTGGCCGGTGCGCACGACGGCATCGTCATCGGCACCGACCATGCGGCCGAGGCGCTGATGGGCTTCTTCACCAAGTTCGGCGACGGCGCGGCCGACATCACGCCGCTCACCGGCCTCAACAAGCGCCGCGTGCGCGCCGTGGCGGCACTGCTCGGCGCACCCGACGAACTGGTCTACAAGGTGCCGACCGCCGACCTCGAATCGCTGGTGCCGGGCAAGCCCGACGAAGACGCCTTCGGCGTGACCTACGAACAGATCGACGACTTCCTCGAAGGCAAGCCGGTGTCGGCCGCGGCGCGCGCGATCATCCTGTCGACGCACCGCAAGAGCGCGCACAAGCGCGCGCTGCCGGTCGAGCCGCCGCCCCCCGCCAACGCCGGCTGACGCCGCGGCCTCGCTCCCCCGCAACGCGCCCTTCCAGGGCGCGTTTGCTTTTGTGCGCCCGATGAAAACCTAAGGCCACAGAAATCGGAAGGAACAACGATTCCAAATAAAACGTTGGATTTTTTCAGATCAACGTTCTAACATCCGCCCCGCGCCGGAAACACGGCGCACTTCCAGCGAAGAGCTGCATGGCTTGGGCAGATGAAGGAAACAACATGACGAGACGAGTCCCCCTTTCGGTGGCCGCGCTGGCGCTGCCGCTGTGTGCCGGCACCGCGTGGGCGCAAAGCACCCTCACGCTGTACGGCACGGTCGATGCGGGCCTGCGCTACGAGACGCACGCCACCGACTACGGCGCCGACGGCGCCCCCGTGAACACCCGCTCGCGCCTGCGCATGACAAGGGAAGGCGGCATGTCCGAAAGCTTCTGGGGCGTGAAGGGCACCGAAGACCTGGGCGGCGGGCTGCAGGCGATCTTCCAGCTCGAGAGCCACTTCGACCTGCGCAACGGCGACCCGCTTCCCAGGGACGGCTCGCAGTACATGCAGATCGCCTCGGTCGGGCTGGTGTCGCAGTCGTGGGGCCAGCTCACCCTCGGGCGGCAGTACAACGTGGCGATGGAGGCGGCCTCGCTCGCCTACGGCTCCAACCTCTGGGCCGACTACTTCAACGCCTTCAAGCCCGAGCACACGCTGCTGGCCGCGAGCAAGACCAACAACATGGTCCATTGGGGCGCGCAGCTGGGCGACGTGGTGCTGCTCGCGCAGTACGCCATCGGCGAGGGCGAGGGGTCTTCCAGGCGCGGCAGCCAGTACGGCGTGGGCGTGGCCTACGCGCCGGAGAACGGTCCGGTCAAGCTGGCCGGCGCGCTCATGCGCACCAAGGACGACAACACGAACGCGAAGTTCGACATCTACACCGCGGGCGCGCAGTTCAGGCTCGGCGAATCGGCCACGCTGCAGGCCGGCTACATCGAGAACCGGCGCGACAACGACTTCACCTCGTTCGCGAACGGGCCGTTCAGCGCGGTCGACCTTGCGGGGCTGGGCATCATCTCGCCGGCGCAGACGGTGGACCCGAGCATCCCGGGCGGCTTCAGCAAGCGCCGCATGATCCTCGGCGGCATCACCTACAAGGCCACGCCCTGGCTCACGCTCGCGGCCAACGTGTGGTTCACGCGGCAGCGCGGCTACACGAGCGACTTCGACGGCTCGGCCAGCCAGTACCAGCTGGTGGCGGGCTATGCGCTGTCGAAGCGGACCATGCTCTATGCCGAGATCGACCACTCGGTGTACCGCGGCGGGCTGATCGGCGCGCAGCTCGTGGGCATCAACGCGCAGAGCCCGACGATCGCGCGCACGCAGACCGGCACCACCGTCGGCATCCGCCACACCTTCTAGCCAGACGACGACCGCATGCGAATTGCCTTTCGACTCTTTCTGTCGACGCTTCTTCTTGCGGGTCTCGCAGCCTGCAAGGAGGAAGCACCACAGCCACCTTCCACCTCGGACATCCATCGCGCCGAATCGCTGCGGCCCGCCTCCGACGACCTGCGCGCGCGCTACGAGCGCTCGTGCCTCGCATGCCACACCGCCATCGACGCCAAGGCGCCGCTGACCGGCGACATCGCGCAATGGAAGCCGCGCCTGGGCAAGGGCATGGATGTGCTCGTGAAGCACGCGATGGAAGGCTTCAATGCGATGCCGCCCAAGGGCCTCTGCGCGGATTGCAGCGAAGCCGACATGCGCGCGCTGATCGTCTTCATGAGCCAAGGGAAGGAAGAACGGAAATGAGCAACGACGACAACGCGCAAACGCCGCACGGCGAGCGCCGCCGCACGGTGCTGAAGGCCGGCGCGGGCATCGCTGTCACCGCTGCATTCGCCGGCAGCGGCATCGAGGCGCGCGCTGCGGCAGATGTCGCCGCGCCAACGGCCGCAACAACAACGCCTGCCCCCGGCTGGACGAACTGGTCCGGCATCGCCCGCTGCACGCCCAAGGCCATCGAGACGCCGGGCGACGAAGCCGAGCTCGCGGCGGCATTGCGCAAGGCCGGCGCGGCCGGCGCGCGCTGCGTCGGCGCGGGCCACTCGTTCACTGCGCTGGTGCCGACCGAGGCCACGCTGATCTCGCTGGACCGCATGTCGGGCATCGTCGCGAGCGACGCACAGGCGCAGACCGTGACGCTGCACGCCGGCACACGCCTCGCGCTGCTGTCGCGCCAGCTCGACACGCAAGGCCTGGGCCTTCGCAACCTGCCCGACATCGACGCGCAATCCTTCGCAGGCGCCATCGCCACCGCAACCCACGGCACCGGCAAGGACCTGCCCGCGCTGCATGCCGACGTGGTGGGCCTCCGGCTCATGACGCCGGGCGGCGAGGTGCTCGACTGCAGCACCGAGCGCAACCCCGAGCTGCTGGCCGCTGCGCGCGTGTCGCTCGGCAGCCTGGGCGTGATCACGCAGGCCACGGTGCGCGTGGTGCCCGCCTTCAACCTGCACCGCCGCGTGTTCCTCAAGCCCTTGGAGGCGATGCTCGACGAGGCGCCTGCGCTCGCGGAGAAGCACCGCAACTTCGAGTTCTACTACCTGCCCTTCACCGGTTATGCGGCGGGCATCACCAACGACCTCTACACCGGCACCGACACGGTCCAGTCGCCCTCGGCCGACGAAGACATGCTGCGCGACCTCAAGCGCCTGCGCGACTGGCTGGGCTGGTTCCCGTCGCTGCGCCGCTGGGTGGCCGGCAAGCTGATCGACGGCGAGCAGACCGAGGAGGCGAAGAACCGCTCATGGAAGCTGCTCTCCACGCAGCGCCCCACCAAGTTCAACGAGACCGAGTGCCACGTGCCGCGCGCCGACGGCATCGCCTGCGTGCGCGAAGTCATCGCTGCGCTGGAGCGGCGCAACGACGTGTTCTTTCCGCTGGAGTTCCGCTTCGTGAAGGCCGATGACGCGTGGCTCAGCCCGTTCCATGCGCGCGACAGCTGCTCGATCGCCGTGCATGCCGCGCAGGGCGAGCCCTACGACTACCTGCTCTCGGAAATCGGCCCGATCTACCGCAAGTACCAGGGCCGGCCGCACTGGGGCAAGCTGCACGACCTGAAGGCGCCGCAACTCGCGGCGCTCTATCCGCGCTGGAACGACTTCCTCGCACTGCGCGCCAGGCTCGACCCGGAAGGCCGCATGCTCAACCCCTACCTGCGCCAGCTTTTCGGAGTCACCGCATGAGCCGCCGGAAGATCCTCCTGGGCACGCTCGGCGTGGCCGCTGTCGGGACCGTCGGCGCCTTTGCCCTCCGCCCCGGCGACAACGGCGCGCCGCACGACGACTATTTCCGCGCGCTCAACAACGAGCTGAAGAAGAACGGCCCGATGCGCCCCTGCATGGTCATCGACCTGGACCGCATGGACCGCAACATCGACCGCGTGATGCAGAGCCTGCGCCAGGGCGGCAAGCACTACCGCATCGTCGAGAAGTCGCTGCCTTCGCATGCGCTCATCGACTATGTGGCCAAGCGCTCGGGCACGAAGCGGCTGATGTCCTTCCACCAGCCCTTCCTCAACATCGACGCGGAGATTTTTCCGGACTTCGACATCCTCATGGGCAAGCCGTTGCCGGTGCAGTCGGCAGCGCTGTTCTACAAGAAGCTCAAGGGACCGTTCGATCCGTCGCGGCAGCTGCAGTGGCTGCTCGACACGCCCGAGCGGCTGCAGCAATACCTCGCGCTCGCGCAGGGCATCGGCAGCAAGCTGCGCATCAACCTCGAGATCGACGTGGGCCTGCACCGCGGCGGCGTGGCCGACAACGCCACGCTCGGCCGGATGCTCGACCTCATCGCCGCGAACCCGCAGCAGCTCGAGTTCGCAGGCTTCATGGGCTACGACGCGCACGTGGGCTTCGGCGTGCCGAAGGCGCTGGGGTCATCCGAGGAACTGCTCGCCAAGGCGATGGCGATCTACCAGGGCTTCATCGATCACGTGCGCGGCCAGTACCCGACGCTGTGGAACGACGGCCTCACGCTCAACACCGGCGGCAGTCCCAGCTACAAGCTGCACGAGGCGGAGAAGCTGAGCACCGAGGTCAGCACCGGCACCGCGCTGCTCAAGCCCACGCACTACGACATCGAGACGCTGGCCGCGCACGAGCCGGCCGCGTTCATCGCCACGCCGGTCATCAAGGCGACCGGGCCGGTGACCATTCCGGCGCTCGACGGCAAGTCGAAGATCTTCTCGTGGTGGGACGTGAACCAGCGCCAGACCTACTACATCTACGGCGGCTACTGGCTCGCGGACTACGCCTCGCCCAAGGGCCTGCAGTTCAACGGCATCCTCGGCCACAGCGCCAACCAGGAGAACGTGAACGGCTCGCCGGCCACGGGCCTTTCGGTGGACGACCAGGTGTTCCTGCGCCCCGCCATCGCCGAAGGCGTGCTGCTGCAGTTCGGCGACCTGGTGACCCTGCGCGGTGGCAAGATCCAGGACCACTGGCCGGTGTACCAACAAACGGGCTGAAGCCCATCGACGAAGTGCCATGACCCAAGACATGAAACAGACCTTCGACGCCATGCGCGCCGCCAGCCTGCGCGCGCAGACCCCGCCATGGAGCGAGCGCGCCGGGCGCCTGGAGCGCCTGCGCGCTCTGGTGATGGACCACCGCAAGGAGATCGCCGCCGCCATCAGCGCGGACTTCTTCAACCGGCCCTATCAGGAAACCGAACTGGCCGAGGTCTTCCCCGCCGTCGAGGGCATCAACCATGCGCTGCGCCACGGCAGGAAATGGATGCGCACGCAGCGCCGTTCCACCGGCCTGTGGTTCAAGCCCGCGTCGTCGCGGATCATGCCGCAGCCCCTGGGCGTGGTCGGCATCGTGGTGCCGTGGAACTACCCGCTGAACCTGGCCGTGGGACCGATGACGGCGGCGCTCGCCGCGGGCAACCGCGTGATGGTGAAGCAGTCGGAATTCACGCCGCGCTTTGCCGAACTGTTCGCCACGCTCGTGCGGGCCAGCTTCGCGGAAGACGAGATCGCCATCGTCAACGGCGATGCCGAAGCGGCGCGCGAATTCACCAGCCTGCCCTTCGACCACCTGCTGTTCACCGGTTCGACAGCCGTCGGCCACCATGTGATGCGCGCCGCGAGCGAGAACCTCACGCCGGTGACGCTGGAGCTTGGCGGCAAGTCGCCCGCGATCATCGGGCCCGATGCCAACTTCGAAAAGGCCGTCGAACGCATCCTCGTGGGCAAGACGCTCAATGCGGGCCAGACCTGCATCGCGCCCGACTACGTGCTGGTGCCCGAGGGGCAGCAACAGCGCTTCGCGGACAGCGCCCGGCGCGTGTTCAACGCGATGTACCCGGACATCGCGCGCAACACCGACTACACCAGCATCGTGAGCCCGCGCCACTTCTCCCGCCTGCAGGAGCTCGCCGCGCTGGCGCAGATGGAAGGCGCGTCGGCCGTGCCGCTCTCGGACATGACGCCCGATGCCGCGACACGCCGCTTCCCGCCGGTGCTGCTGACCGGCATACAGGACAGCATGCGCGTGATGAAGGAAGAAATCTTCGGCCCCATCCTGCCGGTGATGACCTATGGCGCCATCGACGAAGCCATCGCCTACGTCAACGCGCACCCACGCCCGCTCGCGCTCTACCTGTTCGAGAAGAACGGCGCGACCATCGACCGGGTGATGCAGCAGACGGTGGCCGGCGGCGTGTCGATCAACGACACCCTGCTGCACATCGCGCAGGACGACCTGCCCTTCGGCGGCGTCGGTGCGAGCGGCATGGGCGCGTACCACGGGGAACACGGCTTCCGGACCTTCTCGAAGATGAAGCCGATCTTTCACCAGTCGGCCTTCAACGGCGTCGGCCTCTTCAAGCCGCCCTACAGCAAGACCTTCGAACGGATGATGAAGCTGCTGGTGCGCTGAGCGGGCGCAAGGTTCAGCTGCGGCCCTGCGACAGCAGCTTGATCGCCGCGGCCGACTTGGCGCCCGGGAAGCGCTGCACGATGCCCAGCAGAAGAATGTCGAGCAACAGGTTCAGGTGCGCCTCGGCATCGAGCCGCTCGATCCACGGGTCGTCGCCGGTGGAGACGCGCAGCGAGGTCATGCCGTGCATGCCCTCCCAGATGATCTGCGTGGCCACGGCCACCTGCTTGTCGTCGGCCGCCATGTAGCCGTCGTGCACCAGCGCCGCGGTGAGGCTGCAGACGAAGGCGTAGGGGTCGCTCTCGAGGTCGCCGAAGGTGAGCGTCGAGGTCTCGATGGGCGCTGCGGGACGACGCTCCATGAACACGAGGAAGTACTGGTCGGGGTGTTTGAGCCCGTTCTCGACATAGGCAAGGCATGCGAGCCGGATGCGTTCGATCGAACTCTTGCCGCCAACTACCGCGGCCTGCATGAGCTTGTTCAGCCGGATCAGGTCGTCGTCGACCGCGTTGGCGATCATGCTGGCCTTGTCGCCGAAGAGCGCATACACCACGGTGTTCGAGAAGCCCGATTCCTCGGCCACCTTGCGCATGGTGATCTCGCGCGCGCCGCTCTTGACGATCATCTTGCGCACGACCTTCAGGATGTCCTTGCGGCGTTGTTCCAGCTCTCGCTGCTTGCGTTCCTGAAGGTTGCTGCTTGTGGCCATGGCGTCTTGGAGAAATGGGCGTCTTTTTGCTCGGAGGAATCTTATCCCGCCGACCTTCCACAGCCGCCAGTGCCCTTGGCGCCATAGGGTTTCGGCATCGGACATTCGTCCGATGGCGCCGAAAGCCGGCTGCGCCGACAGTACGGGCTCCTCTTCACCACTCCCAACCTCTCCTCAGGACTCCCATGAAAACCGCCCAACGCTTCAAGCTCGCCGCCGCTGCCCTCGCCATCGGCCTCTCCTTCGCCACGGGTGCCATCGCCGCCGACAAGCCCAGCGTGGTCATCGTCCACGGCGCGTTCGCCGACGGCTCCGACTGGGCCAAGGTGATCCCGCTGCTGCAGGCCAAGGGCGTGAACGTGGTGGCGGTGCAGAACCCGCTGACCTCGCTCGAAGACGACGTGGCCGCCGCCAAGCGCGCCATCGATGCGCAGCCCGGCAAGGTCGTGCTGGTCGGCCACTCGTGGGGCGGCTCGGTCATCACCGAGGCCGGCGCGAACGACAAGGTCTCCTCGCTCGTGTACATCGCGGCCTTCGCGCCCGATGCGGGCCAGAACTCGGCCGAGCTCGGCAAGGACTACCCGGCCGCGCCCGGCTCCGCGCACATCAAGGCCGACGCGAGCGGCTTCCTCTCGCTCACGAAGGAAGGCATGTCGAAGCACTTCGCGCAGGACCTGCCCGCTGCCGCCACCTCGGTGATGACCGCCACGCAGGGCCCGATCCTGGGCAAATCCTTCGAGCAGAAGCTCACCGTGGCCGCATGGAAGACCAAGCCCTCGTGGTACCTGGTCGCGAGCTCGGACCACATGATCCAGCCGGCGCTGCAGCGTGACATGGCCAAGAAGATCGGCGCGACCGTCTCCTCGGTCAACAGCAGCCACGTGCCGCAGCAATCGCAGCCGGCCAAGGTGGCGCAGGTGATTCTGGACGCGGTGAGCCATACCAAGTAAGGTGCCCGGCGTGCCGGCTGCGGTCGGCACGCCTTCCTTTTTTTCTCTCCCGATTTCTTCCCGTGCAGCCTGCGCCCCACATCCCGGTCTTCGACGCCATCAAGGCCCTTGCATTCGTCGGCGATCTGAGCATGGGGCAACCCATCGACCATTCCGCACGCACCGCGTGGATCGCCTCGCAGCTCGCCGCCGCCATCGGCCGCGATGCCACGGTGCAAGGCCATGCGGCCTGCGCGTCGCTCCTGCGATGGTCGGGCTGCACCGCGAATGCACCTGAGTTCTCCGACCTGATGGGCGATGACGTCGGCGGACGCCGTGCGATGCTCTCGACCGCATCGGCCGTCGCCGCGGCCGAGTTCGCAGGCTCGGTCGGGCCGATGGCGGAGATCCATTGCGAAGTGTCGGGCGACATCGCGCGCACGCTCGGCATGCCGCCCGAAGTGGAGCGCACGCTGCGCCACATGTTCGAGACCTTCGACGGGCGCGGCAAGCCGCACGGACTGCGCGCCTCGCAGATTCCTGAAGAAGTGTTCATCGTCTCGGTCGCGGGCGATCTCGAAATCTTCTCGCGCGTGCATGGCCTGAGCAATGCGCTGCGCTACATCGCCGAGCGGTCCGATGCGCGCTATCCGGCCTTCGTGGTCGATGCGGTGCAACAACACGCCGTCGACTGGCTGCACGCGCTGGAGCAAGGCGCGGCGGCCGACATGCAATCGCCTTCCGACGCATTGCGCGAGACGACCGCATCGCTCGAACTGATCGCCGACGTGATCGACCTCAAGCTGCCGTGGATGACGGGCTTCTCGCGCCGCGTGGCCGATGCCGCGTTCGCTTGTGCCGCGGGCGTGGGGCTGGGTGACGTCGAACAGGGGCAGGTGCGGCGCGCCGCGCTCATCCACGGCATCGGCCGCGCGTCGGTGCCGAATGCGGTGTGGGATTCGCCGGGCGTGCGCAGCGAGGCCGACAAGGAACGCCTGCGCCTCGTGCCCTATTGGACCGACCGCGCAGCGCGGCGCATCGGCACGCTTCGCACCGAAGCGGAGATCGCTTCCTTCGTGGACGAGCGCCTCGACGGCTCGGGTTTCTTCCGCGGCATCAAGGGACCGGCCATCGACGTTGCGGGACGCGTGCTGGCCGTCGCCGCGCACTGGGTGCTGTTGCGCACGAGCCGGCCGGGGCAGGCTGCGCTCGACGAAGCCGATGCGATCGCGGCGCTGAAGCGCGAAGCGGAACTCGGGCGGCTCGATGCGGCGGCCGTTGCCGTGCTCACGGGACATCCGCAGGCAGCAGCCGTTACCGCACCATCGAGCGACGCAGCGGCCCTTCTCTCCAGCCGCGAGATCGAGGTGCTCGGGCGCATCAGTCTCGGCGACAGCAACAAGGAAGCGGCGCGGGTGCTGGGCATCAGCCCGAGCACTGTGCGGGCGCACCTGGAAAACATCTTTCGCAAGCTTGAATGCACGACGCGTGCTGCGGCCACCTTGAAGGCGTTGACGCTCGGGTTGCTCTGAGCAGGTGTTGCTGTTCAGGGCGGGTGCACAGGCCACCGGGTACTCCCCTCCGCGAATGTCCCCCGGGCTTCGCCCTCCTCCTTGATTTCGCTGCGGGGAGCACCCGATGCCCTGCGCACTTGGGCACGCTCTGGGTGAACCGCCGATCAACAACCGCTCTGAAGCGCTCACGCTGATGGTGGGCTCTGTTTCGCGAAATCAAGGAGGAGGCCGCAGGCCGGGGGACATTCGCGAAACAGAGCCCACCGTCGGCGTGAGTGCTGCCCTGAATGGTTTCAGCCGAACGTGAACGCGTAAGCCTGCGCCCCACCGTCAAGAAACTCGATCTCGAACAACCGGTCCTTCCCGCTCTTCGCCTGACGAACGAGCTGGTAGAGCTTCTGCGCCTCGATGGTCCCGTAGCCTTGCTCGTCCGTATCCGCGCCGTGGTCGGCGAGTGGCGCTTTGCCGTCCACCAGAACCCGGAAGCGCACCGGCTTGCCATCGCCCGCCGGGCCGAGCACGAGGTGCAGGTCGCGCGCCTGGAAGCGGTAGGCGATGCGGCCGCTCGCCCGGTTCGACACGGCGCGCTCGGGCTCCACGGTCCAGTCGCCGGCGAGCGCCCACTGGTTCGTGCGCAGCATCGCGGGGCTTTGGTAGACATGCGCGCGGCCGCTCACGAGACCGCCGGGCGATGCGAAGCCCTCTGCACGCTCTGCGCCCACATAGGTTTCGCCCGACATCGCAAGCTCTGCGCCCGGCGCGGCCTGCGTGCCCTCGCCCTTCGGCGCGACCACGCCCGCCGGCAGGTTGTGCTGCCCGGCTTCGGCAAGCAGTTGCTGGATGATCTGCTCGGCCTTGTCGTAGCGGTTCTCGCCGAACTGGTGATGGCGGATGCGCCCCTGTGCGTCGATGAAATAGAACGCGGGCCAGGCCTGGTTGTCGAAGCCGCGCCAGATCTTGAAGTCGTTGTCGAGTGCCACCGGGAAGCCGATGCCCAGGTCCTTCGTCGCCTTGTGCACGTTGGCCGAACGCTTCTCGAACGCGAACTCCGGCGAGTGCACGCCGAGAACGACGAGCCCCGCGTCCTTGTACTTCTCGGCCCAGGCGCGCACGTAGGGCAGCGTGCGCAGGCAGTTGATGCACGAGTAGGTCCAGAAGTCGACCAGCACGACTTTGCCGCGCAGCGCCTCGGGGGTGAGCGGCGGCGAGTTGATCCATTCGGTCGCGCCGGTGAGCGAGGGGAACTGGCCCTCGATGCCGAGCTTGCGCACGGGTGCGGGCTCCGGAAGCACGGCGGCCGTCTTGACGAAGCCGGTGTCTTGTTGCTGCGGGGTCGATTCGACCAGCGGCCTGGATGGCGGTTGCGGTTTCGGCATGTCGATCTTCTCCACGAGTGCTTTTTCGAGTGCCGAGGTGGTGCCCACCGAGAGCTGGCTGAGCACGCCCGTATCGAGCCCCAGCGCAATCGCACCGACGCCCACCAGCACGGCCACACCGGCCACGCGGCGAACCCATTCGCCCGTGTGCAGCGAGCGCTTCATGACCGCGAACAGGCGCCCGCCGAACAGCAACGCGGCCGCCAGTGACGTGCAAGCACCAGCCGCATACGCCAGCAGCAATACCGTGGTGCCGACGCTCGCGCCGTTGAGCGCTGCACCCGTCAGGATGAGCCCGAGGATCGGCCCTGCACATGGCGCCCACAAGAGGCCCGTGCCGACACCCAGCAGCAGCGGCGAGAACACCGAGGCCTTGGCTTGACCGTCGGGCTGCGATTCGGACAAACGGATACCGAGCGCCACCAGCGGCCGGCTCATGCGGTCGGCCAGGCTCGGGAACAGCAGCGTCACGCCGAACAGCGCGAGCATCGCGATGGCCGCATAGCGCCCGTACTCGTTGACCGTGACCACCCAGCCGCCACCGACCGCCGCCAGCGTGGCGATGGCGGCGAAGGCCACCGCCATGCCCAGCAGCATCGGCAGGCCGTGCGAGCGGAACGGGCGGTCGGCCCGTGCGAACACGAAGGGCAGCACCGGCAGGATGCAAGGGCTCAGGATGGTGAGCACCCCGCCCAGGTAGGCAATGAGAAGGAGCAGCATGGTTCGGGTCTCGTCTGTGATGGTCGAAGTGCACCGTCGGGGCGTGCGGGGTCTTCACGGTCTCGACGTACGAGCCGCGGGTTGCGGGGAAGCAGGTGGGCGGAAACGGCCGCGGCGTGCGCGGCACGCATCCTCTAGGTGATTCGCGTGGGCATGGTCAGGCGTGCCTCCAGTCCGCCTTCGGGGCGGTTCTGCAGCTTCAGCTCGGCGCCCATCGCCATCGCCAGCTGGTGCGCGATGGCCAGGCCAAGGCCCGTGCCGCCGGTGCTGCGGTTGCGTGAGCTTTCGACGCGGTAGAAGGGCTTGAGCACCGCGTCCAGTTCGTCGGGCGGAATGCCGGGGCCGTTGTCGACGACGGCGATGGAGAGCTGGCCGTCGCCGGCATTCACCCTCACGCGCACGTCGCTGCCGAAGATGAGCGCGTTGTCGATCAGGTTCATGACGATGCGGCGCATCGCGTTCGGCCGGCCCACGATCGGCGCGCCCGCCTTGCCTTCGAGGTGCACCGTCTTGCCGGCGTCCTCGTAGTCGGCCTGCATGCTCTCGAGCAGCGCGTCGGCGTCCATGCGCAGCGGGGGCTCGGTGGCGCCGTGCAGGGTGCGCGCATAGGTCACGCCTTCGCGCACCAGCGAATTCATCGCGTCCAGGTCCTGGCGGAACTTGGTGCGGTCGTGTTCGTCGTCCATCATCTCGGTGCGCAGCCGCATCCGCGTGATGGGCGTCTGCAGGTCGTGCGAGATGGCCGCGAGGATTTCCACGCGCTCGGACATGTAGCCGCCGATGCGCTGCTGCATCGCATTGAAGGCGCGCGCGGCATGCGCCACCTCGGTGGGGCCTTCTTCCGCGAGCTTCTGCGCCTTGAGGTCGGGGCCCAGGTCGTCGGCGGCGGCGGCCAGGTCGGCCAGCGGCCGCGTGACCAGCCGCACCGCGAACCAGGCGCAGACGGCCAGCACCAGCAACTGGATCGCCAGCAGCCACATCACCCAGCGCGACACCGGCATGCCCACCCGCATGGCATGGACCACCACGGAAGACCCGTCGTTCAGCCGCACCTGGATCTGCAGGCCCTCGGGCGGCCGGGGCACCTCGCCGACCTTGACGATCTCGAACGGACGCATCGCATCGACGATGGCCGTGGCGAACTGCTGCGACAGCAGCGACTGGGGCGTCACGCCCTCGGCCATGCCGCCCAGCACGAAGCGGTAGTTGCGCCGCTCCAGCTTCTCGAGCCAGGCGGGGCGTTCGGCGGCGGGCAGGCGGTCGAGGATGGCGACCGAGCTGGCGATGTCGCGCTCGATGCCGATCATCATCAGCTCGCGCATCGCCATGTCGCGCTCGTAGCGGATCGCGGCGAAGGTCAGCAATTGGGCGATCGCCAGCCCCACCACGATGATCAGCGTCACGCGGGAGAACAGCGATCGCGGCAGCAGGCGGCGCAGGCTGCCGGCGGTGCTGGCAGGTGGATTCACGACGACGGGGCTGGCGGGTGTGGACATGGCCTCGTTTATAGACCCCGGCCTGGCCGGAAAGCCCATCGCATGTATCGCAGTGTGTTCAGCAGCAAGAAGCGACATGGAACATTACCCGTTCGGCCCTGTCGTTCGCCCGGTCAGACCACGTTGATGGTGACGTCGATGTTGCCGCGCGTGGCCTTGGAGTATGGGCACGTCTGGTGCGCCGCATCCACCAGCGACTGGACCACGTCGCGCTCGATGCCGGGCACGCTGACGTTCAGGCGGGCCTTGAGGAAGTAGGCGCCGTCGGTGTTGGCCAGGTCCACTTCGGTGTCCACGGCCAGGTCGGCGGGCAGCTTGACCTTGAGCTTGCCGGCCGCCAGGCCCATCGCGCCGATGAAGCAGGCGGACCAGCCGGCGGCGAAGAGCTGCTCGGGGTTGGTGCCGGTGCCCGGGCCGCCGGGGGACGACAGCTTGACGTCCAGGCGGCCGTCGCTGCTGGTCGAGGCGCCGTCGCGGCCGCCGGTGGTGTGGGTCTTGCCGGTGTAGAGGATCTTTTCGGTGGCGGTCATGGTGTTTCCTTGGAAGGGTTGGTTGGGAACGGACCGGATTGTTGGGCCGCCCCCGCCCTCCCGGCGCACCTTGCGTATGCCTTTGTATCTGCCCGAGAAACTCACACAGTACGTTTCACTGCCGGGCGGATTTCAGTCGGCGTCGCGCGGGCGCGTGCGCATTTCCTTGGCCAGGTGCTTCCACGGCAGCTGCGACGGATCGGCGATGAAAGGCCCGGGCGAGCGCACCACGAGGATCTCTTCTGCAATGGCCGCGAAGTCGGCGCGAAAGTGCACCGAGCTCTTGTTCACGAGTATCTTCATCCGCTCGGGCGCGATGCCGACGGTGCGGTACATGTTCCGGTCGAGCAGTTGCGCCTTGGCCGAGCTCACCGCGATGCGCACACCGCCGATGCGAAGGCACGCCATCGGCCCGAGGTCGGACGCCTTGCCGTTCATCATCGGGCCGCCATAGACGAACTTGCCGTCGGACAGCGCTTCGACCTGGAACGAGCCGCGCAGCGGCGCATCGCCCTCGACCTGCGGACAGCCGCCGAGGCCGATGTCGATCCACGCGCCCACGCCCGCCGCGTGAGCCGCGGCAGCGGCGGCCGGGTCGCAGATGAGGCCGAGCGCCGCGTCCTGCGCGCCGTGCCTGAGCAGCGCGCGCAGCAGGCCCGTGGTGTTGGAGTCGCCGCCGACGCCGGGGTTGTCCTGCGTGTCCGCGAGGATCACCGGGCGCGTGGCCGTCTCTGCGACCTGCATCGCGCGCAGCACCGCCGCATCGGGTTCCTCGAATTGCACAGACCATTGGTGCTCGGGATGACAGATGCGGGAGAACAGCGCATCGATGGCGCGCTCGAGACGCGCCGCATCGAAGCCGTAGCCCCAGACCACCGGGCCGCACTCCGCGAAGTCGGAGGCCGGAAATCCCGGTGCGAACGAGAGCGAGAGCACGCCGTCCTTCTCCAGCTCTTCGAGCAGGTCGTACATGCCGCGCGCCGGCTGCATCATGGTGGACATGCTGTTCACCGGAATGAGGAACGGCACGCGCCGTGCCACACGGTGCGCCGGCCTGTCGCTGCCAGTGAGCGCAAGCAGCAACTCCCCCGCCCGCCGGCCGGTGTCGGCCATGTCGATGTGCGGATACGTTCGATAAGCCACCAGTCCGTCCGCGAGCGAGAGCATCTGCGTGGTGACGTTGGCATGCGAATCGAGCGACACCACGATCTTCATCTGCGGCCCCACCACCGCGCGGATGCGCGCGAGCAGTTCGCCTTCACCGTCATCGAGGTGCTGCGCGACCATCGCGCCATGCAGGTCGAGGTAGATCGCATCGAACGACGCCGTCTTCACCGCCTCGACGATCTCGCCTGCAATGCGCTCGTAGGCATCGGTGGTCACATGCGCCGAAGCGCCCGCGCCAGCCCAGATGATGGGCATGACGGTATGCCCCTGCGCACGCACGAAGTTGATAAAGCCACTCGCGGGCAGGTTGACGTTGAGCAGGCCGAAGAGGTCTTCCCCGCGCACGAGCCCCGGAAAATCTTCGCCGCGCACGAAGCTGTCGTACGAGGCCACGGTGGGCGCGAAGGTGTTGGTCTCATGCTGGAAACCGGCGACGAGGATGTTCATCATCATTGGGCAGTCAGTTGAATGGAACGGGCCATCTTCTTGAACTTCTCCGTCTCCTCGGCGTAGAACTTCGCGGAGGCGGCGAGCGGTTGCGGCTTCATCGGCACCGTGCCCGAGAGCGCGAGCGCCTTGACCATCTCGGGTGACTGGATCGCTTGCTGCGAGGCCTCCAGCAGCACGCGCAGCCGGTCTTCCGGAATGCCGGCCTTGGCCATCACGGCCAGCCAGATGGAATGCACGAACTCGCTTTTCCTGGCGATGCCGCTCTCGGAGATGGCGGGCACATCGGGCAGCGTGCGCATGCGCTGGGTGTCGAGCACGTCGATGGCCTTGATCTTGTGGCTCTCGAGCAGCTGGATCGACGCGCCCAGGTTCGGCAGGATCGTGATGTCGATCTGCTGGCCGACCAGGTCCTGCATCATCGGCGTGGCGCCCTTGTAGGGCACGTGCAGCAGCTTGGCGCCTGTCGTCTGCGCGAGGTATTCGGAGACGATGTGATACATCGAGCCGTGCCCCGGGCTGCCGAAGGTGAGGCTCTGGCTGCCGGGCTTCTTCGCGGCGGCGATGAGCTGTTCGAGCGACGCGTACGGCAGGTCGTTGCGGGCCATCACCACCAGCGGATGCGTGGAGATCGGCGCGATCAGCGCGAGCTCTTCGGGCTTGTATTTCGCCGATGCGTTGGACAGCGGCGCGAGGATCGCCTCGTTGGGCGAACCCATGATGAGCGTGTAGCCGTCGGCCGGCTTGCTCAGAAGACGTTGCACGGCGAGTGCGCCGCCCGCACCCGGCAGGTTCTCGATGATGAGCGGCTGGCCGAGCAGCTTCGCCATCGACGGCTGCATGGCGCGCGCAAGCACGTCAGCGGGGCCGCCGGGCGGAAAGGCGACCAGCATGGTCACCGGCTTGGACGGAAAAGTCTCCGCGGCGAATGCCGGGCCGGCGGTCGTCGCGTTGACGAGAAGCGCGGCCGCAAGGGCGGCGATGCCTGCGAACGCGCGGGCGATGGGGGTCTTCGGAATGTCTCTCATGGGGTCCTCTTCTTTCCAGACTGCGAACTGTGTGGAGCGGCGGTGGACGCGGGGAATCGCGTGGAACAAATTGTTCGGCGTAGCATCTGTTCGAGCAACAGCAACTTTTTGACCACTTCGTTGCCCATCCGGCAACGCTTGCGAGGAGCGAACGCCATGCGCGACATCAACCAGAAGCGGCTGAAGTACTTCCACGAAGTGCTGGTTCACGGCTCGATCCGCGGCGCGGCCGATGCGCTGAACACCGCGCCTTCGGTCATCACGCGGCAGGTCGCATTGCTGGAAGAAGAATTGGGCCTGCTGCTCTTCGAGCGGCAGGCGCGCGGCGTCGCACCGACCGATGCCGCCTTCCACCTGCTCGAGTACTGGCGCGGCTGCCAGGCGCACCAGGAACAACTCACCGAGCGGCTGCGCGCGATCGAGTCGATGGATGCGGGCACGGTGCGCATCGTGGCGAGCGAAGGCTTTGTCGACGGGCTGCTGGAGCAAGTGGTCGCGCCGTTCTGCGCGGCGCACCCGAAGCTCTCGGTGGTGCTCGATGCGCTGCCCGCCAGTGAGTTGATCGCCGAGGTGGTGAGCGATGCGGCGCACATCGGTCTTGCCTACAACCCGCAGTCCGACGCGCAATTGCAGTTCGTCGCGAGCGCCGCCGCGCCCGCGAAGCTGCTGGTGCGCGCGGGGCATCCACTCACGAAGATCGCGGGTCCGCTGCAGATACGGCAGATCGCCGACTACCCACTGGGCCTGATGCCGCCGGGCTACGGCGTCGGGCGGCTCGTGGAACTGCTCGAGTACGCGGAACATGTGAAGCTGCACCCGAGCCTGCGCAGCAACTCGGTGGTTGGACTCAAGCGCTTTGTGCGCTGCACCGATGGCGTGACCTTCATCGGCGCAGGGCTCGCGGCGGCGCCGGAGATCGAGGCGGGGCACCTCGTTGCGCTCGACCTGGCGCATCCGCTGTGCAAGTCGGCACAGGTTCGGCTGATGGTGCGCCAGGGACGGCCGTTGCCGGTGGCTGCCGAGCGGCTGCTCGCGGAGATACGGCAGAACTTTTCGGTGTTCGGCGGCGCGCGTACGCCGAAGAAGAAAGTACGCCGCCGTTGAAACGTAGTGTGTGGATTTCTCGCGTCGATACACAGGCATACAGCCTGCGGATCGCAGAGGGGAAGCACGGCCAAAGATGCGCCCGTCCGTTCATTCGGGCAGCCCGCAAGGCCTCTTCACTTCACCCTCAATCGACGAAAGATCACCATGTCTTCTGTGTCTGCAGCGCCCACGCGGCGCCACTTCTTCGCCACCACCGCCGTCGCGGGTGCCGCCGGTTTCGGCCTGCTTTCCAATCCGGCTTTCGCGCAAGGTTCGGGCTCTGCCGCTGCCGACGTTCCCCCCACGACGAAGCCCCGCGCGCCGACCGGCGACACGTCGATCCGCCCCTTCCGCATCCATGTGCCGGAGGCGGTTCTCGTCGACCTGCGCCGCCGCATCCAGGCCACGCGCTGGCCCGACCGGGAAACGGTCAATGACCAGACGCAGGGCGTGCGGCTCGAGAAGCTGCAGCCGCTGGTGCGCTACTGGGGCACGGGCTACGACTGGCGCAAGGTGGAGAAGCGCCTGAACGCCCTGCCGCAGTTCATCACCGAGATCGACGGGCTCGACATCCAGTTCGTGCATGTGCGCTCGCGCCATGCGGATGCGATGCCGCTGGTCATCACGCACGGCTGGCCCGGCTCGGTGATGGAGCTCCTGAAGGTCATCGGCCCGCTCACCGACCCGACAGCGCACGGCGGCCGCGCGGAAGACGCCTTCCACCTCGTGCTGCCCTCGATGCCCGGCTACGGTTTCTCGGGCAAGCCGCAAAGCACCGGCTGGGGCGCCGACCGCATCGCGACCGCGTGGGACGTGCTGATGAAGCGCCTGGGCTACACACGCTATGTGTCGCAGGGCGGGGACTGGGGTTCGGTGGTGGCCGACAAGATGGCGCGCCAGGCGCCGCAGGGGCTGCTGGGCATCCACGTGAACATGCCCGCGACCGTGCCGCCGGACGTGGCCAAGGCGCTCAACAACGGCGACCCTGCGCCGGCGGGCCTGTCGGAGAAGGAAAAGGCCGCGTTCGAATCGCTCAAGTACCTCTACACCAAGGGCGGCGGCTACGCGGCCATGATGGTGACGCGCCCGCAGACCCTGGGTTATGCGCTGGAAGATTCGCCTGCGGGCCTGGCCGCCTTCTTCTACGACAAGTTCAACGAGTGGACCTACAGCGGCGGCGATGCCGACAAGGCCTTCACCCGCGACGAGATGCTCGACGACATCACGCTCTACTGGGTGACGAAGACCGCGACCTCGGGCGCGCAGCTCTATTGGGAGAACAATGCCAACAACTTCAACGCGGTCGACATCTCGATTCCCGCGGCGGTGACGGTGTTCCCCGGCGAGATCTACCGCGCGCCCAAGAGCTGGACCGAGCGCGCGTACCGCAACCTGATCTATTTCAACGAGGTGGACAAGGGCGGCCACTTCGCGGCGTGGGAGCAGCCGGAGCTGTTCGCGGTCGAAATCCGGGCCGCATTCAGGTCGCTGCGCTAAACAGCGGCTGACCCGGCCGAGGGGTGCGAAACATAGTGTCGCGCCCCTCGCTGCCAGATACTTGCGAATACAAACCCCCTGCCCGTTCGCGGCAGGCGGGATACATTGCGGCTGCGGCGCACTTCACACCACCTACACAGCCATGACTCCCAAGACCTCCGACCACATCCTCATCGTCGACGACGACCGGGAAATCCGCGAACTGCTCACGACCTACCTGGTCAAGAACGGCCTGCGCGTGGTGGCGGTGCCCACCGGCCGGCACATGCGCGCGGCGCTGGAGGAGTCGGGGCCCTTCGACCTGATCATCCTGGACCTGATGCTGCCGGGCGAAGACGGGCTCACGCTCTGCCGCGACCTGCGCACCGGCAAGTACAAGGCCACGCCGATCCTGATGCTCACCGCGCGCAGCGAGGAGGCCGACCGCATCCTCGGCCTCGAGATGGGCGCCGACGACTACCTGGCCAAGCCTTTCTCGGCGCGCGAACTGCTCGCGCGCATCCGCTCGGTGATGCGGCGCACGCGCATGCTGCCGCCGAACATGGGCGCGGTCGAGCCCTCGCAGAAGCTGGCCTTCGGCGACTGGCATGTGGACACGGTGGCACGCCACCTGCTGGACGACAGCGGCACGATGGTGGCGCTGAGCGGCGCCGAGTACCGGCTGCTGCGCGTGTTCCTCGACCATCCGCAGAAGGTGCTGAGCCGCGACCAGTTGCTGAGCCTCACGCAGGGCCGTGAGGCGGAGCTCTTCGAGCGCTCGATCGACCTGCTGGTGAGCCGCCTGCGCCAGCGCCTGCGCGACGATGCGCGGGAGCCGCGCTACATCAAGACGGTGCGCAGCGAAGGCTATGTCTTCGCCTCGGCCGTCGAAGCGCGGGACGACTGAGCGTCCCGCCCATTCACGATCGATCGCGTTTGCGGCGACCCACGAATTCGCGGGCCGTGATGCATTGACAACTCACCGGGTTGCGCACTTCGTGGGCGAAGCCGCCCGCGAAGAAGAGAAGCGCGAACCAGAGCTTCTTCATGTCAGCCTCCGACAGCGGCAGCAGCCACCGGCGACGGCTCGGCCAGCAGTGCCTGAATCTTTTTCTCGGTGGTGCCGTAGCTGCCTTCGCCGAAGTGCGAATAGACGATCTTTCCCTGCTTGTCGATCAGGTAGACCGCGGGCCAGTACTGGTTGTTGAAGGCCTTCCAGGTGCCGTAGCTGTTGTCCTGCGCTACGGCGTGCTGGATCTGCAGGCGCTTGATCGCGTCCTGCACATTCTTGGTCGACTTCTCGTAGGCGAACTCCGGCGTGTGCACGCCCACGACGACGAGGCCCTTGTCCTTGTACTTCTCGTTCCACTCCTTGACGTACGGCAGGTGGTTGAGGCAGTTGATGCAGGTGTAGGTCCAGAAGTCGACGAGCACGACCTTGCCGCGCAACTCCTGCAGCTTCAGCGGCTCGGAGTTGAGCCATTTGTCGATGTTCTGGAATTCGGGCGCCTGCTGCGCGGCGCTCGCGGGAACGTCGCCACCGGGCGGCGGCGCGGCGAAGGTGAGAACGGCCACGGAGGCCGCGATCGCCGCAACGGCGAGAACTGCATTGGATCGGATGCTCATGATGATTTCCTGGACACGGAAGTGGGAGGGTTGGCGAAAGAACGAGCGGATTGTTCGCCGCTGCCCACCCCTCGGGCACACATTGCGTATGCCTCTGTGTCGGCTTTGAAACCGAACACACTACGTTTCACAACGCGGCGGATTCCACCCCTGCAGGAACCCCGAAAAAATTCAGACTTGGCCTACAGACACCCGATCCCCAAGGGAACATCGTCGAGCCATGACACATCCGATCGAACTCATCATCGACGAGCCGGTGCCCGGCTCGTTTGTCTGGCGGCTGTTGGAAACCGATGCGAACGGCGCGAACCCCACCGTCCTTCGCAGCGCCTTCGATCCGGCCGACAGCTACGAAGCCGCGCTGGCTTCGGGGCAGCGCGCCCTGCACAGCGAAATACGCAACATCGCCGCCGGCGCGCATTGAAGCCGGCGCATCGCCTGCATCGCACGACGCGTCCTGTACGCAACGCGCGGGATCGGCCTTGCCAGATCATCACAACGACAGGAGGAAATGAAGTGCAGCCACATCACCCCTGGCGCCACTTGGGCGTCACCCTGGGCCTTGCCCTGGTCGCCCTCAACACCCACGCGCAAAGCGACGCACAGGTGTACGAGAACGCCATCGCCAGGGCAGCGCAGATCTGCCCCGGCCATTCCACCGAGCGCACATCGCCGGGCGTGCGCGCCATCGGCGTGGGCCCGCTGCGCGTGCTGGCCCAACGCCGCTTCACCCTCTGCCCCGACCGGCGCCTCGGCACCGACACGCCGGTGGTCTGGTATGGCGAGGTCGGCGTCTTCGCGTGGAACCCCGAGGTCAAGGAGTCGGTTGCACTGCTCGCCAGCAAGGTCGATGCGATGACCCGGAAGGAAGAGTTCCCGCCCGGCACGGCGGCGTGGAAAGCCGATGGCAGCGAAGCCAAGGGCGTCACGGTGCCGATGTTCGAGCGGCGGCCGCGGCCGGTGAACTGAGGCCCTGCCTGAACTGCCGCGGCGTGACGCCGATCTGCTGGCGGAAGCGCCGGCTGAAGTAGTCGGCGTCGCTGAAGCCGCATTGCAGCGCGATGTCGCCGATGCGGATGCTGGAGGTCAGCAACAGTTCCTTTGCGCGCTCCAGCCGCCGCTCGGTGACGAGTTCGGTAAAGGTGCGGTCGGTCTGCTTCTTGAGCAGGTGCGCGAGGTAGTTGGGCGACAGCATCGCCGCGGCGGCCGCATCGTTGAGCGACATCTCTTCGCTCAGGTGCTCGCGCACGTAGCGCATCACGCGCTGCAGTGCGTCGCGCCGCGAACTGCGTCCGCTGTGGCGCGCGGCCTGTTCGAGCAACGCCGCCTCGTGCTTCTGGCAGGCCAGCGCGATGAGTTGCAGCAGGATGCCGCGGATCGCGCCCGTGGTGGCAAAGCCGCGCTCGCGATTGAGCACGGAGAGTTCGTCGAGCCAGCGCAGGATGCGCGTGAAATCCGCTTCGTCGAAAGAGAAGTCGACGTACTCCTGGAACAGGAACGGCGCGAGTTCGGGATGCTGTGCAACGGACACTTCCTCGAGGTCCAGTGGCTCGACGGCCAGTTCGGGCCAGAGAAAGCCCTGGTCGAAATTCACGATGGCGTAGCGCGCGCCCACGGGATGCGGCACCACATGCACGCGGTACGGCAGCACGAAGCTCAGGTGCCCCGCGCGGAACGGCCGCACCGCGCCGCCGATGAGTTGCTGATCGCCGCCTTCGATGCTCACCTGGATCTGGAAGTACTCGTGCCGGTGCGGACGCGCGAGCACGTCGCGCGCGCCTTCGAAGCGGATGTCGAAGTCGAGATGGTTCGCGCGCTCCTGCATGCCGTAGAGGCGGGAGCTGGACGGGGGAGCCGGCATGGCGCGATGGTAACGAGGGCGGGACTGGCTCCGAAGATGTTGCTTGCGTCCTGTTTTTGCGTAGATGCGTGCGGCGCCCTGGCGGTGTGCGATCCCAGAATGGATCACTCGCTTTTCAGAACACAACCAGAAGGAGACAGACCATGTCCAGCCCCTCATCACGCCGCGGCCTGCTGGCCGGCTCGGCCGCCATGGCCACGGGCGCCATCGCCGGCTGCGCGCTGCCCGCGGGCGCCGCGCGCACGGCATCCACGCCTTTCGACGTCGCGGCATCGACCGTGCCGATCGTCGGCAGCGAGCAGGTGTATCCGGTGCGCCGCATCTACTGCATCGGCCGCAACTACGCCGCCCACGCGCGCGAGATGGGCTCGGACCCGACGCGCGAGCCACCCTTCTTCTTCCAGAAGCCGGCCGACGCGATCCAGGTCGTGATGCCCGGCAAGGTGGCCGACCACCCCTACCCGACGCTCACCAAGAACTACCACTACGAGGTGGAGCTGGTGGTCGCGCTGGCCAAGGGCGGCAAGAACATTCCCGCGAGCAGCGCGCTCGACCATGTGTACGGCTACTCGCTGGGCCTCGACATGACGCGCCGCGACCTGCAGCGCGAGATGGGCGACCAGAAGAAGCCGTGGGAAATCGGCAAGAGCTTCGACCACTCGGCACCCATCGGGCCGATCCATCCGGTAGCCAAGGTCGGCCATTTCGCCGACGGCGCGATCTGGCTCAAGGTGAACGGCGAAACGAAGCAGAACGCCACGCTCAAGTACATGATCTGGTCGGTCGCGGAGCAGATCAGCCGCCTGTCGCAGGCCTTCGAGCTGATGCCCGGCGACATCATCTATTCGGGCACGCCCGAGAACGTGGGGCCGGTGGTGCGCGGGGACCTGATCGAGATCCACATCGACGGGTTGCCGAACCTGTCGGTGCGGATCGTCTGAACAGGCTTACTTCCGCGCCTTCTCGATCTCGGCCATCAGTTCCTTGACGGTGGCTTCGCCCACCGAGGCCGAGTACTTGTCGATGACGGGCTTGACCTTCGCGCGGAGCTTGGTCATTTCTTCGGGCGGCAGTTCGGAGACGGTCATGCCCGCCTTCTTGAGCGCATCGAGTGCGCTGTCGGCCGCGCCGCGCGAGGCCTGGCGCTGGAACGCGGTCGATTCGGTGGCGGCGTCGGTGATGATCTTCTTTTCTTCCGCGCTCATGCCGTCCCAGGTCTTCTTGCTGATCAGGAGCGCCTGCGGGTTGTAGATGTGGCGCGTCTGGGTGATGTACTTCTGCACCTCGGCGAACTTGGACGAGAGGATCGTGGTGTTCGGGTTCTCCTGCCCGTCGACCGCCTTCTGGTCGAGGGCCGGATAGAGCTCGGGGAACGGCAGCGGCGTGGCGTTGGCGCCCAGTGCGCTGAAGAGATCGATGTAGATCGGCGACTGGATGACGCGGATCTTCAGCCCCGCGATGTCGTCGGCCTTCACGATCGGCCGCTTGCTGTTGGTGAGGTTGCGAAAGCCCAGGTCCCAGTAGCCCAGGCCGTGCAGGCCCTTGTCTTCGAGCCTGGCCATCAGCTTCTGGCCGAAGGGGCCGTCGGTGACGGCATCCGCTTCCTTGCCGCTGTTGAAGAGGAACGGAAAGTCGTAGGCCGCGAACTCCTTGACCTGCGCGGAGAGGATGCCGGCATTGAGCACGGTGATCTCGACCGTGCCGCCCTGCAACGCCGACACCGTCTGCAGGTCGCCGCCGAGCGAGCCGCCCGCGAACAGCTTCACCGTGATCTTGCCGCCGGACCTCGCCGCGACGATGTCGGCGAATTTCTGCGCGCCCTGCGCCTGCGGGTGACCGGTCTGGTTCTGGAACGCGAACTTGAGGGTGCGCTCCTTGACCTGTGCGAACGCGCCGCCGGTGGCGAACACGGCGGCGGCCGCGACCGCGGCCAGCATCGCGAGCTTGCGAATCGAATCTCTCTTCATGGCTTGTCTCCTTCTTTTATGTGAGCCGGTCTAGGCTCTTTTCTTGAACAGCGCCGATGCGCCGCTGGCACGCGCAACGTCTTCGGCGGTCTGAAGAAGCGCCGGTCCCAGCGCCTCCATCCGTTGCGGCGTCAGGCGGATCAGCGGACCCGCGATGGTGACGACGCCGATCGCCGTGCCGCCGGCGTCGAGCACCGGCGCCGCCATGGCCGTCATGCCCGGCGCGAACACTTCGTTGATCATGCTGAAGCCGCGCTGGTGCGCGGCCTTCACGTAGGCCATCACGGCCTTGATGGAGGTGGGCGCCTTGGGGCCGTAGTCCTGCGGCGTGCCCAGCCCCTTTTTCGCGACGAGCACGGTGGCGGCGTCCTCGCTCATCGTCGAGAGCCATGCATGGCCGGCCGCGCTGCACGAGAGGTTGACCGACAGGCCCATGTCCGGGTCGTAACGCAGGCCGCGCGTGGCGCCTTGCGCCTTGGCCACGAAGGTCAGCTCGTCGCCATCGACCACGGCCAGCCGCACCAGTTCGCCCGAGGTCGAGGCGAGCTGGTCGAGCAAGGGCTGGGCAATGTCGACGATGCCCGAACGGCTCAGGAACGACAGGCTGATCGAGACGAGCTTGATGGTCAGCACGTAGTGCCCGTCGCGCGGGTCCTGCCGCACGTAGCCGCAGCGGATCAGCTCCGTGAGGAGGCGATGCGACGCGCTCAGCGGAATCTCCAATTCGCCAGCCAATGTCGAGAGCGCACAGCCCTTCGGATGTTCGGCCAGGTGTTCCAGCACCTTGAAGCTGCGTTCCAGTATCCCGCTCATATCGCTCTTTCGAAGTTCGTTTGACAGATGCCGGTGATCTTGCCCGGCGGAGCGTAACAGATAGAGGGAAGGGATTTCCATAGTGGAAACGCTTTCCAACCAAATCTATGATCGCGCCCAGTCCGGTTTTTCCATCTCTTCCTGAGGACCCCTTGTGAAACTTCTTCGTACGCTTGCCATCGCCAGCTTCTGCGTCGGTCTTGCCGCCCCGTCGTGGGCGCAGCAGGAGCGCGTGATCCGCTTCGGCCACCTGAACAACGCCGACCACCCCGTGAGCTTCGGCGTCAAGCGATTCGCAGAACTGCTCGCCGCCAAGAGCGCCGGCAAGATGAAGGTCCAGGAGTTCCCCGCCTCCCAACTGGGCAACGAGATGCAGCAGCAATCGGCCCTGCAAGGCGGCGTGCAGCAGATGTCGGCGCCGGCCACCACGTCGCTCGCGGGCATCGTCAAGGAGTTCGGCCTTGTCGACTTCCCCTTCTCGGTGAACTCCTTCGCGCAGGCCGATGCATTGCTCGATGGGCCGCTGGGCCAGGCCCTCATCGCCAAGCTGCCCGAGAAGGGACTCGTCGCCCTGGGCTACTGGGACCTGGGCTTTCGCAACGTCACCAACAGCAAGCGCCCCATCACCAAGCCCGAGGACCTCGAAGGCTTGAAGATCCGCGTGATTCCGAACCCGGTGTTCCTGGAGACCTTCAAGGCCTTCAAGGCCAATCCGGTGCCGATGCCTTTTGCAGAGTTGTATGGCGCGCTCGAATCGAAGGCAGTGGACGGTCAAGAGAATCCGTACGCCGTGATCCTCTCGAACAAGTTCTACGAGGTGCAGAAGTTCGTGAGCGCCACGAACCATGTCTACGCGGCCAACATCGTGCTGGTGAGCAAGAAGTTCTGGGACTCGCTCACGCCCGTCGAGCAGAAGATGATGAATGACGCGGCCAACGAGGCGCGCGGGTATCAGCGGCAAGTGAGCCGCGCCGCAGCGCAGAAGGCGGTGGGCGACCTGCAGGCCAAGGGTGCCCAGTTCAACGAACTCACGCCCGCCGAGCAAGCCCGCATGCGCACCGTTGCCAAGCCCGTCATCGACAAGTTCGCCGCGCAGTACGACCCCGCCATCGTCAAGCTCTACAACGACGAACTCGCCCGCATCCGCAAGTAAGCAAAGCCCCTCACCGAAGCTCCCCATGAAGATCCTCGTCCTCCACGGCCCCAACCTCAACCTGTTCGGCCGCCGCGAACCCCACATCTACGGCAAGACCACGCTCGCCGAAATCAACGCGCAGCTGCAGGCGCTCGCGGGCGAACTCGGCGTGACGCTCGAGACGATCCAGTCGAACCACGAAGGCGACCTGATCGACTTCCTGCACACGCACATCGACGATGCACAAGGCGCGCTGGTGAACCCCGCGGGCCTCACACAGCACGGCGTGCCGCTGCACGATGCGATCAAGGCGATGCCTTTCCCGACCATCGAGGTGCACATGTCCAACATCGCCGCGCGCGAGGCATGGCGCGCGCACTCGATCATCTCTCCGGCGGTCAAGGGCACGGTGCAGGGGCTCGGCCCGCTGTCGTACCTGGCCGCGCTGCGCGCGCTGGTCGAGATGCAGAAGCAAGCCTTGGCCGCGGCTGCGCCATGAACCGCTGGATCGACCGGTGCTGCACCGGCATCGAGGCGCTGATCGCGGCCGCGCTCGCGGTCATGGTGGTGCTCGTGTTCGGCAACGTGGTGCTGCGCTACGGCTTCAACTCCGGCATCACGATGTCGGAAGAAGTCTCGCGCTGGCTCTTCATCTGGATGACCTTCCTGGGCGCAGTGGTGGCGCTCAAGGAGCACGGCCACCTGGGCGTGGACATGGTGGTGCAGAAGCTGCCGCCCATCGGCAAGAAGATCTGCCTGGCCGTCGGCCACCTGGTGATGCTCTACATCGTGTGGCTGCTGTTCCAGGGCAGCGTCGCGCAGGCGCGCATCAACTGGGACGTGACCGCGCCGGTCACCGGCGCGTCGATGGCCATCGTGTATGCCTCGGGCGTGGTGTTCTCGGTGCTGGCAGGCTTCATCCTCGCGCTCGACCTCTTGCGCCTGCTCATGGGACGCATCGCCGAGAGCGATCTCGTGATGGTGCAGGAGTCCGAAGAGGCGGTGCAGCTGCAGCAGATCCTCGGCAGCCAGGGCGCTGACCAGGGCAGTGTTCAGGGAGCGCGCAAATGACCATCCTCGTCTTTGTCGGCTCGCTCCTCCTTGCCATGGCGATGGGCATTCCCATCGCGTTCGCGTTGCTCGCGAGCGGCGTGGCGCTCATGTGGCACCTGGACCTGTTCGACGCGCAGATCCTCGCGCAGAACGTGATCGGCGGGGCCGACAGCTTTCCGCTGCTGGCCGTTCCCTTCTTCATGCTGGCCGGCGAGATCATGAACGTGGGCGGGCTCTCGAAACGCATCGTCGACTTCGCGCTCGCGGTGGTCGGCCATGTGAAGGGGGGCCTCGGCTACGTGACCATCATGGCCGGCTGCCTGCTCTCGGCGCTCTCGGGTTCGGCCGTGGCCGATGCCGCAGCGCTCACCGCATTGCTGCTGCCGATGATGGTGAAGGCCGGCCACGACAAGCCGCGCGCCGCCGGCCTCATCGCGGCCACTGGCGTGATCGGGCCGGTGATTCCGCCCAGCATCGGCCTCGTGATCTTCGGCGTGGCGGCCAACGTGTCCATCTCCAAGCTGTTCCTCGCGGCCATCGTGCCCGGCCTCCTGATCGGTGCCGCACTGTGGCTCACCTGGGCCTGGCTCGTGCGGCGCGAAAAGATCGTGCCGCCGCCGCGCAAGTCGTCGGCCGAGATCTTCGTCACGTTCCGCAAGGCGATCTGGGCGCTGATGCTGCCGGTGATCATCCTGGTGGGCCTGCGCATGGGCGTCTTCACGCCGACCGAGGCCGCGGTGGTGGCGGCGGTGTATGCGCTCTTCGTGTCGACCGTCATCTACCGCGAGATCACCTGGCGCGACCTCTACGGCATCTTCGTGAGTGCGGCCAAGACGAGCGCGATCGTGATGTTCCTGATCGCCGCGGCGATGGTGAGCGCTTGGCTCATCACGGTGGCCGACCTGCCCTCCAAGATCGTCGGCCTGCTGGAGCCCTTCATGGGCAACCAGATCCTGCTGATGGTCGCGATCATGGTGATCGTGATGGTCGTGGGCACCGCGATGGACATGACGCCCACCATCCTGATCCTCACGCCGGTGCTCATGCCGGTGGTGAAGGCGGCGGGCATCGATCCGGTGTATTTCGGCGTGCTGTTCATCATCAACAACTCGATCGGACTGGTGACGCCGCCGGTGGGGACTGTGTTGAACGTGGTGGCGGGCGTCGGGAAGATATCGATGGACGATGTCACGCGCGGCGTCGTGCCTTTCATGATCGCGGAGTTCGCCATCCTGTTCGTGATGGTGGCGTTTCCGCAGTTGGTGATCGCGCCGGCGCGGTGGTTCGGAGGCTGAGATGCCATTCGCTTCTTTCTCCGCCATGCGGCCCGCATGGCTGGCCGCCCTCGCGCTGCTGGTGCAGCTGCCCGCCTTCGCGCAGGACCCCGAGCGCGAGGTGTTGCCCGAGCAGCGCCAGGCGCTGGCCTTCGTCTCGCCCACCGGCCTCACGCCGCTCAACGGGAAGATGCTCTTCAGCGCCTTCCACATCGCATCGGGTCAGGAGCTGTGGATCACGGACGGCAGCAGCACCGGCACGCGCATGCTGAAGGACATCCGTCCCGGCTTCCGCGGCTCCTTCCCGGCCGGTCAGACGCTGTTCAAGGGCCACGTCTACACGACGGCCACCGACGGCACGAGCGGCCTCGAACTCTGGCGCACCGACGGCACGGCCGCGGGCACCACGCAGGTGATCGACCTGCGGCCCGGCGAGGAAGGCGCGATGCCGGGCGAGCTGACCGTGTTCCGCGACGCGTTGTACTTCGTGGCCGACGATGGCCGCACGGGGTTCCAGTTGTGGAAGACCTCGGGCACGGCGGAGACGACATCGCGCGTGTCTTCGATCGACCCGGGGCCGCGCGCTGTGACGCGGCAACTCACCGTCGCGGGCAAGCGCCTCTTTTTCACCGCGACCACGCGCGAGCACGGTCACGAACTCTGGGTCACCGAAGGAACGCCGGAGACCACGCGCCTGGTGAAGGACGTTCGCCCGGGCCTCGAAGATGCAGGCATCCAGGCGCTGACCGCCGTCGGCGACGACATCTACTTCACCGCGCACGATGGCGAGCACGGCATCGAGCTGTGGAAGAGCGACGGCACCGAACGCGGTACGCGCATGGTGAAGGACCTGCGGCCGGGAACGGCGCCCTCGCGGCCGTCGCACCTGGTCGCGGTCGGACGCACGCTGTACTTCGCGGCCGACGACGGCGCGCACGGCACCGAGCTCTGGAAGAGCGACGGCACCGAAGGTGGCACGACGCTGGTCAAGGACATTCGTCCAGGAACGGGCGGGTCGATCTCGAGCCCGCTCGCGGCGATGGGCGGCCGCGTCTACTTTGCAGCGACCGACGGGGCGTCCGGCGCGGAGCTGTGGCGCAGCGACGGTACCGCCAAGGGCACCGTGCTGGTCAAGGACATCGCACCGGGCGCCGAGAGCGGATCGCCGGCGCGCTTCTCGGTGATCGGTTCGCAGCTGTGGTTCTCCGCGAACGGCGGTGGCGCGACGGGCGTCGAGCCATGGAGCAGCGACGGCACCACGGCCGGCACGCGCGCGATTGCCGACGTGGCCGGCGGTGCGCGCAACGCGCTGCCCCTGGGCTTTCGCGCGCTGGGCGATGCAGTGCTCTTCGCCGCCGACGACGGCCACGGCAACGAGCGGCTCTGGACGCGCCGGAAAGACCGCCGCGTGGCGCTGATCGGCGATCCGCTCAAGGAGCGTCTGCGCTGAAGGCCTGCGTGTCCGCGTAGTCTCGCAGCGCCTTTGTCATCGCTGCGGCAAGGGCAGGATGCGTGGGGTTGTGCCCCGCGCCCTGCGCCCATTGCAGAGCGGCCCGGCCCTGCAGGACGTTCGCGAGCGCCTGCGCGCCTTGCGGCGGGCACAGTGCGTCGTGCGTGCCGTGCACGATGAGCGTGGGAACCTCAGGCAGCGCGGCGCATCGCTCCAACAACGTGGGCGCATCGAGCCAGCATCCGTGGCGCAGGTAGTGGCTCTGCACGCGGTAGCGCAACACCAGCCGCTGCAATGCGGCGCCATCGCCCGGCGGTGCGGCGCTCCCACCCGACATGCGCTGCTCCCAGTCGGACCAGCAGAGCGCGGCATGCCGCTGCACCTCCCACGTTCCATGCGCGAAGATGTCCGCGAGCACCGTTGTGATCGAGCATTGCCCTCGCCGTGCTTCGTCCCACAGCACGCGCCATTCGGGGCCGCCGTGCCGCTCAGCTTCGGCGAAGAAATCGTGGATGTCCGAAGCGCGGGCCAGGAACACGTTGCGCAGCAGGAGGCCCGCCACGGCCGAAGGCTGGTCGAGCGTGTGCATGAGCGCCAGCGTGGCGCCCCATGATCCGCCGACCACCAGCCACCGGTCGACCTTCAGATGCGCGCGAAGCAGCCGCAGGTCATCGAGCAGGTCGGCGAGCGTGTTGTGCGCGATCGACCCTGCGGGTGTGCTGCGGCCAGCGCCGCGTTGATCGGGACAGATGATGCGGTAGCGCGTGGGGTCGAAGCCGCTGCGCAGCAGCGGCGAACTCCCCGAGCCGGGCCCGCCGTGAAGCACCAGCGCAGGCAACCCGCGCGGATTGCCGTGCTCCTCGACATGCATGACATGGCCACCGCTCAACGGCAGGCGATGGACGATCGTCATGCGCGAACCAGCTCAACCTCGCGCATTGGCGTCCGTGCGGAAGACGAGTTCGCCCGCGCGCCGTGCGCCCGGAACGAAGCGGATCGGCGCACTGACCTCTCGCGGGTCCACCGCCGCGGCGACCATCGCCTCGACCTCGGCATGTTGCGGACTCTTCGGGCAGACCGGGTCCGTGGCGGCCGCATCGCCGGTGAGCAGGAACGCCTGGCAGCGGCAGCCGCCGTGGTCCTTCTCCTTGTCTTCGCAGCTCTGGCAGGTGCTGCTCATCCAGCCGGTGCCGCGGTAGGCGCCGAACGCCGGGCTCTCTTGCCAGATCTCGCGGATGGAGTGATCGCGCACGCTCGGAAAGTCGAGCCCCGGCAGCATGCGCGCGCTGTGGCACGGCAAGGCCACGCCATCAGGGGCGACCACGAGGAACACGCTGGCCCAACCGGCCATGCAGGGCTTGGGCTTGCCCTCGGCGTAGTCGGGGACGACCCAGAGGATCTTCATGCGGCCATCGAGGCGCGGCCGGTGTTCGTCGACCACGGCTTCGGCGGTGGCCAGCGCCGCGCGCGTGGGCATCAGCATCTCGCGGTTGCGCCATGCCCAGCCGTAGTACTGCACGTTGGCGAGTTCGAGAAAATCCGCCTCCATCGACTCGGCCATCTCGATGATGCGGCCTACGTGCGGCAGGTTGTAGCGGTGCATCACGCAGTTCAGCACCATCGGGTAGCCGAGGTCCTTGATCGTGCGGGCCACCCGCTGCTTGAGGTCGAAGGTCTTGGTCGAGCTGAGGAAGTCGTTGAGTTCGCGGCTCGAGTCCTGGAACGAGAGCTGGATGTGATCGAGCCCCGCTTTCTTCAGCGCCCCGGCGCGCTGCGGCGTGAGGCCCACGCCCGAGGTGATGAGGTTGGTATAGAAGCCCAGCTCGTGCGCCGCCGCGACGAGCTCCGTGAGGTCGTCGCGCACCAGCGGCTCGCCGCCCGAGAAGCCCAGCTGCACCGCACCCATCGCACGTGCTTCGCGGAACACGCGGATCCACTCGTCCGTGCCGAGCTCGTTGCTGTATTGCGTGTAGTCCACCGGGTTCGAACAGAACGCGCAATGCAGCGGGCAGCGGTAGGTCAGCTCCGCGAGCAGCCACAGCGGCGGCTTCGCGGCAACACTGCCGTGCTGGGTAAGGGTGTCACCGGATCCAGTGGCGTCCATGGGCCTGCTCCAGGAACTCGATCACGTCGGCGCGCAGGTCGGCTTCGCCGAAGGTGGTCTCCAGGTCGGTGACGAGCGCGGCGACGGAGGTCTTGCCATCGCAACGCTTGAGGATCTCCGCCGCCGGCCCGTTCAGCTTGATCATGCCTTCGGGGAACAGCAGCACATGGCATTGCTGCGCGTCTTCCCATTGCAGCCGGTACATCGTGGCCAGCGACGGTTGCGCGCTGTCGGTCCATGGCGTGGTCATGGCTGCTGCTCTTTCGCAAGATCGTCGGGATAGGCCCGCTCGATGGCATCGAGCATGGCCCAGAGGATGTCGAGCTTGAAGCCCAGGATCTGCAACGCGCGCTCCTGCCGCTCGCGCGTGGTGCACCACTGCATCGCAACCTCCAGGCCGTGCTCGACGTCGCGGTCGGCCAGCGGGATGCGGGTGCGGAAGTAATCGAGGCCCGAGGTGTCGATCCACGGGTAGTGCGTGGGCCAGCCCGCGAGCCGGTCCTTGTGGATGCGTGGCGCGAACATCTCGGTGAGCGAGGAGATCACCGCCTCCTGCCACGGTGCGGTGCGTGCGAAGTTGACGTACGCATCGACAGCGAAGCGCACGCCGGGCAACACCAGCGCATGAGATTCCAATGTGTCGCGCTGCAGGCCGGTGGCGACGCCCAGGCGCGTCCAGATCTCGATGCCGCCGGCGTTGGCGCCTTCGTGGCCGTCATGCCCATCGTGGTCGAGCATGCGCACCACCCAGCGCCGGCGCGTCGCACGGTCGTCGCAGTTGGAGAGGATGGCCGCATCCTTCACCGGGATGCGGCACTGGTAATAGAAGCGGTTCGCCACCCAGCCGCGCACCTGGAACGGTTGCAACTCGCCCGCATTGAGCCGGCGGTTGAAGGGGTGATGGCTGTGGTAGCGCGACTCCATGGCGCGCAGGTTCGATTCGAAGACCTGCGGGGACCACGCGTCCTGGTGCTGTTGCTGCTGCGTCACTTGTTCAGATCTCCAGTTCCATGCCGTCGAAGGCGACCTCGATGCCGCGGCGCACGAGCTCCGCGCGTTCCGCGCCGTCTTCGTCGAGGATGGGATTGCTGTTGTTGATGTGGATGAGCACCTTGCGCCTTGCAGCGCAGGCGTCGAGCGCTTTCAGCATGCCGGGGCCGTGCGGTCCGTCGCATTGCGGCAGGTGGCCCATGTCGGCGGCGCGCTTGGTGCCCAGGCCCGCGGTGAGCATCTCGTCTTCGGTCCAGAAGGTGCCGTCGACCAGCACGCAATCGCAGGCATCGAGGCTCTTGCGCTCGGCATCGCCGACCTGTGCGAGGCCCGGTGCGTAGAGCACGCGCTTGCCGGTGGCCGGGTCTTCGATGAGCACGGCGGCGTTGTCGCTGCGCGCTTCGGTCTGGCGGCGCGGCGAATACGGCGGCGCCTTGCCGGGAACGGGCACCGCTTGCAGGTGAAGGCCGGCGATTTCGTGCCACGCGCCACCGCCGGGCTCGAGCGGCATCGGGTGCCAGGTCACGCCGCAGTATTTGTCGAGCGCATTCAAGAGCGGCAGGCTGCCGGTGAGGTCTTCGTACGACTCGGGCGTGCAATAGAGCTGCAGCCGCGGTCCTTCGCGCAAGCTGAGAAGGCCTGCAACGTGATCGATCTGCGAGTCCATCAGCACCACCGCCTGGATCGGCGAGTGGCGCACGCCGTGGCGTGGCTGCAGTGCTTTCGATGCGCGCAGCTGCGCGCCGATGTCGGGCGAGGCATTGAGCAGGACCCAGTCGTCGCCATTGGCGGACACGGCGATGGAGCTTTGCGTGCGAGGGCTTGCCCGCACCTGTCCGGTTCGCTGGCCGGCACAGAGGCGGCAGTTGCAATTCCATTGCGGGAAACCGCCGCCCGCCCCCGAACCTAGAACCAATATCTTCATATGCCCAAGAAAAAACGGCACCGGTGGAAGCCGGTGCCGTTGTGGTCCGCTCTCAGCGAGCAGAGATGTACATCGTGATCTCGAAGCCGAAACGCAGCTCTTCGAACTCAGGCTTGCACCATTTCATCGCATTGCTCCTTCAGTGGTTGGGGTTGAGGGACGGTATCAATATACGACGATCTTGCCCGTAGGACGCGGGCTATGACAGTCGTTGTAGAAGTACTCGCCGGGCGTGTCGAAGGTGTGGTTCGCCGATTGGCCCGGTGCCAGGCGGAAGTTGAACCTTCCTTCGAAGAACTGCGTCGCGCAGTGCGTGTTGGCATTCGCTGCCGGATTGGTGAAGGTCACCGTGGTGTTGGCCGGCACGCGCATGAAGGTCGGCGTCATGGCATTCACTGCCGTCGACTCGGTGGCTCCGGGCGCGTTCGCGGGGGTCTGCACACGCGCCAGGAACACGGTGTTGGGCGTCGGCAGCGCCGCGCCCTCCACCGCCGATCCGGACACCGGCCGGCGCACGACAGGCGGTGTCGGCGTTGCGGGCGGCTGCACCGTGCCACCGACCTTGAATGCCCACAGGCGGTCGCCGCGCGGCGCCGAGTCGCCGTACGGGATGCTCGTGCCGCCCGAATACACCGCGACGTACTGCTCGCCGTCGATCTCGTAGGCGATCGGGCTCGCGCTGATGGCCGCGCCCGTCTGGAAGCGCCACAGCTCGCTGCCGTCGTTGGCGTCCATTGCGAGCAGGTTGCCGTCGGGCTGGCCGATGAAGAGCAGGTTCGACGCGGTGGCCAGGATGCCGTTGCCGTGCGCGAGCGAGTACGGCATCTGCTTCTTCCACTTCACGAGGTTGGTGCTCGGATCGACCGCCACCACCGCGCCCGTCATGTAGGTGCCCGGCGGGCGCAGGCCGTTGCTCGACTCGGTGAGCGAGTGCGCGGCCGACACGTAGCCCATGCCCGTGTAGACGAGGCCGGTGCGCTGGCTGAAGGCCTGATGGTTCCAGTTCGCGCCGCCGCCGTGTCCGGGGATGGAGAGGATCGGCACGTCCCAGTGCGCGTCGTACAGGCAGCCCTTCACGTAGTTGGGCACGGCGCGGTTGGGGTCGCCGGGGATGGCGGTGCCCAGCGGCTGGTCGACGATGCAGGTCTCGGTCCATGCGCCCTGGCGCGGCAGCGGCTGCGTGGGCCAGCTGGCCTGGCGGGCATCCTGCTTCACGGGTACTTCGTCGATGCCCAGCGGCGCGCTGCCGTCCTTGCGATCGAGGATGTAGTACATGCCCGTCTTGCTGCCGTAGATGACGACCTTGCGGTCCTTGCCGTCGATCTTCACGTCGGCGAGCACGGGCGACATCACGTTGTCCATGTCCCAGATGTCGTGGTGCACCGACTGGAAGTGCCACTTGTATTCGCCGGTCTTCAGGTCGAGCGCGACCAACGAGTTGGCGAACAGGTTCAAGCCCGGGCGCGCGGAACCGTTCTGCGAGGAACCGCCGCGCACGTTGCCGAAGGTCCAGTAGATGAGGCCGAGCTCGGGGTCCACCGCGGGGTGGATCCACGGCGTGGCGCCCGCGCGGTCCGATTCGGCCGCGCCGCCCCAGGTGTCGTAGCCGATCTCGCCGGCGCGTGGCACGCCCCAGAACGAAGTCAGCACCTTGCCGGTGAGTGCATCGGCCGAGAACGCGGCGCCGCGGTTGCCGTCGTTGGTGCCGAGGAAGAGGCGCTTGTCGTGATAGACCAGCGCCACCTTCTGCAGCGCGCCCTGATAGTCGGGGTCGGTGGCGCTGCTGGGGTACTGCTTGATCCAGGCGATGGCGCCGGTGTCGGTGCGCAGCGCGACGAGGCGGTTGCCGGTGGCGACGGTGAACACAAGGCCCAGGTCCTTCGCGACCGCCACGCCGCGGCGCGTGATCGAACCGTAGGGCGTGGTCCACTTCCACTTGGTGAGGCCGGTCTTGCCGTCCACCGCGATCACGTTGCCGACTGCTGACTCGATGTAGATGGTGCCGTCGACCACCACCGTGGTGCTCTGGTTGTTGCCGGTGGCCATGCCGCCTTCGATCTGGTTGACCCAGGCGCCGCCGAGCTTGGCGACCTGGGCCTTGTCGATCTTCGCGAGGCTGGAGTAGTTCTGGTTGCCCAGGTTGCCGCCCACCTTCGGGAAATCCTTGTCGCCCGCTGTGCAGCAGTCCGACAGGTTCGCCGAGGGCGTTGCGGGTGCGGGCGGCGGTGGTGGCGGTGTGCCGGGCCCCGGGGGCGGCGGCGCGGGCGGTGCCGGCACCACCGGGAACGAAGGCGAGCCTCCGCCCGATGAGCCGCCGCACGCGGTGATCAGCAACGGCGATGCGAGCACGCCGCAGGAAATAAGCAGCGTGACCAATGATTTTTTCTTCATGGATGTCTCTACTCGTTGAAGGTTGGAACGGGTGTGTTCGAGCGGACCGGTCGCCGTTACTCGGTGCAGAAAGGCGTGAGGCCCATCGCCGACTTGACGCCCTGCACGACCAGCTTCTGGAACTCGATGGCGCCGACGCCCGAGAGGTCCGCGGTGAACGAGTGCGCGTTGTGGCCGAGGGTCGTGAGCCATGCGCGGCCGCCGTCGTAGTACTGGCACCAGGCGACCGGATGGAAGTCCGCGTGGCCGGGGTGCGGCGCGGAGGTCAAGGGCTTCAGCGTGGACGTGTCCACTTTGGCGAGGAACTTCACCTTCGTGGGGAAGGGCGTGAGGTTGTACCACTCGTCCTGGAAGGAGAAGCGCTTGGGCACGTCCTTGGTCGAGGGGTCGTCGGAGACGATCTCGACATCGCCTGCGCGGTTCGGGCCGTGGTTGTAGAAGTTCGCGTTGCCCAGCAGGCCTTCGTAGTAGGGCCAGTTGTATTCGGCGCCGAAGGCGTTGTGCAGGCCGACGAAGCCGCCGCCGCGGCGCATGTAGTTGCGCAAGGCTGTGCGTGCTGCGTCCTGGCTCGTGGTGACCGCGCCGTTCCACAAGGTGTCGCGGTTCGAGCTCGCGAAGATGATGGCCTTGTAGTTGTTGATGCGGCTGCCGAGGACGGCCACGTCTTCGGTCCAGTCGACGGTGATGCCCTCGGCCGTGAGCATGCGCACGAGGCCGGCCTGCATGACGTTGTCGGGGTTCATCACCGGGTTCAGGCCGGCACCCATCGGCGTACCGAGCACGGCGTGGCGCGGACCCGCAGTGCGCGAGTAGACCAGCACGCGATCGGGCGTTGTATCGAACGCGCCCCAGTTGTTGTAGCACTTGGGATTCGTGCCGCGGCAGACGTTGTAGTAGGTGTCGAAGCTGTCGTCCGCCTCGGCCACGGGGTCGGTCGGTTGTACCGGCACTTCGTCGGTCGGTGCGGTGGGCGTGGTCGGTGCGGCCGGCGCGACAGGCTGGATCGGAAAGCCCGCGAACGACGAACCACCGCCGCTGCCGCCGCCGCAGGCGGTCACCGCCAGCGCGAGCGCCGCGGTCGATGCAAGTCCGAAGAGGAAGGATCTGGAAGATTTCAAGGGTGTCTCCTTTTTTGGTCGAAGCGGGACCCACGGGGACACTTCCCCGAGAGCGGATTGGCTGCTCGGCAGCGGCCGGCAGGAGCAGCGTGTGGATGAGGAATGCCGGCCGGAGAGGTCGGCGTCAGCCCGTGGCGTTGTTCGCGGCGAGCGCGAGTGGCCGGGCGGTCATGGCTTGCGGATGCGAGCGAGTTCGTCGTTGTAGAGCTTGACGATGGCGGGGTCGTACTGAGCGGCGAATTTGTCGATGACGGGCTTGGCGACGGTGCGCATGCGGGCCTGCTCGGCGGGCGTGAGTTCGTTGAACTGGGCGCCCTTGGCCTGCAGGTCGCCCACGGCCTTCTGCGCTGCGGCGCGGCTGACCTGGCGCTGGTAACCGCGTGCCTCGTTGGCCGCGTCATTCATCATCTTCTGCTCGGCGGGCGTGAGCGAGTCCCAGAACTTCTTGCTCACCAGCACGATGTTTGCGGCATAGACATGGTTCGTGGCGCTCACGAACTTCTGCACCTCATAGAACTTGTTCGAGAGGATCACGGCGTACGGGTTCTCTTGACCGTCCACCGCCTTCGACTCCAGGGCCCCGTACAGCTCGGCGAAGGGCATCGGCACCGGATTCGCCTTGAAGGCCTTGAAGGTCTCCAGGAACACGGGATTCGGAATCACGCGGATCTTCAAACCTTCCAGGTCTTCGGGCTTGGTGATGGGGCGCTTGCTGTTGGTGACGTTGCGAAAGCCCAGGTCCCAGTAGCCCAGGGCAACGAGACCCTTCTCGGGGAGCTTGGCTATCAGCGCTTGCCCCAACGGTCCATCAAGCAATGCATCGGCCTGCGCGAAGGAGTTCACCGAGAAGGGGAAGTCGACAAGGCCGAACTCCTTGACGATGCCTGCGAGCGAAGTGGTGGCGGGGGCCGACATCTGCTGCACGCCGCCTTGCAGGGCCGACTGCTGCTGCATCTCGTTGCCCAGTTGGGAGGCGGGGAACTCCTGGACCTTCATCTTGCCGCTGCTCTTGGCTGAGAGCAGTTCTGCGAATCGCTTGACGCCGAAGCTCACGGGGTGGTCGGCGTTGTTCAGGTGGCCGAAGCGGATCACGCGTTCCTGCTGCGCCTGTGCCAAGGCGGGAACGACCAGTGCGAGGGCCAGGCCGGCGGTGGCCAGCGAGCGGTAAAGCGTTCTCAAGATTGGATCTCCAGCTTCGATGTGAGGGGGGCATGTCGGGGCCATCCACTGGCGCCCCGACCTCTGGCGGCGCGATCTTAATCGGCAAGTGGAAAATCTTTCTACTAGTGAAAACACTTGGCAAAATGCTAAAGTTGACCGCATGACCGCCATACTGGAACGCAGCTTCAAGGTGCTTGAACACCTTGCCGGCCACCCTGAAGGCCGAGCGCTGTCGGCACTCTCCGCCGAGCTGGAAATGCCCTTGAGCGCCACCCATCGCCTGCTGAGCGAACTGGTCCGTTGCGGCTATGTACGGCAGGACCAGAGCCATGGCGACTACATGCTCACGATCAAGCTCGTGTCGCTCGGCCTGAGCTTCCTGAGCAACAGCGGCATCGTGGACATCGCGCAGCCGCTGCTCGACAGGCTCGCGGCCAGCTCGGGCGAACTGGTGCGGCTGGCCGTGGTCGATGGCGACGAACTGACCTTCGTGGCCAAGGCGCAAGGCGCCACGCGGGGCTTGCGCTACGACCCGGACATGGGCCTGTCGGTCAACCTCTCCTCCAGCTCGGCCGGCCACGCGTGGCTCTCGACGATGACGGACGAACAGGCGCTCCAGTTGGTCGCCCGGCAAGGCTTCGGACAACCCGAGGACTTCGGCCCGAAAGCGCCGACCACCGTCAAGGCACTGCTGGCTTTCTTGCGCGCGGCGCGCAAGCGCGGCTTCTCGATGATCAGCGAGGTGTTCGCCCCCGCGATGACGGCCATGGCCGCGCCGGTGCGCGGCGGCAACGGCGCGGTGATCGGCGTCATCACGATCGCGGGGCCGCTGGTACGGCTGACCGAGGAACGCATGCTGGAACTGGGACCCGTGCTTCTCGAATCGGCGGAAGCGCTGGCGCGCGCGAGCGGCGCGTCGATGCACTTCAAGAAGCGGGCCTGAAGCGCCGCGCGCCTGCGCCTTTCTCGATCTCGATCTCGATCTCGACCTACGAACTCCGTCGGTACACGCCGACCGTCGACACGAGCCAAAGAATTTTTAACCTCCTGCCATGCCGCGCCGGACATGGGTCCGGCCGGCCAACGAACAGGAGAAACGCATGGACATTCACATGCGGCACCGCCGCATCCGGGTTGGCGATGTCGAAACCTTCTACCGCGAGGCCGGGCCGAGCGATGCGCCCGTCGTCCTGCTGCCGCATGGCTACCCGTGTTCATCGTACGAATTTCGCAACCTCATGCCGCGCCTGGCCGACCGCTGGCGGCTGGTCGCGCCGGACTATCCCGGCGCCGGCTACAGCGCGACACCGAAGGGCTTCGACTACAGCTTCGATGGCTATGCGGATTTTCTCGATCGCTTCGTGAAAGCGCTTGGCATCGAACGCTTCGCCCTGTACCTGCACGACTTCGGATCGCCGATCGGCGCGCGCCTGGCCATCAAGGCACCCGAGCGCGTGGTGGCGCTCATCATCCAGAACGGCGACATTCCTTATGAGGATGCGCTGGGGCCGAAGTACGCCGAGATCGAGAACACCTGGACGCTGCCGGTGGCGCAGATGCGCGCGAAGCTGGCCGAGGCGATCACCGAAGAGGTGTTCAAGGAGGAGTTTCTCAACGCAGTGAGGCCCGAGCTTGCCGAGCGCATTCCTCCCGACCTGTGGAAGCTGCACTGGTCGCTGGTGACGCCCGAGCGCAGGGAGATCGCGATCAGCCTGATCGCAGGGCTGAAGGAGAACCGCGCCTGGTTCCCGCAGCACCGCCAATACTTGGCCGAGCACCGCCCGCCGACGCTGATCATGTGGGGGCCGCAGGATCACTACATGCCGGAGAAATCAGGGCGCGCCTATCTTCGGGATCTGCCGGACGCCGAGTTCCATCTGCTGGACGGCGGGCACTGGCTGCTGGAGACGCACCTCGATGAAGTGGTGACGCTGACGCGGGATTTTCTAGGGCGGGTACATGCACCGCCCGGTAAGGGATAAAAACGCTCCCCCGCCAAGGCCGGCGACGGCCCAGAAATGCAAAAAGCCCTAAGCAGTTGATTTGCTTAGGGCTTTTTGGCTCCGCAGTGCTCTTTTTGAAGAACCTACGCAGCGATGAGTGGTGGCCTGGGGCGGAATCGAACCACCGACACGCGGATTTTCAATCCGCTGCTCTACCAACTGAGCTACCGGGCCATTGTGTGCAGCCCTAGATTATACAGCGGTTCTGCGGCCTCTTGAAAGATCGACGCCAAGTTGTTTGAGCTTGCGATAAAGATGGGTGCGTTCCAGACCGGTTTTCTCTGCGACGCGGGTCATAGAGCCGTTCTCCATCGCGAGGTGGAATTCGAAGTACGCCTTCTCGAAGCCGTCGCGTGCATCGCGCAGCGGGCGGTCGAGGTCGAAGCTCTGGGTCGACTGCGGGCCGGCATCGGGTACCGGCACCGAGGCCAGCGATGCCATCAGCAGGCTGTCGCCCGTCGTGGTGATCGCGGCCGCCTGATGACCGCCGACCGGTGTGGGCACCACACCCGCCGCAGCGCGGCGTGCGCTCTCGCGTGCGAGCCCCTGTTCCACGGCCTTGAGCAGCTTCTGCAGCGTGATCGGTTTTTCGAGGAAGGCGAAGGCGCCGATGCGCGTTGCGTCGACCGCGGTGTCGATGGTGGCGTGGCCGCTCATCATGATGACGGGCATGCTCAGGAGCCCGGCGGTGGACCACTCCTTGAGCAGTGTGACGCCATCGGTGTCGGGCATCCAGATGTCGAGCAGCACGAGGTCGGGCCGCGCGCGTTGCCGCGCGGCGCGTGCCTCGGCGGCGTTCTCCGCGAGCTCCACGTTGTGGCCTTCGTCATTGAGAATTTCGAAGAGCAGGTCCCGGATGCCCAGCTCGTCATCGACCACGAGAATGTTTGCCATGAGTGCTGCTTGTTGTGTGCGCTGGTATGTGTTGGTCCGCCGGCCCGTCCAGCGCCCTCGCGCTGGATTTTGTGGGCGCTCAGGCGGTGGAAGACTTCGAGTCTTCGGTGTGAGCGGCCGCTGCCCGCGGCTCGCCTGCCAGCGCGAATGATAGCGAGACTTGCGCCCCTGCCACAGTCCCGTCGACAACGCGATTGGAAAGCTCGATGCGCGCGCCGTGCTCATCCGCGATCTTCTTGACCACCGCGAGCCCCAAACCGGTACCTTTTGTTTTCGTCGTGACGTAGGGTTCGAAGGCGCGCTTCAAAATATTTTCTGCAAAGCCCGGGCCGCTGTCCTGCACCGTGAGGCGCACGCGCTGGCCCGAATCGCCCAGCCGGGTGCGGATGACGACCTCGCCCGCCCTGCCCGTGCTGCTGGCCGCGGCCTCGGCGGCGTCCTGCGCGTTCTGCAGCAGGTTGTGAATGACCTGGCGGATCTGCTGCTCGTCGCCCCGGATCGGCGGGCAGCGCACATCAAGCTCCGAGCGCAGCACGATCGGCAGGTTCTCGGCGTGATAGAGCTGCAGCACATCGGCCAGCAGCGCATTCAGGTCGACCGGCTTCAGGTCGGCCGCGGGCAGCCGCGCGTAGTCGCGGAATTCGTTCACCAGCCGCTTCATCGCATCGACCTGGTCGACGATGGTCTTGACCGACTTCACCAGGATCGCCTGTTCGGGCGCCGCGACCTTGCCCGAGAGCTTCATCTCGAGCCGCTCGGCGGAAAGCTGGATCGGCGTGAGCGGATTCTTGATCTCGTGCGCCAGGCGCCGCGCCACCTCGCCCCAGGCCTGCGCGCGCTGGGCCGACACGATCTCGGAAATGTCGTCGAACACCAGCAGCCGCGCGGCGCCGGGCAACTCCGCGCCGCGCGCAACGAGGTTGATCACGCCGTCCTGCTGCGGCAGGTCGGTGCCGGTGGCGTGCAGCTCGAAGGCGTGCTGCCAGTGGTCCAGGCCGTGCTGCATGCGCTCGACCTGGAACTCGTCGAACTGCTGCTGCACCTTGGCGCCGAAGTCGGCCAGGCCCGGCACGTCGACGAGCGCCTGGCCTTCGTAGGCCGCCAGCGGCGCGCGCAGCACGCGGGTGGCGCCGGGGTTGGTCGAGAGCACCGTGCCCTTGGCGTCGAGCACGATCACGCCCGAGGTCAGGTTGTCGAGGATGGTCTGCAGGTTGGCGCGGGCCGCGTCGAGCTGGCCCATGGTCTTTTCGACGGCGCCGCGCGCATCGGCCAGCTGCTGCGTCATGACGGCGAACGAGCGCGTGAGGCCGCCCAGCTCGTCCTTGCCCTGCAGCACGGCGGTGGGCCGCAGGTCGCCGGCGGCCACCTGGCGCACGCCGTCGGCCAGCACGAGCAGCGGGCGGGCGAGCTGGTTGCCGAACAGCACGGCCAGCAGCACCGCGCCGAACACGGCGAGGAACAGGCTCAGGGTGAGCGTGCCGATGTACATGCGGCGCAGCCCCCCGCGCGCGAGCGCCCGCTCCTGGTATTCGCGATTGGCTTCCTGCACGTCCAGCGCGTTCTTGACCACGGCCGGCGGCAGCGGCCGTGTGACCTGCAGGTAGCGCGGTGCGGTGTCGAAGTCGAAGCCGGGCCGCTGCACCATGGCGAGCGCGCGCACGCTCGCGACGGGTTGTGCGGCGCCGGGCGCGGCGGTTTCGTCCAGCCCCTCGACATGTGCGAGCGGGCGGTCGGGGCGCACCTGGCGAAACTGCTGTGCGGTCGGCCGCTCGGGGTTGAGCTGGAAGCGCGAGGTGCCCGCGCCGGCGATGAGCTGGCCGGACCCCGTCCACAGCACCACGTCGCTCGCCTCGAGCTGGTCGCGGATGCGCTCCAGCGCGAGACCGGCGCTCGCATCGGACACCGACGACAGCTGCGCGCTGGCGACGCGGGTCTTGGTCGCGAGGTCGTCGGATAGGGAATCAAGCGTGGCGCGCCCGAGGTTCAGGCCGGCGTCCAGCGCGCCTTCGACCTTGACGTCGAACCAGCTCTCGATCGAGCGCTCGACGAACTGATACGACACGACGTACACCAGCGCCCCCGGCACCACGCCCACCAGCGCGAAGATGGCCGCCAGCTTGATCAGCAACCGGCTGCCGAACTTGCCCTGGCGCAGCCGCCGCAGCAGCCTGAAGGCGACCCAGCCGATCACCAGCACCAGCAGCACCGCCACCACGACATTGATGCCGAACAGGCGCACGTAGTAGCGCTCGTACAGCTCCCGGTTGTTGGTGGCTTGGGCCAGCAGGAACATCAGCACCAAGCCGATGGCTGTGACCATGGCCGCGCCGACGCCCACGGCCCAGCGCATCGCGCGCGAGCGGCGTGCGGCGGGTGTGGCCGCTGCGCCGCTGCGCGGTTTAGTGCTCACCGCTGCTTCTCCAGCGCCAGGCGCGCGGTGCGTTCGGCCGAGATGTTCCAGTCGGCCTGCCCGACCACGCCGATCTGGAACGGCCGCGGCAGCTGCGAGGTATCGAGGCGGAAGCGGAAGGTCACCTGGTGCAGCGGGTCGTCGCCGATCTCGGCCGCATCGCCCATGCGCAGCCGGCCGATGCGCTTGATGGCTTCCAGCGCGTCGCCCAGGGTGTCGAAATTCTGGTTCAGGGAAATGCCGAAGCCGGCAGCGCCGGTGATCGGCACCGGCGACACATTGAGCCGCCAGCGGCGGGTGAGCGGCTGGTAGGCCAGCCGCATGTGGCGCGTAACCTGGGCGACCTTGCGGTCGGTCCAGTACCAGCGCTCCTGGTACATCTCGGCCTCGGCCACGAAGTAGATGGCGATGCCCTTGTCGAGCACCTCCTCGACCAGCGAGGGCAGCTCGAACTGCACGCCGGCGCTGAGGTAGACGCCGTCGTCGGCCTGCTCCAGGCGCATCTGGGTGATCGCCGCACCCGGGCGATTCTGGGCGGCGGCCGGGGCCGGGAGCCACGCCAGCATCAGTGCCCAGACCAACAGGAACACGGCCAGCAGGACCGCTCGGCGCGGCCGAGCGGACTCAGCGTTTTTCAAGCAGGGCGTAGAAGAAGCCGTCGTGGTCACCTGAGGGATTGTCCGGGACGCCACGGACATTCCCCCCGCTTTGGGGCAGCAAATGGCCCGGGGACGGTTGCAATCGTGCGTCAGTGTTGTGTGCAAGGAACGCATCAATTTGTTGCGAGCCCTCTTCCCGGAAGACGGAACAGGTGCAGTAAAGGAGACGGCCGCCGGGCCGCACAAGCGGCCAGAGCGCGGCCAGGAGCGCGGCCTGCTGTGCGGCCAACTGGGCGGTGTCGCTTTCGCGGCGCAGCCAGCGGACGTCGGGATGGCGGCGCACGATCCCCGAAGCAGTGCATGGTGCGTCGAGCAGGATGGCGTCGAAAGGCGTGCCGTCCCACCAGTCGGCGGGACGCGCTGCATCGGCCACCACCACCTTGGCCTGCAAGCCGAGGCGACTCAGGGTTTCGTCGATCCGGCGGCTGCGGACGGCGTCGACCTCGAGGGCGATCACCTCGGCGGCACCCGGACCGGCCAGTTCGAGCAGGTGCGCGGTCTTGCCGCCGGGGGCGGCGCAGGCGTCGAGCACGCGCAGCGGCGCGGCGCCGGGCTTCGCCGGCAGCAGGCCATCGAGCAGCAGGGGCGCCGCCATCTGCGCGGCTGCGTCCTGCACCGAGCAGGCACCGTCGGCGAACCCGGGCAATTGCTGCACCGGCCGCGCGCGTCCCAGTTGGAGACCACTGGCACCGATGCGCGTGGCCGGGAGGCCCGCGGCCTCCAGCTCTAATAGATAAGCAGCCGCCGTCGATTTCTGGGTGTTGACGCGCAAAGTCATCGGCGCCTGCGCGTTGTCCGCATTCAGGATCCGCTGCCAATCGCGGGGATGGTCGCGCTTGAGCTTCTCGATCCACCAGCGCGGATGGTTCCATTGCGCGACGGGTTCCTGGTCGGTGATGGCCACGAGTTCGTCGCGCTCGCGCAGGAACCGGCGCAGGCACGCATTGATGAAGCTGGCCTGCGCCCGGGTCGCCGGGTTGCGCTTGGCCGCTTCGACGGCCTGGTCGACCAGCGTGAAGGGTTCGTAGGGCGCGCGTTCGGCGTCCCAGGCGAGGCCCAGCGCGGTGCAGAGCAAGGCATCGGGCAGCGGCGGCGGCGTGCGCTTGGCCAGATGGCGGCGCAGCGCCTCGGCGCGGCCGAGCCAGCGCAGCACCTGGAAGCCGAGCGCCTGCACGCCGGGCCGCAGCGCGGGCTCGACGGCCTCGAAAGCGACGGAGCCCGAGGTGCCGGCGCGAATGGACGCGAGCGCACCCGCCGTCAATTGCAGCTGGCGCCACAGCGGTGGCTGCAGCGAGGGGGCTGCGTTGCCGGGGGAATCGGAAGGTAGTTCTGACAAGTTGGGGCGGATGGTAACGGGCGGGCCAAAGGCATTACGCCGTGCAATGTAAAGAAGGAAAGGACGCCCCGTCAGCGCAGGGGCGCGGCCGGACGCAGACGCACGGCCCATGCCACCAGCAGCGCCGGAAACTGGACGATCGCGTCGTTGTAGTGCCCCACCGCCAGGTTGAACTGGCTGCGCGCGATTTCCGCGGCGGCCGAGGGTTCGGGCCAGGCGATCGGCTCGGCCGCGTTCGGCGCGGCGACAGTACCAGGCTGCGCCGGCACAGGGCGCGAAAGCGTCCCGTCGGCATCGAAAACCGTCACCGCATCCGGATGCTGGCGCTGCCAGGCGGAGATCAGCACCTGCAACGCCGTACCCAGCGCGGCCATGCCGCCCGCATCGAGCGGGTGCAGCCGCGTAGCGCCCAGCAAGGTGGCCAGCTGGGTGGTGGCCGCCTGCAGCGGCGCGATCGACGACAGGAGTTCCTGCGACGGCGGGTTCTCCTGCGGCGCGGCGCTGATGCTGGCCTGGACGAAATCGAGCTGCCTGCCCAGCGCCGCGTCGAGCGTCGCATAGGCCTGCAGCACGGCCGCGCGCAGGCGCACCAGCCGGTTGTAGGCACCGACAAACCAGAACAACAGCACCGCAATGACGATCCAGCTGGCCAGCGATTCGGGCAACACGCTCATCGGAAACGACACCTCATGGGAAGCACAAAGAAAAACGCCCCCCAACCGGGGGCGGTCGGGGGGCGTGGGGTACCGGTCATGGCCGGTGATGCTAGCCGGTTATTCGGTCGCGGCGCCTTCGCTGGCGTCGGCCGTGGTCGTTGCATCGCTCGAGGAACCCGCCAGTTCGGCGGCTTCGGATTCGGCGATGGCGCGGCGCTCGGCTTCGTCCATCTGGTCCTTGACCTTGCGGGCCTGGTGGTAGGCCATGCCGGTGCCTGCAGGAATCAGGCGGCCGACGATGACGTTTTCCTTCAGGCCACGCAGCTCGTCGCGCTTGCCCATGATCGCGGCTTCGGTCAGCACGCGCGTCGTTTCCTGGAACGAAGCAGCCGAGATGAACGAGTCGGTGGACAGCGATGCCTTCGTGATACCCAGCAGCAGGTTCGTGAACGTCGCGGGGATCTTGCCTTCGGCGCGCAGGGCGTCGTTGGTGTTGAGCATTTCGCTGCGTTCGACCTGTTCGCCGGAGATGTAGCTGGTCTCGCCGATGTTGTCGACCACGACGCGGCGCAGCATCTGGCGAACGATCACCTCGATGTGCTTGTCGTTGATCTTCACACCCTGCAAGCGGTACACGTCCTGCACTTCGTCCACGATGTAGCGCGCCAGTTCTTCCGAACCCAGCAGGCGCAGGATGTCCTGCGGGTCCGCCGGACCGTCGACCACGGACTCGCCCTTGTTCACCACCTGGCCTTCGTGCACCAGGATGTTCTTTTCCTTCGGCACGAGGTCTTCCCAGACCGTGCCTTCCGGATCGGTGATCTGCAGGCGAATCTTGCCCTTGGTCTCTTTACCGAACGACACGGTACCGGTCATTTCGGCCAGCATGCCCTTGTCCTTCGGCGAACGGGCTTCGAACAGCTCGGCAACACGCGGCAGACCGCCGGTGATGTCGCGCGTCTTCTGGCCTTCGACCGGAATGCGCGCCAGCACTTCGCCGGGGCCCACGTCCTGGCCGTCGCGGATCTGCACCAGCGAGCCGATCGGGAAGCCGATCGTCACCGAGTGGTCGGTGCCCGGGATCTTCACTTCGGCGCCGGAGGCGTCGATGAGCTTCACCTGCGGGCGCACGACCTTGGCAGCGCCGCGGCGCTTCGGGTCGATCACGACCAGGGTCGACAGACCGGTCACTTCGTCCACCTGCTTGGCAACCGTGAGGCCTTCCTCGACGTTCTCGAACTGCGTCTTGCCGGCGAACTCGGTGATGATCGGGCGCGTCAGCGGATCCCAGTTGGCGAGCACGTGGCCGGCCTTGATCTGCTGGTCGGCCTTGACGGCCAGGGTCGCGCCGTACGGCACCTTGTGGCGTTCGCGCTCACGGCCGTGTTCGTCATGGATGACGATCTCGCCCGAACGCGAAATCACGACCAGCTCGCCCTTGCTGTTGGTCACGTAGCGCATCGTGGCGTTGAAGCCGATCGAACCGTTCGACTTGGCTTCCACGCTCGAAGCGATGGCCGCACGCGATGCCGCGCCACCGATGTGGAAGGTACGCATCGTCAGCTGCGTGCCGGGTTCGCCGATCGACTGCGCCGCGATCACACCGACGGCTTCGCCGATGTTGATCAGGCCGCCGCGGCCCAGGTCGCGGCCGTAGCAGGTCGCGCAGATGCCGAAGCGGGTTTCGCAGGTCAGCGCGGTGCGGACCTTGACTTCGTCGACGCCCTGGGCTTCCAGGACTTCGATGTTGTCTTCGTCGAACATCTCGCCGGCCTTGAGCAGCACCGAACGGTTTTCCGGGTGCAGCACGTCGTCCGCAGCCGAGCGGCCGAGGATTCGGTCGCGCAGCGACTCGATCACTTCACCGCCTTCGACGATCGCGCGCATCAGGTAGCCGCCGTGCGTGCCGCAGTCCTGCTCGGTCACGACCAGGTCTTGCGTCACGTCGACCAGACGACGGGTCAGGTAACCCGAGTTCGCCGTCTTCAGCGCCGTGTCGGCCAGACCCTTACGGGCACCGTGGGTGGAGATGAAGTACTCCAGCACGTTCAGGCCTTCGCGGAAGTTCGCGGTAATGGGCGTCTCGATGATCGAGCCGTCAGGCTTGGCCATCAGGCCACGCATGCCGGCCACCTGGCGAATCTGCGCTGCGGAACCGCGGGCGCCGGAGTCGGCCATCATGTAGATGGAGTTGAACGACTCCTGCTCGACTTCCTTGCCGTGGCGGTCGATGACCTTCTGCTTGGAGAGCTTGGCCATCATGACCTTCGACACTTCGTCGCCGGCCTTGCCCCAGATGTCCACCACCTTGTTGTAGCGTTCGCCGGAGGTCACGAGACCGGAGACGTACTGCTGTTCGATCTCCTTCACTTCCTTGGCGGAGCGCTCGATGATGCCGTGCTTCTCGGCGGGCACCAGCATGTCGTCGATCGCGATCGAGATACCGGCCTTGGTCGCCAGGCGGAAGCCGTTCTGCAGCAGCTTGTCGGCGAACACGACGGTCTCTTTCAGGCCGCACTTGCGGAACGAGACGTTGATGAGCTTGGAGATTTCCTTCTTCTTCAGCGCCTTGTTGATGTTCGAGAACGGCAGGCCCTTCGGCAGGATCTCGGACAGCAGCGCGCGGCCCACGGTGGTGTCCACGAGCGAGGTCGACGGCGTGAAGACGCCGGTTTCCTTGTCCTTGGTGTATTCCGTGATGCGCACTGCCACCTTGGCGGTGAGTTCGACTTCGTTGGCGTCCAGCGCGCGCTGCACTTCACCGATGTCGGAGAAGATCAGGCCCTCGCCCTTGCCGTTGATGCGGTCGCGGGTCGTGTAGTACAGACCCAGCACCACGTCCTGCGAAGGAACGATCGACGGTTCGCCCGAAGCCGGGAACAGCACGTTGTTGGAGGCCAGCATCAGCGTGCGGGCTTCCATCTGCGCTTCCACCGACAGCGGCACGTGGACGGCCATCTGGTCGCCGTCGAAGTCGGCGTTGAAGGCCGCGCAAACGAGCGGGTGCAGCTGGATGGCCTTGCCCTCGATCAGGATCGGCTCGAACGCCTGAATGCCCAAACGGTGCAGCGTAGGCGCACGGTTCAGCATGACCGGGTGTTCCTTGATCACTTCTTCCAGGATGTCCCAGACCACCGGCGTGCCCGATTCGACTTCCTTCTTGGCAGCCTTGATCGTGGTCGCGATGCCCATGGCTTCGAGGCGCGAGAAGATGAAGGGCTTGAAGAGTTCGAGCGCCATCAGCTTCGGCAGGCCGCACTGGTGCAGCTTGAGCGTCGGGCCCACCACGATGACCGAACGGCCCGAGTAGTCGACGCGCTTGCCCAGCAAGTTCTGGCGGAAACGACCGCTCTTGCCCTTGATCATGTCGGCCAGCGACTTGAGCGCGCGCTTGTTGGCGCCCGTCATGGCCTTGCCGCGACGACCGTTGTCCAGCAGCGAGTCGACAGCCTCTTGCAGCATCCGCTTTTCGTTGCGCGCGATGATTTCCGGAGCCTTCAGCTCCAAGAGGCGGCGCAGACGCGAATTGCGGTTGATGACGCGGCGATACAGGTCGTTCAGGTCGGAGGTCGCGAAGCGGCCGCCGTCCAGCGGCACCAGCGGACGCAGGTCCGGCGGCAGCACGGGCAGCACGTCGAGCACCATCCACTCGGGCTTGATACCCGACTTGCGGAAGGCTTCCAGCACCTTCAGGCGCTTGGAGTTCTTCTTGACCTTGACTTCGGAGCCGGTCAGGTCACCGCGCAGGCGTTCGATCTCGCTGTCGAGCTCGATGCCCTGCAGCAGGTCCTTGATGCCTTCGGCGCCCATCTTGGCCACGAATTCGTCGCCGTATTCCTTGCGCTTGGCGTCGTAGTCGTCCTCGGACATGATGCCGAACTTCTTCAGCGGGGTCATGCCGGGGTCGGTGATCACGTAGGCTTCGAAGTACAGCACGCGTTCGATGTCGCGCAGCGTCATGTCGAGCACGAGGCCCAGGCGCGACGGCAGCGACTTCAGGAACCAGATGTGGGCGCAGGGCGCGGCCAGGTCGATGTGACCCATGCGCTCGCGACGCACCTTGGTCTGCGTGACTTCAACGCCGCACTTCTCGCAGATCACGCCGCGGTGCTTCAGGCGCTTGTACTTGCCGCACAGGCACTCGTAGTCCTTGATGGGGCCGAAGATCTTGGCGCAGAAGAGACCGTCGCGCTCGGGCTTGAACGTGCGGTAGTTGATCGTCTCGGGCTTCTTCACTTCACCGAAAGACCACGAGCGGATCTTCTCGGGCGAAGCCATGCCGATCTTGATGGCATCGAAATGCTCATCGGGCGTGAATTGCTTGAACAGGTCGAGTAGCGATTTCATAAGACTCTTTCCCTTTTCAAATTAAGAACGCTCGAGCTCGATGTCGAGCCCCAGCGAACGAATTTCCTTGACCAGCACGTTGAACGATTCCGGCATGCCGGCTTCGATCGAATGCTCGCCCTTGACGATGCTTTCGTACACCTTGGTACGGCCTTGCACGTCGTCGGACTTCACGGTCAGCATTTCCTGCAGGACGTAGGCGGCGCCGTAAGCTTCCAGCGCCCACACTTCCATTTCCCCGAAACGCTGGCCGCCGAACTGCGCCTTGCCGCCCAGCGGTTGCTGCGTGACGAGCGAGTACGGGCCGGTCGAACGGGCATGCATCTTGTCGTCGACCAAGTGGTGCAGCTTCAGGAAGTGCATGTAGCCGACGGTGACGGGACGCTCGAACTGGTCGCCGGTGCGGCCGTCGTACAGGTACGCCTGCGTGCGCGTATCGGTCAGGCCCTTGAGCTTGGCGATGTCGTCCGGGTAGGCGAGCTTCAGCATGCCGCGGATTTCTTCTTCCGAGGCGCCGTCGAACACCGGCGTGGCGAACGTCGCGCCGCTTTGCAGGTTGGCCGCCATGGCGAGCACGTCGGTGTCGCTCAGTTGGGCGAGGTCTTCCGGACGGCCCGAGCCGTTGTACAGCTGCTCCATGAACTTGCGCACTTCGGCCACCTTGGCCTCTTGCTGCAGCAGGTCGCCGATGCGCTGGCCGATGCCCTTGCCGGCCCAGCCCAGATGCACTTCGAGCACCTGGCCCACGTTCATCCGCGAGGGCACGCCCAGCGGGTTCAGGCAGATGTCGCACGGCGTGCCGTCGGCCATGTGGGGCATGTCTTCGACCGGAACGATCTTGGACACCACACCCTTGTTGCCGTGGCGGCCGGCCATCTTGTCGCCGGGTTGCAGGCGGCGCTTGACGGCCAGGTAGACCTTGACCATCTTGAGCACGCCCGCGGGCAGCTCGTCGCCCTGCGTGAGCTTCTTGCGCTTTTCTTCGAACGCGAGGTCGAAGCTGTGGCGCGTTTGCTCGAGCGAGTTCTTGATCGACTCGAGCTGCGAAGCCACTTCGTCTTCCGCCGGGCGGATGTCGAACCAGTGGAACTTCTCGACCGATGCCAGGTAGGCCTTGTCGAGCTTGGTGCCCTTGGCCAGCTTGTTCGGGCCGCCGTTGGCGACCTTGCCGGTCAGGAGCTTCTCGATACGGTCGAACGCGTCGGCTTCGACGATGCGAAGCTGGTCGTTCAAATCAAGGCGGAAGCGCTTGAGTTCGTCGTCGATGATCTGCTGGGCGCGCTTGTCGCGCGTGATGCCTTCGCGGGTGAACACCTGCACGTCGATCACGGTGCCTTGCGAGCCCTGGTCCACACGCAGCGAGGTGTCCTTCACGTCGGAAGCCTTCTCGCCGAAGATGGCGCGGAGCAGCTTCTCTTCAGGCGTCAGCGTGGTCTCGCCCTTCGGCGTGACCTTGCCCACCAGCGTGTCGCCCGGCTGCACTTCGGCGCCGACATAAATGATGCCGGATTCGTCGAGGCGGTTGAGCTGCTGCTCGGCCAGGTTCGGGATGTCGCGCGTGATTTCCTCGGCGCCCAGCTTCGTGTCGCGCGCCATCACCACCAGTTCCTCGATGTGGATCGAGGTGTAGCGGTCTTCGGCGACGACGCGTTCGGAGATCAGGATCGAGTCTTCGAAGTTGTAGCCGTTCCAGGGCATGAACGCGATCAGCATGTTCTGGCCGAGGGCCAGTTCACCCAGGTCGGTCGATGCGCCGTCGGCGATCACGTCGCCCTTGGCGATCTTGTCGCCGCGCTTGACGATGGGACGCTGGTGGATGTTGGTGTTCTGGTTCGAACGCTGATACTTGATCAGGTTGTAGATGTCCACACCGACTTCACCGGCAGCCGCTTCGGCGTCATTCACGCGCACCACGACACGGGTCGCATCGACGTAGTCGACGATACCGCCACGGGTGGCCGTGACCACGGTGCCCGAGTCGACCGCGGAGACGCGCTCGATACCGGTACCGACCATCGGCTTTTCGGGGCGCAGCACGGGCACGGCCTGACGCTGCATGTTGGCGCCCATCAGCGCGCGGTTCGCATCGTCGTGCTCCAGGAACGGCACGAGCGAGGCAGCCACCGACACGATCTGCGCGGGCGACACGTCCATGTACTGGATGCGTTCGGCACCGACCAGGATCGATTCGCCGGCTTCACGCGCCGAGACCAGGTCGCCGGTCAGCACGCCGTCCTTGTCCAGGGTCGCATTGGCCTGGGCGATGACGTACTTGCCTTCTTCGATGGCCGACAGGTAGTCGATCTCGTTGGTGACCTTGCTGTCGGCCACGCGGCGATACGGCGTCTCGATGAAGCCGTATTCGTTCAGGCGGGCGTACAGGGCCAGCGAGTTGATCAGGCCGATGTTCGGGCCTTCGGGCGTTTCGATCGGGCAGACGCGGCCGTAATGGGTCACGTGCACGTCGCGCACTTCGAAGCCTGCACGTTCACGCGTCAGACCACCCGGGCCAAGGGCCGACACGCGGCGCTTGTGGGTGATTTCGGACAGCGGGTTCGTCTGGTCCATGAACTGCGACAGCTGCGAGGCGCCGAAGAATTCCTTCAGCGCGGCCGAGATCGGCTTGCTGTTGATCAGGTCGTGCGGCATCAGCGGCTCTTGCTCGGCCTGACCCAGACGTTCCTTCACGGCCTTCTCGATACGGGCCAGGCCGGTGCGGTACTGGTTCTCGGCCAGTTCGCCGACGCAACGCACGCGGCGGTTGCCCAGGTGGTCGATGTCGTCGACTTCGCCGTTGCCGTTGCGCAGGTCAACGAGGATCTTGACCACGGCCAGGATGTCCTCGTTGGTCAGCACCATCGGACCGGTGGATTCGTCGCGGCCGACCTTGGCGTTGAACTTCATGCGGCCCACGCGCGACAGGTCGTACGTGTCCGGGTTGTAGAACAGGCGCTGGAACAGGGCCTGCACCGCGTCTTCCGTCGGCGGCTCGCCGGGGCGCATCATGCGGTAGATGGCCACGCGGGCTGCGAACTCGTCGACGGTTTCGTCGATGCGCAGCGTTTGCGAGATGTACGCGCCCTGGTCCAGTTCGTTCGTGTAGATGACCTGGATGTCCTGCACGCCGGCCGTGCGCAGCTTCTTGAGCAGCGCTTCGGTCAGTTCGTCGTTGGCCTTGGCCAGGATTTCGCCCGAGTCGGCGTCCACGATGTTGCGGGCGATGACGCGGCCGACCAGGAAGTCTTCCGGCACGCTGATGTGCGTGGTGTTCGACTGCTCGAGTTCACGCGTGTGGCGCGCGGTGACGCGCTTGTCTTTGGCGACCACGACCTTGCCCGACTTGTCGGTGATGTCGAAGCGCGCGACTTCGCCGCGCAGGCGCTCGGAGACGAACTCCATCTGCGCGCCGCTGTCCATCAGGCGGAAGTTGTCGTTCACGAAGAAGTTCGCGAGGATCGATTCCGGATTCAGGCCGATGGCCTTCAGCAGGATCGTGACCGGCATCTTGCGGCGACGGTCCACGCGGAAGTACAGCATGTCCTTCGGGTCGAACTCGAAGTCGAGCCACGAACCGCGGTAGGGAATCACGCGGGCCGAGAACAGGAGCTTGCCCGAGCTGTGCGTCTTGCCCTTGTCGTGTTCGAAGAACACGCCGGGCGAGCGGTGCAGCTGGGACACGATCACGCGCTCGGTGCCGTTGATGATGAACGAACCCTTCTCGGTCATGAGCGGCACTTCGCCCATGTAGACCTCTTGTTCCTTCACTTCCTTGACCACCTTGGACTGCGACGTCGACGACTCGCGGTCATAGATGATGAGCTGGACCTTGGCGCGCACGGCCGAGGCGAAGGTCAGACCGCGGGTCTGGCACTCACGCACGTCGAAAGCCGGTTTCGCCAGGTTGTACTCGAGGAATTTCATCTCGACGAAACCGTTGTGCGAGACGATCGGGAAGGCGGCATCGAACGCGGCCTGCAGGCCCTCGACGGTGCGTTGTTTGGGGGCGATGCCGGCTTGCAGGAACGCGGTGTACGCGTCTTTCTGCATCTGCAGCAGGTAGGGGATTTCGACGACGCTGTCGCGATTACCGAAACTTTTTCGGATGCGCTTGCGTTCGGTGTAACTGTACGCGGACGATTGGGCCATGAGAGCTCCGGAGCTTGAGATCTTCAGCGACTTGTCAGCGATGCCGGGACGAACGGCACCACTGCTTGGCGGCTGGCCACTACCAGCCGTTGGCGGACAGCGATGCGTTGCACATCGCCCGAACCAAGGGGTCTTCTGCAGTCGGGGTCAGAAGACACTCGAAAAACGCATCGGAATGGCGTCTTTCGGGTGCGCTCTGAAAGCGGCAAAGGCTGGAGGGCCTTTTCAGGCGCCTCCAGCCCTCTAGGGGGTCTGAATTACTTCAGTTCCACCTTGGCGCCGGCTTCTTCCAGCTTCTTCTTGGCGGCTTCAGCGTCAGCCTTGGACAGGGCTTCCTTGACAGCCTTGGGAGCGGCTTCCACCAGGTCCTTGGCTTCCTTGAGGCCCAGGCCGGTGATTTCGCGCACAGCCTTGATGACCGACACCTTGTTCGCGCCGACATCGGCCAGCACAACGTTGAATTCGGTTTGTTCTTCAGCCACAGCAGCGGCAGCACCGCCACCAGCGCCGGCCGGAGCGGCCATTGCTGCGGCGCTCACGCCGAACTTCTCTTCGATGGCTTTCACCAGGTCGTTGAGTTCCAGGACCGTCATGCTGTCGAGCGCGGTCAGAAATGCGTCTTTATCGAATGCCATTTTTGTTTCCTAACAATTGGGTTGAATATTTCAAACGCAAGGCTTATGCAGCCTGCGCTTCTGCCGGTGCATCGGCGACGGGTGCAGCTTCGCCTTCGCCACGCTTCGCAGCCAGCGCCGCGAGAACGCGTGCCGTACGGGAAACGGGGGATTGCATCAAGCCCAGCAATTGGGACAGCAGCACTTCCTTGGAAGGGATGTTGGCCAGTTGCTTCACGCCGTTGACGTCCAGGACCTTGCCGCCAAACGCGCCACCGCGAATTACCAACTTGTCGTTGGTCTTCGCGAAGTCGGCCACCACCTTGGCGGCGGCCACTGCGTCTTCGGAAAAGCCGTAGATCAGCGGACCGGTCATCTGGTCACCGACGACTTCGAATGCGCTACCAGCGACAGCACGGCGTGCCAGCGTGTTCTTCAACACGCTGAGGGTCACACCCTTGCTGCGAGCTTCGCTGCGCAGTTTGGTCATATCGGCAACCGTAATGCCACGGTATTCCGCCATCACGAGCGTTTGAGCTTTAGCGGCGAGGCTGGTCACATCACTGATGACCGCTTCTTTCTCACTGCGATTCAGACTCAAGGTCTACTCCTTTTAATGCGACCTTCGGCCGGGGCCTCGGATCGCGCTTCATGCAGCGACCAACTGTTTCGGAACAAAAATCAAATTCCTTGCAGCGGGATCGCCATCTGCGCTGGATACCGGAAGGATCGATCCGGCAATTAAGTGCAGCGCCCTGCACACCAGCGGTCTTGGATGGCCCACGGCAACCGAAGCTGCCGCGACCCACCACATTCGCCCTGCTCCTTCCGGAGCCGGGCAAATCTCTTTAGCTCGCCGAGATGGTTTGCGTGTCCACGCGGACACCCAGACCCATGGTCGACGACACAGCCACCTTGCGCAGGTACACGCCCTTGCTGGTCGCCGGCTTGGCCTTGACCAGAGCGTCGATCAGCGCGGCGAGGTTGCCCTGCAGCTTGTCGTTGTCGAACGAGCGACGGCCGATCGTGCCGTGCACGATGCCGGCCTTGTCGACGCGGAACTGAACCTGGCCAGCCTTGGCGTTCTTCACGGCCGTGGCGACGTCCGGGGTCACGGTGCCAACCTTGGGGTTGGGCATCAGACCGCGCGGGCCGAGGATCTGGCCGAGCGTACCGACGACGCGCATGGCATCGGGGGCAGCGATCACGACGTCGAAAGGCATGTCGCCAGCCTTGACCATTGCAGCGAGGTCGTCCATGCCGACGATGTCGGCGCCGGCGGCCTTGGCTTCTTCGGCCTTGGCGCCTTGGGCGAACACGGCCACGCGCTTGGTCTTGCCGGTGCCGTTGGGCAGCACGACGGCGCCACGAACGACCTGGTCAGACTTCTTCGCGTCGATGCCCAGCTGCACGGCCACGTCGATCGATTCGTCGAACTTGGCGGTGGCGGCGTCCTTGACGATGCCGATCGCGTCAGCCAGCGGGTACAGCTTGTTGCTGTCGACCTTGCCTTCGAGCGCTTTTTGCTTCTTGGTGATCTTGGACATTTACACGCCCTCCACATTCACGCCCATCGAGCGGGCAGTACCGGCGATGGTGCGAACCGCGGCGTCCATGTCGGCGGCCGTCAGGTCCTTCATCTTGGTCTTGGCGATTTCTTCGAGCTGAGCGCGCGTGATCTTGCCGACCTTGTCCAGGTGCGGGCGGGCCGAACCCTTGTCCAGCTTGATCGCCTTCTTGATCAGCACGCCGGCTGGCGGCGACTTGATGATGAAGGTGAAGCTCTTGTCGGCGAACGCGGTGATGACCACCGGCAGCGCCAGACCCGGCTCGTAGCTCTGCGTCTGCGCATTGAACGCCTTGCAGAACTCCATGATGTTCAGACCACGCTGGCCCAGTGCGGGACCGATCGGTGGTGATGGGTTGGCCTTACCAGCTGGCACTTGCAGCTTGACGAAGCCGACGATTTTTTTCGCCATTTTTTGCTCCTTGCGGGTGATATCGCCTCGGCTTTCGCCAGGGCTCCCCGGGGGTTAAACGACTCTTCTGCTCAAGGCCGCGCGCCGAGTCGGATAGCGCGCAGCCGGAAATGGTTCAGGCCTTGCGGCCCGAGGCTCAGGTCTTCTCGACCTGGCTGAATTCGAGTTCGACGGGCGTGGAGCGGCCGAAAATCATGACCGACACGCTGACCTTGCTCTTCTCGTAGTTGACGTCTTCCACCGTGCCATTGAAGTCGGTGAACGGGCCTTCCTTGACGCGCACGAATTCGCCAACGGTGAATTCGACCTTGTGGCGCGGCTTCTCGGTGCCCTGCTGCATCTGGCTGACGATGTCCTCGACCTCTTTTTGCGAGATCGGGGCGGGACGGTTCTTGGCGCCGCCCACGAAACCCGTCACCTTGTTGGTGTGCTTCACCAGGTGCCAGCTCTCGTCGTCCATGATCATTTCGACCAGCACGTAACCCGGGAAGAAGCGGCGCTCGGTGGTGCGCTTCTGGCCGTTCTTGATCTCGACCACTTCTTCGGTCGGGACCAGGATGCGGCCGAACTTGTCCTGCATGCCGGCGCGGTTGATGCGCTCGAGGATGTTGCGTTCAACGGCCTTCTCCATGCCCGAATAGGCATGGACCACATACCAACGCAGATCAGGGTTGGCAGCGGGAGCAAGAATTGGAGTGTTTTCCTCTTCCGGCGTGGTTTCAACTACGTCGTCGGTCATTTCTTATTTTCTCCAGCCCAGAATGAGGTCGAAAAACACCCATTCGAGCGTCTTGTCGGTGAGCCAGAGGAAGACGGACATGATCGCCACGAAGGCGAACACGTAAGCCGTCATCTGCATCGCTTCCTTGCGGGTCGGCCAGACGACCTTCTTGACCTCGCGCCACGAGTCGCGGCCGAAGGCCCACAACTGACGGCCATTCTCCGAACTGCCAAAGGCACCCACGGCCGCAGCCAGGCCGACCAGCAGCGCAGCCCATTGCACCAGCGAGCCTTGGCGCGACAGCAGGTAGAACGCCACGATGGCGCCCACTGCCAGCACCACGGCCGCGGCCAATTTGGCCTTGTCGGCGCCCGTGCTCACGGTTTCGATTTGAGAAGTGGCCATGTTTGGCTGATTTCCTGTGGTCTTTCGACCTTCAATTCAATGCGCCTCTTGAGACGCCGAAGCCCATCGGGTCACGATGGGCTTTTTTCGGAGTGCCACCTAGGTGGCAGGGGCAGTAGGAATCGAACCTACAACCTTCGGTTTTGGAGACCGACGCTCTGCCAATTGAGCTATACCCCTCCGGTACTCTTTACGCTCGGCTTAGATGTCGAGGATCTTTGCCACGACGCCCGAACCCACGGTACGGCCGCCTTCACGGATGGCGAAGCGCAGGCCTTCTTCCATCGCGATCGGGTTGATCAGCTTGACGGTGATGCTGACGTTGTCGCCAGGCATGACCATTTCCTTGTCCTTGGGCAGCTCGATCGCGCCGGTCACGTCCGTCGTGCGGAAGTAGAACTGCGGACGGTAGTTGTTGAAGAACGGCGTGTGACGGCCACCTTCGTCCTTGGACAGCACATACACCTCGGCGGTGAAGTGCGTGTGCGGCTTGATCGAGCCGGGCTTGCACAGCACTTGGCCGCGCTCGACTTCTTCGCGCTTGGTACCGCGCAGCAGCACGCCGACGTTGTCGCCAGCCTGGCCTTGATCGAGCAGCTTGCGGAACATTTCCACGCCGGTGCAGGTGGTCTTGACGGTCGGGCGGATGCCGACGATCTCGATTTCCTCGCCGACCTTGATCACGCCACGCTCGACGGCGCCGGTCACCACGGTGCCGCGACCCGAGATCGAGAACACGTCTTCCACGGGCATCAGGAACGTGCCGTCCACGGCGCGCTCGGGCGTCGGGATGTACGTGTCCAGCGCCTCAGCCAGCTTCATGATGGCTTCTTCGCCCAGCTTGCCCTTGTCGCCTTCCAGGGCGAGCTTGGCCGAGCCGTGGATGATCGGGGTGTCGTCGCCAGGGAATTCGTACTTGTCCAGGAGCTCGCGCACTTCCATTTCGACCAGCTCGAGCAGCTCGGCGTCGTCGACCATGTCGCACTTGTTCAGGAAAACGATGATGTAACCCACGCCCACCTGGCGAGCCAGCAGGATGTGCTCACGGGTCTGGGGCATCGGGCCGTCGGCGGCCGAGCACACCAGGATCGCGCCGTCCATCTGGGCAGCGCCGGTGATCATGTTCTTCACATAGTCGGCGTGGCCGGGGCAGTCCACGTGAGCGTAGTGGCGGTTGGCCGTTTCGTACTCGACGTGCGCGGTGTTGATCGTGATGCCGCGGGCCTTTTCTTCGGGCGCTGCGTCGATCTGGTCGTAAGCCTTGGCTTCGCCGCCGAACTTGGCCGACAGAACGGTTGCGATCGCAGCCGTCAGCGTCGTCTTGCCGTGGTCAACGTGACCGATCGTGCCCACGTTCACGTGCGGCTTGGTGCGGGTGAATTTACCTTTTGCCATTTTTCGACTCCGAAAAAAACGATTTCAACGTATGCAGATGGGTTGCAAACCTGCCGTTGCAACCCCCAGAAACTGGTGCCCTTTGCGGGAATCGGACCCGCGACCTCTCCCTTACCAAGGGAGTGCTCTACCACTGAGCCAAAAGGGCTTTTGTCTAACCAATCGCTTCCGGCGTCGAACCGGGTCTCTGGAGCGGGAGACGGGAATCGAACCCGCGTCATCAGCTTGGAAGGCTGGGGTTCTACCATTGAACTACTCCCGCATCGGGGGCACTTCAAGGCACCCAAAGCGCTAGATCCAATCGCTCTTAGAAACCAAATTCATCGCTGGTGGAGAGGGCTGGATTCGAACCAGCGTACTCGTAAGAGGGCAGATTTACAGTCTGCTGCCATTAACCACTCGGCCACCTCTCCGGCGAACCTCGAAATATAGCACGGTTTTGTGACTACCCAGAACTCCCAGCGACAAGAAGAAGCGGAAGAACTGCACGAGGCGTTGACCGCGGCGATTATCCGCGAATTCAGCCGCCTCCCTGATGCGCCTCCCGCCAGGCACGCGCTTCACCGAAATGCCCGCATCCGATGAACGGCACGGGCGGACGCAAGGCCGAAAGAGGCGACGGATGATTCGACATCAGCACCTTGTGGCGCTTAACGTCGATCAACGCACGCTTACTCTGCGCGTGCGAGCCCCAGAGCATAAAAACAACAGGTTTCGCGCCCTCCGATACATGTCGGATGACGGCATCGGTCAGCACTTCCCAGCCACGGCCCGAATGGCTCGCCGGCTGGGCTTCCTCGACGGTGAGACAGGTGTTGAGCAGCAGCACGCCATGGGTCGCCCACTTCACCAGGCTGCCACCCGGATTGGGAAACTGCGGCGGCGGCGTGCCAAGGTCGCGCTGCAGTTCCTTGAAGATGTTGCGCAGCGACGGCGGCAACGCCACGCCGGGTGCCACCGAAAACGCGAGCCCCTCGGCCTGGCCGCGCCCGTGGTACGGGTCCTGGCCCAGGATGACCACGCGCACGTCTTCGGGCGGCGTCAGCTCCAGCGCGCGCAGCGGCTGCGGCGGAAAGACCACGGCGCCGGCATCGAGGCGCTCACGCAGAAAACCCTGCAGCTTCTGCCCCACGACGCCGCCGAAGAAGTCATCGACCAACGGCTGCCAACCGGGCGCCACCGCCCAGTCGGCAGGATCGCTGCTCGACAGCTGATCCTGCGCGCTCATTGGAACAACGCAGCGAGGGCCTCGCCGGGTTCCTTGGCGCGCATGAACGCTTCGCCGACCAGGAAGGCATTGACGCCCGCTGCGCGCAGCGCGGCAACGTCGTCGCGCGTGGCGATGCCCGATTCGGTCACCGGCAACCGGTCGGCCGGGATCTTCGGCAACAGATCGATCGTGGCCTGGATCGACACCTCGAAGTTGCGCAGGTTGCGGTTGTTGACGCCGATCAGCGGCGTCTTGAGCTTCAACGCGCGATCGAGCTCCGCCGCATCGTGCACCTCCACCAGCACCGCCATGCCGAGCCCGCGCGCGATGGCTTCGAAGTCTTTCATCTGCGCATCGTCGAGGGATGCAGCGATCAACAGGATCGCGTCCGCGCCCATCGCGCGCGACTCGTACACCTGGTACGCATCGACGATGAAGTCTTTCCGGAGCACCGGCAGGTCGCACGATGCGCGGGCCTGCTTGAGATAGTCCACGCTGCCCTGGAAAAACTGCTTGTCCGTCAGCACCGAGAGGCACGCTGCGCTGACCTTGCCGTCACCCTCCGCATAGCTCTGGGCAATGTCGGCCGGAATGAAGTCTTCGCGCAGCACGCCCTTGCTCGGACTGGCCTTCTTGACTTCGGCGATCACCGCGGCCTGGCCCGCAGCGATCTTGGCGCGCAGAGCGGCTTCGAAATCGCGTGTGAGCACACGGCTTTCAGCGTCGAAGCGGACGGCTTCGAGCGGCGCGCGCTTCAGCGCGGCCGCCACTTCCTGGCGCTTGACGGCAACGATCTTGTCGAGGATGTCGGACATGGCTTGTGATGCTTTCTTTTTTCTCTGGGGCTCAGACAGTCGCGGAGGCCTTGACCAGTTCGGCGAGCTTGGCCTTCGCCGCACCCGAGGCGATGACTTCGCGCGAGCGCTCGACGCCCGCGGCCACCGAATCGACCACGTTCGCCGCGTACAGCGCCGCGCCCGCATTCAGCAGCACGATGTCGAGCGCCGGGCCGGCCTGATTGTCGAGCACCCCCAGCAGCATCGCCTTCGACTGCTCGGGCGTTTCCACGCGCAGCGCGCGGTTGCTCGACATCGCGAAGCCGAAGTCCTCGGGATGCAATTCGTACTCGCGGATCTCGCCGTTCTTGAGTTCGCCCACCAGCGTGGCGGCGCCCAGCGAGATCTCGTCCATGCCGTCGCGGCCATAGACCACCATCGCATGCTCGGTGCCCAGGCGCTGCAGCGCGCGCACCTGGATGCCCACGAGGTCGGCGTGGAACACGCCCATCAGGATGTTCGGTGCGCCCGCGGGGTTGGTCAGCGGCCCGAGGATGTTGAAGATGGTCTTGATGCCCAACTCCTTCCGCACCGGCGCGACGTTCTTCATCGCCGGATGGTGGTTGGGCGCGAACATGAAGCCGATGCCGCATTGTTCGATGGAGCGCGCGATCTGCTCGGGCTTGAGGTTGATGTTGATGCCCAGCGACTCCAGCACATCGGCGCTGCCCGACTTGCTCGACACGCTGCGTCCGCCGTGCTTGCTGACCTTCGCGCCGCCCGCGGCCGCGACGAACATCGAGCAGGTCGAGATGTTGAAGGTGTGCGAGCCGTCGCCGCCGGTGCCCACGATGTCCACGAGGTTCGTGGTGTCGGCCACGGGCACCTTGGTCGAGACCTCGCGCATCACCTGCGCGGCGGCGGTGATCTCGCCGATGGTTTCCTTCTTCACGCGCAGGCCCGTGATCAGCGCGGCCATCATCACGGGCGAGCACTCGCCGCTCATGATGAGCCGCACGATGTGCAGCATCTCGTCGTGGAAGACCTCGCGGTGCTCGATGGTGCGCTGCAGCGCTTCCTGGGGGGTGATCATGGTGAGTCTCCTCGGTAGATGTCAGTGGCCGGCGCGAACGGCCGGTGCGTCGGTGAACGCGAGCTTGAGGCCGAAGCCGATGAAGAGAACGCCGGCGGCGCGGTCGAGCCAGTGCATGCCCTTCTGCACGGCGCCTCGGCGCGCCATCCAGCCCGCCGCCACAGCCCATCCCACGTTGACGGGGATGGCGTTGAGGTTGAACAGCACGCCCAGCAGCACGAAGTACAGGGCCTTGTCGTCGGCGCCGGGCGCGATGAACTGCGGCACGAAAGCCAGGAAGAACAGCGCCACCTTGGGGTTGAGCACGTTCGTCCAGAAGCCGCCGAGGAAGATCGCCTTGAGGCTGCGCTCCCCGCTCACCGCGGCAGCGGCCTTGTCGAGATCGGTAGCCGGCGCCGCGCGCGACAGCACCATGCGCACGCCGAGGTACAGCAGGTAGGCCGCCCCGATGTACTTGAGCACCGTAAAGGCCGCCGCGGACGTGGCCATCAACGTGCCGACACCGACCGCCGCCGCGAAGATGTGGACGAAGCAGCCGGCGGTGATGCCGAGTCCCGCCACGATGCCGGCGCGCCCGCCGGAGCGCAGCGAATTCGTCACGACGTAGAGCACGTCGGGCCCGGGCGTGAGGTTCAGCAGCCAGCCGGCGGCGATGAAAGCGAGCAGATGGGGAAGATCAGGCATCGCGTCCTCGCCGGGTTCAGGACTTGAAGAAGGCGCGAATCGCGGCAACCGCCCGGTCCACGCCCGCAGCGTCGACATCCAGGTGCGTCACGAAGCGCAGGCGATAGAGACCCGTCGCGAGGATGCCCTGGCTGTTGAGGCTCGCGAGCAGTTCCGACGAACGCGCCTGCGCCGCGCCCGTGAGGTCGACGAACACGATGTTCGTGTGCGGCGCCTCGACCTTCAGGCCTTCGATACCTTCGAGCCCCTGCGCGAGGCGGTGGGCCAGCGCGTGGTCATCGGCCAGGCGATCGACGTGGTGATCGAGCGCATGCGATGCCGCTGCTGCGAGCAAGCCGGCTTGCCGCATCCCGCCGCCCGCCATCTTGCGGATGCGGTGCGCCCGCGCGATGAACTCGCGCGAACCGACCAGCGCCGAGCCGATGGGCGCGCCCAGGCCCTTGCTGAAGCAGACCGACACGCTGTCGAAGCACTGCGCGATGCGGCGGGCTTCGGCGCGGATGTCGCTGCGCTTGTTCAGTGCAGCCTGCGCGGTCGCGGCGTTGAAGAGGCGCGCGCCGTCCAGATGCCGCTGCAGACCCTTGCTCTTCGCCAGATCGGTCGCGGCCTGCACGTACTCGAACGGCAGCAGCTTGCCGCCCAGCGTGTTCTCCAGCGCCAGCAGCTTCGTGCGCGCGAAGTGCGCGTCGTCAGGCTTGATGGACGCCTCGATCTGCGCGAGCGGCAGCGTGCCGTCGGGCGCGTGGTCCAGCGGCTGCGGCTGCACGCTGCCGAACACCGCGGCGCCGCCGCCTTCCCAGCGGTAGCAGTGCGCCTGCTGGCCGACGATGTATTCGTCGCCCCGGCCACAGTGCGAGAGGATCGCGCAGAGGTTGCTCTGCGTGCCGGTCGGCACGAACAGCGCGGCCTCGAAGCCCAGCAGCGCGGCGATCTTTTCCTGCAGCGCGTTGACGCTCGGATCGGTGCCGAAAACGTCGTCGCCGAGCGGCGCGGCCATCATGGCTTCGCGCATCGCGGGCGTGGGTTGGGTGACGGTGTCGCTGCGCAGGTCGACGAGGGAAGAGCGGTCGGTCATGGTGGGTCAGTCCAGGAAGTTCTTGAGCATGGCGTGGCCGTGCTCGGTGAGGATCGATTCGGGGTGGAACTGCACGCCTTCGATGCGCACGTCATGCGCGTATCCGGTGTGCCGCACGCCCATGATCTCGCCGTCGTCGGTCCACGCGGTGACAGCCAATTCTTTCGGGCAGCTCTCGCGCTCGATCGAGAGCGAGTGGTACCGGTTGACGATGAACTTCTCGGGCAGGCCCGCGAACACGCCTTCTTGCGTGGTGGTGATCTCGCTGGTCTTGCCGTGCATGAGCTGCTGCGCCCGAATGATCTTGCCGCCGAAGGCCGCGCCGATGGCCTGGTGGCCGAGGCACACGCCAAGAATCGGCAGCTTGCCCGCGAAGGCCTCGATGGCGGCCACCGACACGCCCGCTTCGGCGGGAGAACACGGCCCGGGCGACACCACGAGCCGCGTCACGCCGGAGGCGATCAGTTCGCCGATCTGCGCGACGGTGATCTCGTCGTTGCGATGCACCTGCACATCCGCACCCAGTTCGCCGAAGTACTGGACGATGTTGTAGGTGAACGAATCGTAGTTGTCGATCATCAGCAGTTTCATGGCTTGCTCACAATCCGGTGCACGCCCTTCACCACAGGAAAGACGTTGAAGTTGATCAGAAGGCCCAGCTTGAGGCCCGAGAGACGCAGCGCCGCGAGCACCTGCGCGCGGTGCAGGTCGGTCAGCACGTCGACCGCCTTGAGCTCGACGATGACCGATTGCTCGATCACGAAGCCTGCGCGGTACACCTCGCCGAGCGAGCGGCCCTTGTAGGTGGCCGACAACGCCACGTCACGGGTGAAGCCGATCTCGCGCTCGGCCAGTTCGATGGCCAGCGCCGCGGCGTAGGCGCCCTCGTCGAGCCCCGTGCCGAGCACGCGCTGCACCTCGACGGCGGCGCCGATGATCTCGTGCGAAAAATCGTTCTGAATATCGGGTGCGGTGCTCATTCCAGGCCTTCCTCGACCAGTTCGGCCGCACGCAGGAGTGCGCGCGCCTTGGCCTCTGTTTCTTTCCATTCCAGTTCGGGCACCGAGTCGGCGACCACGCCGGCCGCCGCCTGCACATGCAGCATCTGGTCTTTCACGATGCCGGTACGGATGGCGATCGCCACGTCCATGTCGCCGGCATAGCTGATGTAGCCGCAGGCGCCGCCGTAGAGGCCGCGCTTGGTGGGCTCGAGCTGGTCGATGAGTTCCATCGCATGCACCTTGGGCGCGCCGGTCAGCGTGCCGGCCGGGAACGTGGCCTTCAGCACGTCGATGGCGGTCATGCCGTCCTTCAGCGTGCCTTCGACGTTGCTCACGATGTGCATCACGTGGCTGTAGCGCTCCACCGCGAAGGCCTCGGTCACCTTCACGGTGCCGGTCTTGGCGATGCGTCCGATGTCGTTGCGCGCAAGGTCGATCAGCATGACGTGTTCGGCGCGCTCCTTCGGGTCGTTGATGAGTTCCACCTCGGCTGCCTTGTCGAGTTCGAGCGAGGCGCCGCGAGGGCGCGTGCCCGCCAGCGGGCGGATGGTGATCTTCTGCTCGCCCTCGCCCGTGTTTTCCTGGCGCACCAGGATCTCAGGCGACGCGCCGACCACATGGAAATCGCCCAGGTCGTAGTAATACATGTAGGGCGACGGGTTCAACGAACGCAGCGCGCGGTACAGCGACAGCGGCGACTCGGTGTAGCGCTTGCTGATGCGCTGGCCCACCTGCACCTGCATGAAGTCGCCGGCGGCGATCATTTCCTTGGCCCGTTCCACCGCCGCGATGTAGTCGGCCTTGGCAAAGCTGCGCTGGGGCGGATGCGCCTGCGTGGGCTTCACGATAGGCGCGCTCACCGAGTACTTGAGCTTTTCCTTCAGCTCGCGCAAGCGGCGCTTGCCGGTGGCATAGGCCTCGGGCTGCTTCGGATCGGCATAGACGATCAGATAAAGCTTGCCCGAGAGGTTGTCGATGACGGCGAGCTCCTCGCACTGCAGCAGCAGGATGTCGGGGCAGCCGAGCGTGTCGGGCGGGCAGCTTTTTTCCAGCTTGCGCTCGATGTGGCGGACCGTGTCGTAGCCGAAGTAGCCCGCAAGGCCGCCGCAGAAGCGCGGAAGGCCCGGCCGCAGCGCGACCTTGAAGCGCTTCTGGTACTCGGCGATGAAGTCGAGCGGGTTGCCGGCGGCGGTCTCGACGACCTGCCCGTCGGTCACCACTTCGGTCACTGCATCGGCCCCGAAACCACTGGCGCGCAGCAGCGTACGTGCGGGCAGGCCGATGAAGCTGTAGCGCCCGAAGCGCTCGCCGCCCACGACCGATTCGAGCAGGAAGCTGTGCTTGCCGCCGCCCTGCGAATGGGCGAGCTTGAGGTAGAGGGAAAGAGGCGTTTCGAGGTCGGCAAACGCCTCGGCCATCAGCGGGATGCGGTTGTAGCCCTGGGCGCTGAGGCTCTTGAATTCAAGTTCGGTGATCACGGATTCGTTCTCCAGTTGCCGGCCGACGCTCCTTCGGTCGGTGGCAAGGTCATTCACTGGTGGCCCGGAGTCGAGGGGATCGATCCGGCGCCGCGGGCGCACGGCGTGCGCCGTGCAATCAAACAGTCAGCGAAGTATGGCTACGCCAGGGCCAGGCTCCCCGGCTGCCTTCACCTGTTTGAATGATGTGATGAACGAACATGGAAGCGCGAGTTTAGCCCACGAAAAACGCACTACCGCACAACAAGGCCGGTTTCAGGGTTCCCCCGAAGGCGTGCGGGTAACACAAAAAGATACATTCGCACGACCGTTCGCAAATTCAAGGAGGCTTACTTGCTCGCACTCTCGATCCCCACCGCGCTCTCGCGTCTCGCCTTGCTGGCCTGCCTGACGACGGCGCTCGGCGCCTCCGCCGCGCAGGTCGATGTTGCGGGCGTCAAGCTGGAAGACCAACTCGACCTGCGCGGCACGCCGCTGCAGCTCAACGGCGCAGGCGTTCGCTTCAAGGCGATCTTCAAGGTCTACACGGCCGGCCTCTACGTCGGCAAGAAGGTCTCCACCACCGAAGAGGCGCTCGCCGCGCCCGGCCCCAAGCGCGTGGCCATCACGATGCTGCGCGACATCGACGCCAACGAGCTCGGCAAGCTCTTCACCAAGGGCGTGGAAGAGAACTCGCCCAAGAGCGAAATGGTCAACCTGATCCCGGGCCTGCTGCGCATGGGCCAGATGTTCGCGGACCAGAAGCAGCTGAAGACCGGTGACACCTTCACCATCGACTGGCTGCCCGGCACCGGGACGGTGATCACCGTGCGCGGGGTGCCGCAGCCCGATCCGGTGAAGGAGCCGGCCTTCTTCAATGCACTCCTGCGCATCTGGCTCGGCCCGAGCCCGGCCGACTGGAAGCTCAAGGACGCGCTGCTCGGCAAGTCGTCCTAGCCTCCTGGCCGTCAGAGATCGGCCAACGAATCCACGAACCCGTCCGCATCCACGCCGCGCACCGGCTCGCCGTGGTTGTAGCCGTAGGTCACGAGCACGACCGGGCAGCCGGCCGCCCGGGCCGCGCGGGCGTCGTTGCTCGAGTCGCCGACCATCAGCGTGCGCGCCGGCTCGGTTCCCAGCGCCTCGCAGGTCTTCAACAGCGGCAGCGGATCGGGCTTCTTGCGCTCGAAGGCATCGCCGCCGAACACCAGTTCGAAGAAGCCGTCCAGCCCTTTCGCGGCCAGCAGCGGCTTGGCGAATGAGGACGGCTTGTTGGTGAGGCAGGCCAGCCGAAGCCCGCGGGCGCGCAGCGCCTCCAGTCCCTCGATCACACCCGGATACACCGCCGAATACTGGCCGTTGATGGCCAGGTAGTGGTGCTGATAGCGCTCCCAGGCGCGATCGAACAGCGCCTGCGCCCTGGCCTGAACGCCCGCTTCATCGGCCGCGCCGGCGGGCGTCATGACATGCACGAGCGCCGAATGGATCAGGTGCTCGGAGCCCTTGCCCACCATCAACTCGATGGCGGCGGTCGCAACGGGCGGCAGGTCGAGGTCGCGCAGCATGCGGTTCAGGGACTCGGCGAAATCGCCGAGTGTGTCGACCATGGTGCCGTCGAGGTCGACGATGGCGGCGTCGAAGCGGGAAAGGTCTGTGCGAAGGGAGTTCAAGACAAGCAGCCTGGCTTTGGATGGATCGGGAGCGCGAACGAGGCGCGCATTCTGCCTCGTCCGGAAGGACACAATAACGCCGCATGACCGCCACGACGTCCGCCCCCATCCCTGCCCCTCGCCCCATCCGCACCGCCGCCACGCTGGTTGTCCTGCGCGACGGCAGCGAGGGCCTCGAAGCCCTGATGCTGCGCCGCGCCGAAAAAGCGAATGACCAGAACAGCGGCGCCAGCGTCTTCCCCGGCGGCGTGGTCGATGCGCACGACCGCCACCTGCACCCGCTGTGCGCTGGCTTGGACGATGCCGCGGCGAGCGCGCGCCTCGCGGTGCCCGAAGGCGGGCTCGACTTCTACGCGGCTGCGATCCGCGAATGCTTCGAAGAGGCCGGCCTTCTTTTCGCGAACGACGCGGCGAACCTCCCGGTCCGGCTGGTCGACCTGCCCGCGGGCGAACTCACTGCGATGCGCGATGCCGCCGAGCAAGGCACCGGCGCACTGCTCGCCATGTGCGGCCAGCGCAACTGGCGCCTGGCCGGCGACCGCGTCGTCTACTTCGGCCACTGGCTCACGCCGCCCGGCATGCCGCGCCGCTTCGACACGCGCTTCTTCGTCGCGCTGATGCCTGCCGGCCAAGAGGTGCACCCGGACGGCCGCGAGACCGTCGAGCAGATGTGGCTGCGGCCCGCGGATGCCCTGGACCCGGCGCGCGGCTTGAAGCTGATGAACGTGACGCGGCGCGTGCTGCAGCAGCTCGACGTGTTCAACCGCGCCGACGAATTCATGGCGCATGCGCGGCAGCTGCGCGAGATCCCGCTGAACATGCCGAGGCTCGCGGACGGCCCCGAGGGCCGTCGCGCGGTGAACATCGAGGAGCCTGCGTATGACGAGATCGGCCACCTCGATCCTGAGGGCCGTGGCGATGCGCGCTACGCGCTCGGAGCAGGCCTCGTCACGCGGCTGTCAGACAGGGTGATTCGCGTGGTGGGCAGCGCCGGCGACAACAGCTACCTTGTCGGCGGATCGGAAGGCTGGGCATCGATCGGCCCCGCGCCGCTGGACGACGCCCTGCGCGCCGCCGCGCCCGGCCCTGTTCGCTGGACCGTCACGGCGCAATCCGACTGGCCGGGCGGCACGCTCGACCTCGGTGGCGCCACGCTTCGGATGTTGAAGAGCGACGGCGGTGCGCCAAGCTTCCTGCTGGTCGAAGAGCGAATGCTTTTCACCGGCCCCGACGTGACGACCACCGGCACAAACGACGCCATCGAATGGATCGCCCCGTCACAAGGCTTCATCCACCGCCCGCGCGCAACGTCGCATGCGGATGCAGCGGGTGCGCCAGCGTATCGGCGATGAGCCGCAGCGCCTGATCGCACTGCTCCCGCGACATCGGCCCGCCCAGGCAGATGCGCACCGCATCCGGTGGATCGCCATCGGTGGAGAAGGCCGCGCTCGCCACCACGCCCACGTTCTGCGTGCGCAGGTACGAGGCGAACTCCACCGGGCTCCACCCCGGCGTGAGCGGCAGCCAGGCGTGGAAACCTTCGGGATGCGCCTGCAGCCCGCTGTCGCCCAGGTGGCGCATCGCGAGCAGTTGCCGCGCCACCGATTCGGCGCGCACCGCCTGCAGCATCGCCTCGGTGGTGCCGTCTTCCACCCACAGCGTCGTGAGCGCATTGGTGATCGGCGAGGCCATCACGGTCGTCGCGCGCATCGCGCCGGCCAGGCGCTGCGACTGCACCACCGTCGGTGAGCACACGTACGCGCTGCGCAGCCCCGCGCCGAAGCATTTGGAGAACCCGCTCACGTAGTAGGTGAGCGCGGGCGCGAGCGTGGCGATGGCGCTCGGCGTCTGGCGTGGCAGCATGCCGTAGGCGTCGTCCTCGATGATCGGAATCGCATAGCGCAGCGCCACGTCGGCCAGCGCTTCGCGCCGCGCGCGCGACACGGTGCCGGCAGTGGGGTTCAGCAGCGTCGGGTTGCAGTACAGCGCCTTGGGCTTGAGCGTCTTGCAGGCGTGCTCGAAGGCATCGGCGATGGGGCCGTCGTCGTCCAGCTGCAGCGCATGCAGCTGCACGCCCAGTTGCGCCGCGATGGCCTTCACCCCCGGGTAGGTGAGCGACTCCACGCAAATCAGCTCGCCCGGCCGCGCGAGCTGCGAGAACAGCGCGGTGAGCACGCCGTGGATGCCGGGGCACACGAGGATGCGGTCCACGCCCGCATGCGGCACGAACGGGCGCAGCCACTGCATCGCCACCTCGCGGTCGTGCGCGGTGCCGCCGAAGTCCTGGTAGCGCAGCAGGTCGTGGAAGTCGATCTCGGCGAAGGCGCGACTTGCGCTCTCGTGCAGCCGCGCCATCAGGTGTTCGTCGTCGGGTTCGGGCGGCATGTTCATCGTCATCTCGGCGCCGCTGCCGCCGCGCAGGCGCAGGCTCGGGCTGCCCGAGCGGATGAAGGTGCCGGTGCCCGCGCGCGAATCGATGAGCCCGCGCTTGCGCGCCTCGGCGTAGCCACGCGCCACCGTCGTGTAGTTGAGCTCCAGGTCGGTGGCGAGCTCGCGCAGCGTGGGCAGCCGGTCGCGCACGCCCAGGCGCCCGGTCTTGATGTCGTCGGCGATCAGCTCGGCCAGCAGCAGGTAGGCGGGCCTGTCGCTGTTGCGCAGCTGCTTGCGCCAGTGGGCGGTGATGGTGGTCATCGTGTGGAGTTGATTGCATCCATTGATTGCATCGGGCCACCGATCAACATGCATGAATCGCGCCCGGCCCAGAGCGCGGGCGCAGGGGCCGGATGCTTCGATCAGGTGCGATCAACCCCATTGATCGGGTGCATTGATTGCACGGCGAATGCGTCGTCCCGGTGCAAAAACCATTCACCCGACCACGTGCAGGCCCGCCTTTGCGGCCATCTGAAATTTTTTTATCCGCACGCGGGCCGCACCACTGCGCATTGATCGCGCGTTGATCGCACCGACCCGCCCGGACGCTGGCACATCGCCTGCGAAGGAAAAGCACGCAAGACCTGCGTGTCCAACCACCCAACCGGAGTCCCCATGCCCAAAGTCACCCGCCCCCGCAACGAGAAAGGCGAGTTCCTCGTCGACTACGAAGAGAAGGTGTTCGAAGACGTCAAGGCCGAGCCCGGCGAGAAGGCGCTCGTCACCTTCCACACCGTGGCCTTCGAAGGCTCCATCGGCTTCGTCAACCTGCTGCAGGCCACGCGTCTCAGGCGCAAGGGCTACGAGACCTCGGTGCTGCTCTACGGCCCCGGCGTGACGCTGGGCGTGCAGCGCGGCTTTCCGACGCTGGGCGACGAGGCCTTTCCGGGCCATCAGAACTTCAACAAGCAGATCAGCAAGTTCATGGAAGAAGGCGGCAAGGTCTACGCCTGCCGCTTCGCGCTGCAGGCGCTGTACGGCCATGGCGAAGGCGCGCTGATCGAGGGCATCACGCCGATCAACCCGCTCGACGTGCTCGACCTCGTGCTGCTGCACAAGAAGGCCGGTGCGGTGATCCTCGACACCTGGACCCTGTAAGGCAGGACCCGAGCGATGGCTTCCCCACCCCGCATCGTGCGTGCCGCGGCGATCCAGATCGCGCCCGACTTCGAGCGCCCCGACGGCACGCTCGACCGGGTGTGCAGCGCCATCGACGAGGCCGCATCCAAGGGCGCGCAGATCGCGGTCTTTCCCGAGACCTTCGTGCCCTACTACCCGTACTTCAGCTTCGTGCTGCCGCCAGTGCTGCAAGGGGCACCGCACCTGCAGCTGGTGGAGCGCGCGGTGGTTGTGCCCGGGCCGGTCACGCAGGCCGTGGCCGAACGGGCCCGCGCGCGCCACATGGTCGTGGTGCTGGGCGTGAACGAACGCGACCACGGCAGCCTCTACAACACGCAACTGGTGTTCGATGCCGACGGCACGCTCGTGCTCAAGCGCCGCAAGATCACGCCGACCTATCACGAGCGCATGGTCTGGGGCATGGGCGATGGCGCAGGCCTGAAGGTGGTCGACACGGCATTCGGGCGCGTCGGCGCGCTCGCCTGCTGGGAGCACTACAACCCGCTCGCGCGCTACGCGCTGATGGCGCAGCACGAAGAAATCCACTGCGCGCAGTTCCCCGGCTCGCTGGTCGGGCCGATCTTCGCGGAGCAGATGGAAGTGACCATCCGCCACCACGCGCTCGAATCGGGCTGCTTCGTGGTCAACGCCACCGGGTGGCTCACCGACGAGCAGATCCGTTCGGTCACGCCCGACGCCAACCTGCAGAAGGCGCTGCGCGGCGGCTGCCACACCGCCATCGTCTCGCCCGAAGGCAAGCACCTCGCGCCGCCGCTCACCGAGGGCGAAGGCATGGTGATCGCCGACATGGACATGGCGCTCATCGCCAAGCGCAAGCGAATGATGGATTCGGTCGGCCACTACGCGCGGCCTGAGCTGCTGTCGCTCGCCATCAACGACCGGCCGGCAGAGACGACCGTGCCAATGCACCTCACGCAACCCCAACCCCTTGCCCCACGGAGCCCGGAACATGACCACCACCACGACGACGCAGCAAGACAGCCGGCAACTGATGACCGAGCTCCAGTCCTTCGGGTTGCGGCTGGTTGATCCTTCGGCGGGCGTTGCAAGCCGCCGCGGCGGCGCGGGCCCTTCGGACCACAAGGCGGTGACGGTGGACGGCCACACGATCATGGTGCCCGTCCACACCTCCACCGCCTGGCACTCGCCCTTCACTGCCGAGGCGCCCGATGCAGAGGGCATGAGCCGCGTGATGCGCGGCAGCATTCCCATCGCGAGCATCAGCTTCCCGAAGCAGCCGCGCTTCTACGCGATGCAGACCTTCGACGGCGTGCCCTATTCGCACATCGCCACGCTGCACGGCAGCGACGTGCTCGCCACCACGGTGCTGCAGACCTGCATCCGCTACGAAAGCAGAAAGAAGAGCTGCAAGTTCTGCGCGATCGGCCAGTCGCTCGCAGCCGGCCGCACCATCGCGCGCAAGACGCCCGAGCAGCTCGCCGAAGTGGCACGCGCCGCCGTGCTGCTCGATGGCGTCAAGCACATGGTGATGACCACCGGCACGCCCAATGCCACCGATCGCGGCGCGGCCATCCTCTGCGAGAGCGCCTTCGCGATCAAGGCCGCGGTCGACATCCCGATCCAGGGCCAGTGCGAGCCGCCCGACGACGACCAGTGGTTCCACCGCATGAAGGCCGCGGGCATCGACACGCTCGGCATGCACCTCGAAGTGGTGACGCCCGAGGTGCGCGAACGCCTCATGCCGGGCAAGGCCAGCGTGCCGATCTCGCGCTACATGAGCGCCTTCGAAGCGGCCGTCGGCGTGTTCGGGCGCGGACAGGTCAGCACCTACATCCTGGCCGGCCTGGGCGACACGCGCGAGGCGATCCTCGACATCTGCGACCAGTTGCTCCTGCGCGGCGTGTACCCCTTCGTCGTGCCGTTCGTTCCGATCAGCGGCACGCCGCTCGAAGACCACCCTGCCCCTACGCCTGAATTCATGAAGTCGCTGCTCGCGCCGCTCGGCGAGCGCGTGGTGGCCGCGGGCCTGCGCTCGGCCGACATCAAGGCGGGCTGCGGCAAGTGCGGCGCCTGCTCGTCGCTCTCCGTCTACGAAAGCTGACCATGCTGTGCATCGACGACCTGAGTGAACTCGACCTGTACTACGCGCCCGTCGAATACCTTGTGCGCGAGGCCACGCAGCAATGGGAGCGCGACGAGGCGATGGCGCTGCGCCGCGCGGTGTTCTGCATCGAGCAGGGCATCTTCGCGCGCGACGATCGCGATGCGACGGACGACCGCTCGCAGCTGCTGGTCGCGATGTCGTGCAACGGCGGCATGCCCGAGCAGGTGGTGGGCACGGTGCGCATCCATCGCGGCGAGGCAGAGGGCGAGTGGTGGGGTTCCCGTCTTGCCGTGCACCCCGCGTTCCGCAGCCAGGGCCACCTGGGCGTGACGCTGATCCGGCTGGCCGTCACGCGCGCCAACGCGCTGGGCTGCGAGGCGTTCTTCGCGCAGGTGCAGATGCAGAACGTGCCGCTGTTCCGCAAGCTCGGCTGGCAGCTGATCGAAGAAACCACCGTGCATGGCCGGCCGCATGCGCGCATGCAGGCCGACCTCGGCTGGTACCCGCCCTGCCACGATCCGGTGAGCGGCTTCGTCACGCGCGCGAAGGTGCTGGCATGACGAGCAGCGTGCACGAGATCGCCGAGGCCCTGCGCGCCACGCGCGGCTTCGCCCACAAGCGCGACATCAGCGACGTGGTCTCCGCGCTCGGCCGGTCGCTGCCCGGCGGCCATGCCGCGCTCGCGCAGGCGGTGCCCATCGGCGACGACTGCGCCGCCATTCCCGATGGCCATGGCGGCTATTTGCTGTTCGCCATCGAGGGGCTGGTCGAAGACTTCATCGTGCGCATGCCCTGGTTCGCGGGCTACTGCGGCGTGATGGTCAACGTGAGCGACATCTACGCCATGGGCGGTCGCCCGACTGCCGTGGTCGATGCGCTGTGGAGCACCGGCATGAATCCTGCCGACGATGTGCTGCGCGGCTTGGCGGAAGCGGCCGTGCGCTATGGCGTGCCCATCGTCGGCGGCCACAGCAACAACCGCAGCGAGCGGCCGCAACTGGCGGTCGCGATCCTCGGCCATGCACGCAAGCTGCTCACGAGTTTCGATGCGAGGCCCGGCGACCTGCTGGTGATGGCGGCCGACCTGCGCGGCGCCTACGAGGAACCCTTTCCGTACTGGAACGCATCGACCACCGCGCCGGCCGCGCGGCTGCGCGCCGACCTCGAGGTGCTGCCCTCGCTGGCCGAAGACGGCCTGTGCCGCGCGGCCAAGGACATCAGCATGGCCGGCGCGGTGGGCACGGCGATGATGCTGCTGGAGTGCTCGGGCGTGGGCGCGCGCGTCGATCTCGATGCGCTGCCGCGTCCCGACGGCGTGCCGCTGCTGCGCTGGCTCTCGTCCTTTCCGAGCTACGGCTTCGTGCTCAGCGTGCCGCCCTCGCAGATCGCGCCGGTGATGAGCCGGTTCGCCGCGCGCGACATCGCCTGCGCCGTGATCGGCGAGGTCGATGCGACGCGACAGGTGCGCTTGCAGGCGGGCGGCGACGAAGCCCTGCTGTGGGACTTCGGCAGCGACGCCTTCATCCAGCCACCGCAAGAGGTGCTCGCATGCCAGTGATGCACTTCCACGTGCGCTGGCCCGACGCCAGCGAAACGCGCTGCTACTCGCCCTCGTCGGTGGTGCAGGAATTCTTCGCGCCCGGCGAACGCTATGCGCTCGAGGAATTTCTCCAGCGCACCCGCCAGGCCTTGGGCATCGCCTCCGAACGCGTGCGTGCCAGGTACGGCTTCGCGTGCTCGCAGGCCATGGACCAGCTCGCCGAAATCGAGCGCATCGCCACCCGCTTCACCGGCGTCGCCGATGCCCAGGTCACCGTCGTCGCCGTCGACTGACGCCATCTACATCCAGAGAGAAAGAAAGAAGACCCCCATGTCCTATCCCTACGGCGGACGCAGCCACTACAGCGTCGTCATCGTCGGCGGCGGCCAGGCCGGCCTGTCGCTGAGCCACTGCCTGCAGCAGCGCGGCATCGACCATCTCGTGATCGAGAAGCGCAGCCTCGTGCACACATGGCGCACCCAGCGCTGGGATTCGTTCTGCCTCGTCACGCCCAACTGGCAGTGCCAGCTGCCGGGCTGGAGCTACCTGGGCAGCGATCCGCACGGCTTCATGGTCAAGGACCAGATCAACGACTGGCTCGCCGGCTTCGTCGCGCACGTCAAGGCGCCGTCCATCGAGGGCGTCACCGTCGAGCGCGTATCGCGCGTGCCGGGCACGGGAGAGCGAGACCGCTTCATCGTGCAGACCGACACCGGCCTCTACACCGCCGACCAGGTGGTGGTGGCCTCGGGCGGCTACCACCGCCCGATCGTGCCGCGCCTGGCCGAGAAGCTGCCGGCCACCGTCGCGCAGTACCACTCCGCGCAGTACCGCAACCCGGCACAACTGCCCGAAGGCGCGGTACTGGTGGTGGGCTGCGGCCAGTCGGGCGCGCAGATCGCCGAAGACCTGCACCTGGCGGGCCGCAAGGTCCACCTGGCCACCGGCAACGCACCGCGCTGCGCGCGCTTCTACCGCGGCCGCGAGGTGGTGGACTGGCTCGCCGACATGAAGTACTACGACATGCCCGTCACCGAGCATCCGTTGCGCGAAGGCGTGCGCGACAACACCAACCACTATGTGACCGGCCGCGACGGCGGGCGCGACATCGATCTGCGCCGCTTTGCGAACGAAGGCATGGAACTCTATGGCCTCTTGAGCGGCTTCGACGATGGCAGCTTCGAGCTGCAGCCCAACCTGCGCGAGCACCTGGACAGCGCCGACGACACCTACAACCGCATCAACGCATCGATCGACAAGTTCATCGCGGCGCAGGGCATCGAAGCACCGCCGCCCTCGGTCTACACGCCCGTGTGGGAGCCACCTGAAGAACGCACCCGGCTCGACCTCGCCGCGGCGGGCATCACGAGCGTGATCTGGTGCATCGGTTTCTCGCCCGACTTCGCCTGGGTGGATGCCCCGGTCTTCAACGGCCGCGGCGCACCGGTACACCGGCGTGGCGTGACGAACGAGCCGGGCCTGTATTTCCTCGGCCTGCCGTGGCTGCACACCTGGGGGTCGGGTCGCTTCTCGGGTGTCGCGCGCGACGCGGAGTTTCTTGCCGAGGCGATCGAAGAGAGAAAGGCGGGGTTGCGCAGCGAGCCAACGGAGACATCGTCGCCTCCCGCGCTGCGCGCCGCCTAGGTCAGGCCTGCTGCGCCTCGGTCAGCGCCTGCGCAGCCACCACCGCCTCTGTCCGGTTGCGCACATTCAGCGCCCGGAAGATCGCGGCCAGATGGATCTTCACCGTGCCTTCGCTGATGCCCAGGCTGCGCCCGATCAGCTTGTTCGGCTTGCCCTGCGAGAGCAGCTGCAGCACCTCGACCTGCCGCTCGGTCAGCACGCTGCGCAGGTGCTCGAGCGTCTGGCCGGCGCCGCCGCCGCCACGCGTCAGCACCTCGGTGCCGCCGGCCTGCGGCGCCACGCCGGCCACGATGCCCGGCGGCAGCGCCGTCAGCATCATCGGCGGCACGTACACGCCACCCGCCAGCACCAGGCGCACGGCCGAGAGCATGACTTCCGGTGAGTAAGCTTTTGGAATGAATCCAAGCACACCGCGTTCGAGCGCGCTGCGCATGATGGCCGGGTCTTCGTAGCCCGACAGCACGATCACCGGCACGGCCGGATGGCGCCGTCGGATTTCGTCGATGTGCGCCTGGCCGTCCGCGCCGGGCATGTTCAGGTCGATCAGGGCCAGGTCGAGGTCGTCGTTCGCGCCTGCAAGCAATTCGTCGACGCTCATCGCCAGGACGAATTCGATGCCGGGCTCGAGCTCCGACAACTTGGCTTTGACCGCCTCGATGACGAGCCGGTGGTCGTCGGCGATCAGGATTTTCATGGCTTGGTTCCGTTGTTCCAGCTGCGTGGAAGTCAGCGATTGCCGAAGATAACGGCGATTGCCCCGCGCAGCAAGGCCGCCCGGCCCCACCAACGGCATAGACCCCAAGCGGTATGGCGCCCGCCGGGACCCCTTTGGAAGAATGAACCTCCACTCGAAGGAACCGGGGACATGGGCATGTGCCATCGATGCAGACGCCGGTGCAACGCATCCTTCGCAATGCACGATTGAGCGGGCACGTCCATGGCCCGGCTGCTCGACTGCTTCTCGACCTTCATCTCGTTCGGCCTCGCGCTGGACGCATCCATCTCGGCCGGCCGGCCCGCACTTTCGCACGACGCGGCGCAACAACAGGCGCGCCGCCTGCTCGATGCGGCACGCGCCCGGGCCGAGGCTTCGGGCACGCCCGCAGCGCAGGTCGAATCCGCGGTGTTCGCGATGGTGGCGTGGATCGACGAGATCCTGGCCCGCCACCCCGGCGCGGAGGCCAGCGCCGCACCGCTGCAGGTGCAGCTCTTCAACTCCAACAACGCGCACAGTGAATTCTTTCATCACCTCTCGGCGCTGACCGCGCAGGACGACGAGGTGCGCGAGGTCTACTGGCACGCACTCGCGCACGGCTTCAAGGGCCAGTACTACTTCGAGGACGGCGACCACGGCGAGCTCGGCAAGCTCAAGGACCTGCACGGGCGCCAGCTGCGCCTGCGCCCGCTGCCGCTCGGCAGCCTGGTGCAGGACCACATCACGCCGCAGCCCTACGGCGTCGCCGACCCGCGCGGTCCCAACGACACGCAGCGGCGCGACCGCGCATTGCTGCGCGCGAGCGCGGCGCTGGCCCTGCTGCTGCCCCTGCTCTACCTGCTGTGGCTCATGACCTCCGGGCCGGCGACGACCCAGACCGCGCTGGCCCAGCGCATCGACCAGCACCTGCAGAGCTATGCCTGCGCCGACCTCTCGGCCTCGGTCGCAAAGGACGGCCATACGCAGGTGAGCGGCTTCGTCTCGCTGCCCGAGGACGTGCCGCGCGTGGCGCGCGAGGTGAGCGCGATGCCGGGCGTGAACGCGCCGCGCTTCGACGTCGGCCTGCGGGTGTGGCCGCACTGCGAGGTGTTCGCCATCCTCAAGCCCTACCAGGCGCGCAACCAGGAGAAGCACCACGGGCTGGACATCGACGCCCCCACGGCCCGCCACCACCAGCTGCGCGAAGGCGACAACGTGCGCGTGCAGGTGGTGGCGCCGCGGCACGACAGCTACATCTGGGTCGACTACTACACGGCCGACGGCTCGGTCATGCACCTGAACGCCGGGCAGGTGCCCACGCCGCTGCGCGCCGGCGCCACGCTGGAGATGGGCCGCGACATCCCGTCGAGCTGGCTCGTGAGCCCGCCGTTCGGCAGCGTGCTGATCACGGTGCTCTCGGCGCCGGTGCCGTTCACCGAGACCTTCGACCGCCCGCCGTTCGAGCTGGCCTCGGCCTACCTGCTGCGGCTGCGCGAAGCGATCGCGGCCAGCAAGAACAGCGAGCGGCTGATCGCCGATTTCGTGTTCCTCGAAACGGTGTCGCGATGACCGCGCTGCTGTCGCCCGCCCACTTCTTCTGGGTACTGCTCGCGCTGTGCCTGCTCGGCTTCGGGCTGCTGTACGCGATGGTGCACGACGCGGGCCGCGGCGCGCGGCGGCGTGCCTTGCTGCGGCGCATCGAGACGCTCGATGCGCCGGTCGACGAGCCTGCCGTCGAGGCCCTGCGCGAATCGATGGCGCGCGCACGCCAGGCGCTGCGGCAGACACCGCGGCCCGCACGTTCGCCGCACGAACCGGTGGCGCCCGTGCCGTGGTTCCTGTTCCTCGGCGATGCGGCGGCCGACCTGCCCGGACTGCTGGCCACGGCACATGGCAAGCGTCTCGCGCGGACCAGCGACAGCGACACCAGCACTGAAACCGACGACGAGGCCTGCTGGCGCTGGTGGCTGACCGGCGCGGTGGCGGCCATCGAAGTGCAACCCGCCGCGGTCGGAGACACGGCCGGTGCGCTTCGCACGCGCGGCCTGTGGCTACAGGCGCTGCTGGCGCTGGCCGAACGGCGCGACCGCCTGCCGCTCAACGGCGTGGTTGCGTGCTTCTCCGCGAGCGCATTGCTGCAGGCGGATGCCGACGGTCTGCGCCCTCTTGCCGCGAAGATGCGCCGGCTGCTCGACGAGGCGGGCGACACCCTGCGCCTGCAGCTGCCCGTGTACCTCGTCGTCACCGGCCTCGAGCACCTGCCAGGCTACGCCACGCTGCGCGGCGCGCTGCCGCCCGAGGTGCTGGCGCAAGTGCTGGGCCATCGCCTGCCGGACCCGTTCGCCGTGCCCGGCGCATCGGCCGGCGATCGGCTCGATGCGCTGTTCGATCCGATCGCCGCGCAACTGCAGAGCCTGCGCATGGCCTTGCTGCGCGAGCAGCACGGGGCCGCGGCCCGGCTGGCGATCCATGGGTTCGTGGACGCAGTGCAAGGGTTACAGCCCGCATTGCACGAGGTGGCGGAGGTCTTGTTCGAGAGCCACGGCAAGGGCTCGCGCGCGCCGCGGTGGCGCGGCCTGTATTTCACGGCTGCCGCATCGGATGCGAGCGGCGGGGCCTTCGTGACCGATCTCTTCGAGCGCTTCCTGCCGGCCGATCAACCGCTGGTGCGGCCGGGGCGCCCGTCGTCGAACACAACGACAGGTGCACCATGAAGAACGGCGCGCCGACCTTACTTCGCGTCGATACGGATCTGGCGCGCGCCGAAGTTGACCGTGAGCGTCTGCGGCTTGCCCGTGGTCACCGGCACCACTTCGCGCCAGCGCGCGCGGTCGAGGTCGCGGAACGCAGCCATCACCGCGATGGACTTGGCATCGGCGGGCAGCGTGAGGTCGAGCTTCTTTGTTTCGCCGGGGCGAAGCAGCATTTCTTCGCGCTGCACGAGCTCGGCGCCGAGCGTGGCCTGGTCCTTCTCGAACAGCGAGAAGAAGTCGGCGCCCTCGAAGGGTCCCGGCGACTTGAGCGCATACACGCGCACCGTGAGCGGCGAGGCGCGGCCGCGCGCATCAGGGTTGGCATCGGCGCCGGCCACGAGCGTGATGCTCACCGGCGTGACCACCGGTTTGCTCGCGCAGCCTGCGAGGACAAGCCCCGCAACGGCGAGCCCGAGGGCCGCCACACGGCGCCGCGATGCCGCAGCGAAGAAGCCTTCATAGGACGAATGGTGTGTACCCAGCGTGCGCATGCTATTCCCTTCGTTGCATTGACCGGTCCTGACGCATCTTTGATTATCACCAGCGAACTCGAACAGGCAACATGCTGACTCACGAACTTGTCGAAGCACTGCTCACGCCCATTGGCGAGGCATCGCCATGCGGGGACGATCTGGAGTACGACGCGGACTTCACCGCGCTCACCACGTCCGCACAGGGCAAACCCGAACAACAGTTCGGCGACACCGTCATCCCCGCGGTGGAGCCGGAGTGGCGCCAGGTGGCCGAGCAGTCCGATGCGCTCCTGCGCAGGAGCAAGGACGTGCGCCCCGCGGTGCTGCTGCTGCGGGCATCGACGCGCCTGCAGGGCCTCACCGGCTTCGTCGCCGGGCTCGAGCTGCTCACCGGTCTGCTCGACCGGTTCTGGGAAGGCATACATCCAAAGCTCGATGCCGACGACGACAACGACCCGACCATGCGCCTGAACGCGCTGGCGCCGCTCAGCGACGAAAGCATGGTGCTGCGCGACCTGTACGACGCGCAGGTCGGCATCGCCCCCGGCGTGGGCCCCATCCGCGTGCGCGACATCGCGATCGCGAACAACACATTGAATGCAGTGGGCGGCGAAGCCACCTATTCGTCGGCACAGATACACGGCGGCCTCGAGGCGCTCCAGGCCGAACGGCCCGAGCAGATCCAGGCAGCCATCGGGGTGCTTGCGCTGATCGAGAAGCTGCAGGCCCTGCTGGTCGATCGCACCGGCCACTCCGACGCGATCGACCTGGCGCCGCTTCGCACCATCGGCCGCACGCTGCAGAAAGCCTGCAGCGCTGCCATCGGCGCCCCTGTGGAACCCGATGGCGCAGAGGGCAATGCCCCGCAGGCTGGCGATGCCGCACCCTCCCGTGCCACGCGCGGCGAGATCCAGAACCGACAGGACGCACTGCAGACGCTGGACCGCGTGATCCGCTTCCTCGAGCAAACCGAGCCCGGCAACCCCGCTCCGCTCCTGATCGACCGCGCCAAGAAGCTCATCGGCGTGAGCTTTCTCGAAATCATGGCGAACCTTGCGCCCGGCGCGCTGGACACGATCGAGACCGTGACCGGCAAGCGGTCGTCCGAGTGAGTTGCTTTTTTCTTCTTCCTATTTTTTGTTGTCGTCGTCGTTTGAACCACCCCATTCACCCCCGCAAGGAGCATCGTCATGGCCAAGAGCAGTCAGAAATTCATCGCCCGTAACCGGGCGCCACGGGTCCAGATCGAATACGACGTCGAACTCTACGGCGCCGAAAAGAAGGTCCAGCTGCCCTTCGTGATGGGGGTGCTGGCCGACCTGTCGGGCAAGCCCACCGACCCGCTCGCGCCCGTGGCCGACCGCAAGTTCCTCGAGATCGACGTGGACAACTTCGACGCGCGCATGAAGGCCATGAAGCCGCGCGCCGCGTTCGCGGTGGAGAACTCGCTCACCGGCGAGGGCGAGCTCAAGGTGGAGCTCACCTTCGAGAACATGGAAGATTTTTCACCCGCGGCCGTCGCCAAGAAGGTCGGCGCGCTCAACAAGCTGCTCGAAGCACGCACGCAGCTGTCCAACCTGGTGACCTACATGGACGGCAAGAACGGCGCCGAGGAACTGCTGGCCAAGGTGCTGGAAGACCCGGCCCTCCTGCAGTCGCTGGCGGCCACCGCCAAGCCCGAGGACGGCAGCAAGCCGGCCGCCTGAATACCCAACGCCTGACCTACCGGTACACGAGGAGAAACCACCATGGCCGAAGCACTCGAGCAGAGCGCACTCAAGGACGTTGCCTATGCGGGCAGCGACTTTTCGTCGCTCCTTCAAAAGGAATTCAAGCCGCGCAGCGACGAAGCCAAGAGCGCCGTCGAAGCCGCCGTGCTCACGCTCGCGCAGCAGGCGCTGAGCAACAGCACCGTCATCGGCAAGGATGTGACCAAGTCGATCCAGGCCATGATCGCCGCGATCGACGCCAAGCTGACCGAGCAGGTCAACAAGATCATCCACCACCCCGACTACCAGAAGCTCGAGAGTGCGTGGCGCGGCCTGCACTACATGGTGAACAACACCGAGACCGACGAGCACCTGAAGATCCGGGTGATGGACATCTCGAAGGTGGACCTCGCCAAGAGCCTGAAGAAGTTCAAGGGCGCGGCCTGGGACCAGAGCCCGATGTTCAAGAAGATCTACGAACAGGAGTACGGCCAGTTCGGCGGCGAACCCTTCGGCGCACTGGTGGGCGACTACCACTTCGACCAGAGCCCGCCCGACATCGAGCTGCTCGGCGAAATGTCCAAGATCGCCGCCTCGGCGCATGCGCCCTTCATCACCGGTGCGAGCCCCAACCTGATGCAGATGGAGTCGTGGCAGGAACTCGCGAACCCGCGCGACCTGACCAAGATCTTCCTCACGCCCGAGTACGCCGGCTGGCGCTCGCTGCGCGATTCGGACGATGCCAAGTACCTGGGCCTGTGCATGCCGCGGTTCCTCGCGCGCACGCCCTACGGCGCCAACACCAACCCGGTGGAGGAGTTCGACTTCGAGGAAGACACGGCCGGCGCCGACCACAGCAAGTACGCCTGGGCCAACGCCGCGTATGCGATGGCCACCAACATCAACCGCTCGTACAAGCTCTACGGCTGGGGCTCGCGCATCCGCGGCATCGAGTCGGGCGGCGCGGTGGAAAACCTGCCGCTGCACACCTTCCCGAGCGACGACGGCGGCGTGGACCAGAAGTGCCCGACCGAAATCGCCATCAGCGACCGGCGCGAGGCCGAGCTCTCCAAGGCGGGCCTGCTTTCGCTCATCCACCGCAAGAACTCCGACTTCGCGGCCTTCATCGGCGCGCAGTCGCTGCACAAGCCGGCCGAGTACGACGACCCGGACGCCACCGCCAACGCCAACCTCGCGGCGCGCCTGCCCTACCTCTTTGCCTGCAACCGCTTTGCGCACTACTTGAAGTGCATCGTGCGCGACAAGGTCGGCAGCTTCAAGGAGCGCGACGACATGCAGCGCTGGCTCAACAAATGGATCATGAATTACGTGGACGGCGATCCCGTCAACTCCTCGGAAGAGACCAAGGCCCGCAAGCCGCTGGCCGCGGCCGAGGTGGTGGTGGAAGAGGTCGAGGGCAACCCCGGCTACTACTCCTCCAAGTTCTTCCTGCGCCCGCACTACCAGCTCGAAGGCCTCACGGTGTCGCTGCGGCTGGTGTCCAAGCTGCCCTCGGCCAAGGGCGGGAAGTAACGAAGGCATATGCCTTCCGGGGCCTTTGAAAAAAGGGACCCCTTGCTCGTTCTCCTGATAGCTCCCGGGCATCAACGCTTAGGCACCGCACGGAAGCCCTTTTTTCTCTGACTCACACAACTGAAAGGTAAGCATCATGGCTGTAGATATGTTTTTGAAGCTCGACGGCATCGAAGGAGAATCCGGTGACGCCAAGCACAAGAAGGAGATCGACGTTCTTGCCTGGAGCTGGGGCGCCAGCCAATCCGGCAGCAGCCACACGGGCTCCGGCTCGGGCTCCGGCAAGGTGAGCATTCAGGATCTCTCGATCACCAAGTACGTCGATTCCTCCTCGCACAAGCTGCTGCTCGACTGCTGCAACGGTGGTCACATCAAGACGGGCACGCTGTACGTTCGCAAGGCAGGCGTCACGCCGCTCGAGTACATCAAGATCACGATGGAAAAGATCATCATCAGCAGCATCTCGAGCGGCGGCAGCGGCGGCGAAGACCGCCTGACCGAGAACATCTCGCTGAACTTCGCGAAGTTCAAGTACGAGTACACGCCGCAGAAGCCCGATGGTTCCGGCGACGCCGTCAAGGAAACCGGCTGGGACATCGTGGGCAACGAGAAGGCCTGACACCACCGCAGCGTCGAGCTTCCCCCGGCGTCCGCCGCCGGGTGCGAAGCCCGCCTCCAGGCAACAACGCCTGGCCAACGGGGAGGGCCGCGGCACATCGCCACGGCACCCAACAACAAACAAACCCTCGACGGCATCGAGCCCATGCGCTCGGCACGGCGCCCTTGCGCCTGCCGCAGCGGCAGTGGCTGCCGCCGTCAGACCAGGAGACCGAGATGATCGGATTCGAACTCAAAGCCCGCGGAAGCTATGGCTTCAAGCAGTCAAGATCTGCGTGGACCGAAGGCAGCCTGATCGCGCTGAAAGCCGTGGCGCTCGCGGACAACTTCGCGAACAAGACCTCGCAGACCACCCGGAACGGAACGCTCACCCAGATCGAACAGGAGTTCAAGAAAATCGCCGACGCGCGGTTCGGCACGATCTGCTCCTACAGCCTGGACTTCACCCTTTTCCTCGAGGGCGACATCAAGCTCAAGTACTTCTTCGATTCCAGCAAGGATTCGAGCCAGATCCAGAGCGAATTCCTCAATGCCCTGCGTGGGCAGACGGCCAAGCTCGGCGACCAGGTCGTGATCTACATGGCGCAGGTCATCGAGGATTTCGTGACCACGGTCTTCGACAAGACCGACGAGGAAGAGCTGATCCTGCACATCAACGTCGACCTCTAGGGCATCCGGCCGGCCCCGTTGGCCGGCCGCCCCTGTTTTTCCAGTTTCCAGTTTCTAGGTTCCGTCTTCCCTGCCTGCCCCGGTACCCCCGGGCTGCGCAGACTCATCGACCGGCAGCAGCCGCGTCGCATCGTCTTCTTCACCGGGAATCACCCACAGCGTGAGCGCCGTGTAGTTGTCGTGGCCCGGCTTGGCGTGTGCCTTGATCTGCGCGTCGAGCAGATCGGTCCACTGGCTGGGGGTGCGCGAGGCATGCAAGGTCTCGACCAGGCATTCGTCGCCCAGCGGCTCCCACACGCCGTCGCTGCACAGCAGCAGCACGTCGCCCGCCACGAGGCGCATGCGGTCGGACACCGCGATGTCGGGCGCCTCCTCGATCGAGCCGAGCGCCGACAGGAGCATGTTGCGCTGCGGATGCAGGCGTGCGCCCTCCTCGTCGAGCATGCCGCCGGCGACCATCTGCTGCACCAGGCTGTGGTCGGTGGTGCGCGCCACGATGGCACCGCCGCGGAACAGGTAGGCGCGGCTGTCGCCGCTGTGCACCCAGGCGAGCGCCTGGTTTTCGAGATCGATCGCCGCAAAGACGATGGTGGAGCGCATGCCCGCGAGCTTGCCGCCCTCGGCCTGGCGCGTCACCACGTCGCGGTTGGCCTGCTCGACCAGCGTGCGCAGGGTGACCTCGTCCAGCCCCGGCGCCGCCGAGAAGCCGCCCAGCACGCTGCTGCGCGCCGTGGCCGCCGCCACATCGCCGCCGCCATGGCCGCCCGCGCCATCGGCCACCAGGCAGGCGACGTAGCGCTCGTCATGCCAGTGGCCATGCACGTCCTCGTTGTAGGTGCGGCCGCCCTGTCGGGACAACGTGACGATTTCGATTTCCAAGCGGGGTGCCTCGCGTGTGCTGGGGGTGTTGTGGTGGCGTCGACCGAGGTCGTCGTTCGTCTGCTTTTTTCTTTTCTTCTTCCGCGTCACTGTCCGTCGGACTTCAGGCGCGCCATCTGCTCTTCGTAGGCTTCGAGAAAGGCCTTGCCGAAGAGGTTGTGGAAATCGTCTTCCGCCTCGCTCGCGATGCCGCCGTAGAGCGCCACGAACTGGTCCCAGAGCTTGGCCTTGCGGTTGGCCGCGAAGATGGCGTCGAGCGCCGACTTCGCGCTGATCTTCTTCTCGAGCTCGCCGGGCTCGAAGCGCGTGATGACGTGCGCCAGCGCCGCGCGCATGCCCACCATCACGCCGAACTGGTGGGCGCGCAGGTCGTTGAAGGCATCGCGCATCGCGGCCTCGGGCGGCATGAAGCCGCGCACGCCGGGACCCAGCAGGTGCGCGAGCGCCACTTCGACCGTGGGCGAGAACTTCAGCGGGTTGTTCGCCTGCGCCGCGATCATCGTGACCTCGGCGCGCACCTCGCGCTTGAACTCCTGGCGCGTGAGCAGCAACTGCAGCGTGCCCTCGGTGGCGCTGCGCAGCATCGAACCGATGCGCTCCATGAGACCGGGCGTGAGCATCTCGGGCGGCTGGTGCGTGCTGGCCAGGCCGCGCAGAAAGGCGGCGAGCAGTTCGTCGTCGGTGGCCGTGCGCTCGGCGCGGGGTGCAGCCGGTGCGGGCGCGCGTTGAACGGGTGGAGGCGGTGGCGGCGGCAGAGGAGGCAACGGCTCCAGCGGCCTGCTGCCCAACTCGGGGCCGCTGATGCGGATCGGCTGGCCCGTGATGTCGTCGAACTGCGGCAGCACTTCTGCAGGCACCGCGGCCACCGGCGCGGGCGTTGGTGGTGGTGGGGGAGGAGGAGGCGGCGGCGGTGGTGGTGGCGGCGTCACAGCCTTCGGCGGCGTGAAGCCGAACTGGTCGATCGGCAAATGGTCGGAGCGCGGCGTCGGCGTGGACGGTGCCGCGCTCTGCAAGGCGGCGAGCGGGTCCGCGGACGACGCCGTGTTCGGCTGCAGCAGCGGATCGGCCAGCGGCGACAGCGCGAGCGGGTCGCCGCCGATGCCGCCGCCGCTGTTCATGCCGCCGAAGAGCTCGTCGATGCCGGACGCCTTGCCGTGCGCGGGCGGCGCGCCGAGGTCGGAGAAATCGTCGAGCGCACCGATGCCCGCGGCCGGCGCGGAGCTCGGCGTGGGCCCGAGCAGGTTGGCGAACGGATCGACCTGCGCGGCCTGCGCGTTGCGCGAGCCCGTTTCCATCGGGTCGGGGAACAGCAGCGAGTCGGCGCTGGCGGGTGCAGCGGCCTTGGCACCGGACGCGGCGGGCGCAGCCGCCGGCGGCGACCCGAGCCCCGCGAGCAGATCGGCAAAGGGATCGTCACCCGTGCCGCCCGCCGGCGCGGCGGCGGGCGCCGACATGATGGTGTTGGGAATCGCCAGCGACGGCGGCGCCGCGGCGGCCGTCACGCGCACGCTGAGCTCGAAGCTGCCGACCACCAGCCGCGCGCCGTCGGTAAGCGGCGCTTCCTTGCCCGACCCGAGCGACACGCCGTTGCACTGCAGCGGATTGCTGCCGCGGTCGATCACGAAGTACTGGCCGTCGCGGCACAGCACCTGGGCATGCACGCGCGAGACCGTGCGGTCGGGATCATCGAGCACCAGCGTGTTGGTGTCGGCCCGGCCGATGGTGCCTCCGTTGGGCCCGAAGTCGGCGGCGATGGGCTGCCCCGCCGGAGCGCCTTGCCGGGTGATGACAGCGATATGGATCATGAATCGGCCCCCGAGGCTCTAGGCCTTTCTATGCCCGAACACAGCCCGCGCGCGCAGGGCGTGCGCGGGCGAAAAAACTCAGAAGGAGTATTCATTCCGGGGGGCACGTTGGCAATCTCGCCTTAAGAGGTATGCCATTGCAGCCAGGCTGCGACGGCGGTGAAGATGAAGGCGATGAGGAGCCAGGTGCGGGTGGCGGGGTCGCGCACGGCACCGCCGTGCCGCAAGCGCCAGGCGGCCGCCAGCAACAAGGCCAATGCGAACAGGGCGAGGATGAAGGAGGCGGCCATGCATGTCAGGCGCCCACCGCATCGAGCCAGCGCTGCTGCCGCCATGCCGGCGCACGGGTGGGAAACAACGGCGTGCCCGGCTGTAGCAGGCCCAGGTGCTCGGCCGCGGCGGTGCGCTGGCGCTGCAGGCCGTGACGCAGCACGCGCTCGCAGTTCGCGACGTTGGGCGACTCGCCCATGAAGAAACGCCGGCCTGCCGGGAAACGGTGACCGTTGGATTGCCACCATGCCGCCACCTTGTCCGGGTCGGGCCAGGGCAGGTCGTCGTCTTCGTCCACGGCAATGTCGAGGTCACCCGGCGCCTCGGGATCGTCGCGCGGCTGCGGCTGCACATCGACGGGCGGCTGCGCACCGCCCAGTCTGGCATCGACGAGGTCGACGCCGGTGAGAAGGCTGAAGGCCTCTCCCGCCAGCCGTGCGCAGGCAGGTTCGGCCAGGAGGCGGATCAGCGAGGGCACATCGAGTGGATCGCCCAGGACACCCGCCGCCTCGATGACGATCCTCACCATCGACGGGTCTTCCGTCAACGCTTGCAGCACCATGCGGCCCTGCGGAACATCCAGCGCCTTGAACAGCAGTGCGACGGCCAGCCGCTGGCAGGGGCCGGGGGCCAGCGCGATGTCCGCGAGCACCTTCAGCGACCGATCGCGGTCCCCCAGCAGCAATGCCGATCGCGCCGCATGCAACCTGTCCCACCCCTGCCACGCCTGCAATGCCTGCAGGCAGGGCTCCCGCAGGTCCGTTCGCCCCAGCAGTCCGGCCACGCGGACCGCACGCGCGTGCGCGTGGCCGGCCGCCTCCGCCAGGATGGTGTCGAGCCAGGGACCGGGGTCGGCCCGGTGCATGCCGCATGCCGCGAGCGCGAGCTCGCGCCGAAGCGGATCGCCCGAGCCGAGAAACTCGATGGCCATGCCGCGCAGCCTTCTGGGCGACACCCAACCCAATGCGGAGACCACGCCCGACATGGCCCCGCGATGGCCCGCGCAACGCGCCAGCAGTTCGTCGAGCCTGGCGGCATTGCCGCTCTCCAACGCAACGACCGTCGCAACGAACCACGGCCCGGCATCGGGCGCCTCCAGCGCAGCCTCGATGAAGTGATCGCCGAAGCCCGCGGCCACCGCGATGCCGTCCAGATGCGCTGCGATCCGTTCGTCGAACCTGCGCAGCAGGTGCAGCCCGATGTGGGGAGCCGCGACCATCCGGGTCCGCGTGCTGCGCAGGATGGCCGCCTCCTCGACATGGAGCTGGACCACATCGATCACGGGTTCGGCGCAGGTGGTCCACATGGCGAAGTCTTGCATCGCGTCAATCGCCATCGTCCGCGTGGACGACCTGCCAGTAGCCGGGCGCCATGACGCTCACGCGCAGGATGCGGTTCTCGATATTGCTGTAGACGACCACGAGCGAATACCCCGCCAGGTGCCACGCCACGATGCCGCTGCGGTCGCTGTCGATGCGCTCGTCCGGCGCCTGGCCCACCTTGGCCACGAGATCCGATTGCGCATCGGAAAAAACCAGTTTGCACGGCAGCTCGCCGGCCCACTCGCGTGCGTCCATGTCCCGACTCGCGTGGAAGGTGGCGACGGCCAGGGCGAGCGAGCGGGGATAGCGCGGATCGCCCATCGCCAGTTCGCGGCTCGGCGCAAAGGTCAGCGCGAGTCCGTGCGTCGGCAGGAAGTCCGCCATGTGCTCGCTGCGCACGTCCGCCATCGCTTCGACATAGCCCAGCGGCGCCAGGATGGTCCTCAGGCGCTCGTCCGACCACCGCAGTCCGAACAGTCCGATGAACAGATTTGGTGGAAACACCTGTGCCAGCGTCGCTTCGTCGCGCAGCGGCAGCCACGGGTCGTGGGGAATGTGGCAGTAGATCGATTCGAGCAGGTTCGTGTCCGCCCCGTAGGCGGTGGTGACCTGGAAAGCCGGCAGCGTCCATGCATCCCGGATGTACGTCTTGCAGGGCCCCGCGATCGCTGCCAGCTTGCGCTGTACCGCATGCCGGTCGTCGCGCAGGTCAAGGCCGAACGGCAGTGCGTATGGAAAGGGCCGCGTCCTGGGCGTGTCGCCATAGAAGTACAACTGCGTGAGGATCAGCCGGGTATGGCCGCGCCGCTCCGGGTCCCACGCGCGAACGAAGGCTTCGTCCTGGAACCCGTATTCCAGGCCGATCTCGTTGACGGTCACCCAATCGGCGAAAGCGCCGTTGTCCTCCGCGTCGACTTCCGGCTGCATGCCGCGCGCGAGCTGCTCGAGCGAGGCCTGCACGACCGGGTCGTCGACGCCCCGTGCCAGCAATCGCAGCAGCTCATCCCCGGTGACGGCGCCCGCAGGTGTCACTTGCGGTCCTTCCTCGGAAATCCACGGAGCACATGGGCAATGCCGTCGAGCGGCTTCGTATAACGCACGGTCAGCTGGCGGCCGTCCGCGATCCAGTGGTCGAGACGAAAGTCCTTCATGATTTCCGTGGGCTTGCCCAGCCTGGCCCGCGCCTGTGCCGGCGTATCCGAGAAGGTCAGCCCGCCGGGCAAGGCGCCCGCGAACCTCGTGAAGCCCTCCTCCACGTCCGAGTAGAACTGCACGCCGGAGAAAACAAGCCTGCTGCTCTTGGGGTCCTCGGGAACGAAGGACAGCAGCAAGCCCTGGCTGGCAAGCTTCAGCCGCACATAGCCCTCGCTCCCGAGCTTGAGTTTCTTCGTGACGCCCAGCGCGGCGAGCATCGCCGTCACCTCGGGCGTGTCTTCGGTCTTGCCAAGGCAGAGTTCGAATTGGGAAGCGTCCATGGAATGTCCTCGTCCAAAGGTAGGTCAGCAGTCCGCGATGATCTTCTTGATCCAGTTGGTGTACTGCCGGTTGGTGATCTTGCGCACCTTGCGCGCCGCCTTCTTGTAGGCCTCCTTGCAGGCCGGGTCGTAGTTCTCGATCTCCTTCTCCAGCGTCTTGGTGTCGCGTTCGGCAGCGCCCTTGAGGTCGTCGGCATCAGCCTCGGCCTCGGCCATCGTCTGGCCATAGGTCTCGCTGCATTCCTGGTGCGCCCGCTTTGGAATGACGATCGCCAGCGCGCCCGCATCGATCTTCTTGGCCACGCAGTCCGGAAGGTCCGGCGTGTCGACCTTCATCAGCTTGGCGGCTTTGGCCTTGAGCGCTGCTTTCGAGGGCACGTGATCGCGGTCGGACTTGCCCTTGCCCGAAACCTTCTTCTGCTCGCCGTACTGGTTGAGCTCGCCGCATTTCATCTTCACTTCGTCCAGCTCGACCACGACCACCAGCGGAACGGTGCCTGCGGCATCGACGGTGTTCTCGTCGTTCTGGAACTTCTTGTCGGTGAAGCGGCAGGCGTTCTTGCCGTCGATCTTCACGTCGAACGAATACGTGATCCAGGTGGATGCCTTCTTGAAGGTGCTGGACTTCACGCCCCCCGCGGTACCGGGCTCGTCGCCGATGCTCGTGGAGAACTTCGAGCCCTTGATGGCCGCCATGTTGCCGCCGTCGACCTTCACGGTCGTCGAGCCGCCGGTAAGCGAACCTGAATCCGAGACGTTGGGATAGGGCATCGGCACCGGGCCGCCGGGCGTGGGTGTCTTACAGACATCGGGCATGGTCGCCGGAGACGCCCATGTGCCGCCCTTGTGGACCAGGCCGTTCATGGTGCCGTTGACCTTGACGGTGGCCATGGCGGCTAGTCCCCCACGGCCGCCGGGAGCACCGACGTGCGGATCACCAACGCACCCCGCTCGCCGGTGACCGAGCTGGCCCACACCAGCGCGTTCGGGCCATTGGCATAGCCCTTCAGTCCCGCGATGCAGGCGAGCATGACGAGCAGGACCGCCGAGGCCGCCCCGACATCGCCCCAGCAATCGGCAGGCGCGACGAAATCCGAAGCGGCCACAAAACGCTCCCGCGTGCGCAGTGCGGCAAAGGCGAACTCGTCGGCGCGGTACGGTTCGCCGTTCAGGTCGCAGTACACATCCGTCAACCGCTCGTCTGGCGGCAGCCCTCCCAGAGCACCGCGCATGGCAGCGGTCAGTCCTTCGCCGATGCAGACCGAGTCCGTCCGGATCAGGTGGTCCTCGCGCCCCAGCCCCTGGCCCTCGATGCGTCCGAGCGGCTGCAGCCCCATTCGCCGGGCCGTGTCGGCCGACACCAGCAGCATGGCGCCCGCGCCTTCGCCGGGCACGAAGCCTTGGGGGTTGTTCCGCTCGCCCGCACTGTGGAGCTGGTCGGTGTCTTCGATCCACTCCAGCGCATCGGGGTCCAGGTAGGAGTCGGCGCAGGCGACGATGCACACCGCCGCCGGCGCCGCCCGCAGGTACTCCGATGCGGAGCGCAGCGCCATCATTCCGCCCGCATGGCCCAGCGGCGCGACGCCGATGCGCTCGATGCCTTGCGGAAATTCGCGCATCAGGTGTTCACGCACGATGTCGCAGAGATCGTCGGGCAGCCCCGGCCGGTGCGACGGCAGATTCACGAGCAGCGAAAACGCCGGCACCCCGCCTTCTCCGGCCGCAGCCTGCAACGGCAGCAACGACTCGCGGATGGCCGCGACCAGGCCATCGCCGATGCGGCTGGCAATCTCCTGCGCTGCCGACAGCCACGGAAATGCAGCCACGCACATCGGCTTGCCGGCGGCATCGACCATGAAGCCATGTGCTGCGAAGCCGGAAACACCTGCCCGCACGGCCGCCGCCGCGGCCCAGGCACTGCGGCCCACCGGCGTCACGGCGCCGAGCCCGGCGACGACAGGCCCGTCGCCATGCTCAGACCAGATCGAGGAGGCTGTCCACGGGTTCATCGTCTTCGTCCTGCGGGTTGGTCTCGCGAACGGTCACACGCGTTTCCTGCAGCTGGTACACCTTGGCGTGGCATTCCAGCGCGCTGTGCCAGACCATCGACACGCGCGGAAAGTCAGGCTCCAGGAGCACGGTATGCAGGCGCGGCGACTCGTGCTCGCGCCGCTCTCCGTCGGAGAAGCGGGTCTGCATGTCGAACTGGAGCACGGGCAACCGGAACTGCATCTGGCTGGCCGGCGCCAGATTCAGCAGCATGACATGCTCCCCGCCCACCAGGAACTCGCGCGCCTGCTGGTCGGCCGGCGCGCATTGGAAAAAACGCGCGTCGAAATCCTCGGGGAGCAGGGGCTGCCGCGTTGCCATCCAGTGGTCGTCGTAGGTGCCTGCGTACGACGCACGGGGTTGCCAGTGACTGCAGATCGCACCGAAGCCCGCCGGGTCGGGCCGATCGTCCCACGAACGGATCAGGCGATCGGGCCACTCGATGTTCGGCAGCGGCAGGCCATGCAGATTCGAAGCCTTGACGGCGAAGCCGCAGCCCACGGGATTGCGCCAGTCCCAGGCCGTGCCGGGATCGGTCGCCTGGACATCGGCGCCGCCCCAGGCGCGCTCGTAGACCAGCGGCATGCTGACGAAGAGCTCCGGTTTCGTGGGCCCCAGGGCGCCCCATTCGCGCGGCCCCAGAACGCGCAGCACCTTCTGTATCGAACCCACGCGAAAGCCGACATCCAGCGACGTCACCGGCTGCCCTCCGGGTGCGAACGCATGCCCGGCCACCAGCACATCCGTCGTGGTCTTGGCCAGCACCATGTCCGAGTCGCAGCGGATGCTGCTCTTGCCGGGTTCGCCCAAATATTGCGCGGCACGCAACAGCGGCGCCTGCTCCCGTGCGACCTCCAGCGAGCCGTCGGGCATGACCTCGAAACTGGCCTTGACGGCCACCAGCCAGACTTCGGCGCCATCCCGGTCGCGGACCCAGCCCTGCCCGACGGCGAACGGCGTGCGGTTGTCGATCTGCCACATGGTGCGTGCCCGTCTGCCTAGTTGATGTCGACCGCGGCGCCCTTGATCCTGTTGTAGCCCTTGGAATGGCTCAGGATGTGCGCGCCCTTGATCACGACCTTGCCCGCACGGGTCAGTGTGATGCTGGCCTCGCCGCACTGCAGGACGATCTCGCGCTCCGCGCTGAGGAGGATGCGTTCGTCATCGACCAGGGCCGACACCGGGTTTCGCACCGCTGTTGCGGTAGCGCATCCCGTGCGCTGAACCACGCCCAGGACAATCGGCCGCTGCCTGTCGCCGCCCTCGAAGACCACGACGACGGTATCGCCGATCATGTCGGCGTGCAGCGGCACGGTCGTGCGGGCAGGCAGAGCGAGCGCCTGGAGATCGGCCGCGTCGCGCACCAGTGCGTGGCCTTGCGCATCGAAGCCCTGCAGCAGGCCAAGGCATGCGCCGGGCACGCCTGCGGCAGCTGCGAACGCGCCCGCATCGCCTTCGCGGCGATGCGCCGCAAGCGCTGCGGCGGGAGAAGGCAGGACCGCGCTCGCCTCGAACGGATCCATTTCCAGGAAGAGTTCGCGCCGCATCAGTTGATCCCCACCTTGGAGCCCTTGACCGTCACGTCGCTGCTGGCCTTGACGGTGATCTTTCCCGATCCTTCGATCCGGATGTCCTTGCCCTTGATCATGATCGTTCCATCCTTCTTCATGGTGATGCTCGCGCTGCCCGTGGTCAGCTGGATCGAGTCGCCGGCCTCGATGACCAGGTTCTTCCCGACCTTCAGGCCCTCGTCCTTCGCCACCTGCGTCGAGCGGCCGCCGCCGACCTTGCGCGATTCGTCCGCACCGACCTGGGTCGAGAGCATGGAGCCCACGGTGACCGACCGATTGCTCCCCACGCTCGTCGACTGGTTCATGCCCACGCCAATGGTCTGGTTCGCGCCGACCGTGACCGACTGCATTGCCCCGATCGCCACCTCCTGCGCCGCGCCGATTGCAATGGTCTCGTTGATCCCCACCGTGTGCGTGCGCTGCAGCGCCACCGTGGCGGTCTCGCTCGCGCCCACGGTGATCGTGCGGTTCTTTCCGATGGAGATCGTCTCGTTCAGGTCCACCGTTTCCGTGCGGTTCTGGTGGATCGTGATGGTCTCGTTCTTGTCCACGGTTTCGGTGCGCTGCCCGTGCACGGTGATGGTCTCGTTGTTGTCCACCGTCTCGGTGCGGTCGTGCTTGACGTGCGTGGTCTCGTCGTGGTCGATGGTCTTGGTGCGGTCGTGGCCCACCCAGTGGGTCTCGTCGTTCTCGACCTCGATGTCCTGGTTTTTCTCGGCATGCAGGTACACCTGCTCCGAGCCCTTCTTGTCCTCGAAGCGGAACTCGTTGCAGTTCGAGGCGCTGCCCTTGGGCGTGGAGCGCGTGCGAAAGCCGCTCTGCGTGTGCGAGCCGAACGGGATCGGCTGGTCGTCGTTGTAGACACGGCCCACGATGATCGGCCGGTCGGGGTCGCCGTTTAAAAAATCGACGATCACCTCCTGCCCGATGCGCGGAATGAAATACCCGCCCCAGCCCTTGCCCGCCCACGGCTGCGACACGCGCACCCAGCAGGTGGATTTTTCGTTGCTCTTGTCGTAGCGGTCCCAGTGAAAGTGCACCTTCACGCGGCCGAAATCGTCGGCATGGATTTCTTCGCCGGCCGGCCCCACCACGATGGCCGACTGCGGCCCCGGCATCACCACGCGGGGCGTGAGGCGCGGCGGGCGGAACGGCACGTCGATCGGCAGCGCGGTGATGAGGAAGGCGCTCGTGCCCTGCAGATCGTTGCGCAGCGCGGGCGCACTGGCAATCAGCGCCTCGAGCGCGGGCCGTGCCTCGGCGTTCACCGCATCGTCGTCGAGCGCTTCGCGCAGCGCCCGCTCGATCGGCATCCGCGGCGTGCGGGAGGGAATGCTCTCGTAGCCCGGATGGCTCGCCACGAAGGTGCAGGCGGCGATCACGTAGTCGCCGTCGCGCGCGCCGTCGGGGTCGCCCTCGAAAGTGAAGCTGCGCCCCGCGGTCACGTCGGGCCAGGTGGTGAGCGCCCAGTGCCGCTGGCGGCGCGCGACGATCTCTTCGCCGCGCAGCTTGCCCTTGTCGTCCGCATCGCCGCCCGAGAAGTAGCCGCCCGCGAATTCGAAGGCCTCGAACTCGGCGAGTTCGTGCTTGTCGGGCGTGCCGCCCGCGGCTTCGAGCTTCTTCTTGATGGACTTGAAGTTGCTGTCCTGCGATGCGTAGGTGCCGGTGTCGAACTGGCGCGCGCTCACCCAGCGCGAGATCTCGTTGTGGCGCGCCTCGGTGGTGTCGGTCGCCACGTGGCGCAGCGTGCCCCCGGCCGGCAGCTTGTCGTGCGCCAGGTCGCTCGCGTCCGACAGGTGCATGGTGCCCGGCGCATCGTGCGCATCGAACCAGTAATAGATACCTTCGTCTTCCAACAGCCGCGATAGGAACTGGTAGTCGCTCTCCTGGTGCTGCACGCAGTAGCGCCGCGGGTTGTGGGTGCCGATCACGCTGCCGGACTTGGTCTTCTTGAAACGCTTGATCGGGCTGTCCTCGAACACCGCATCGAGCACCTCGAGCACTTTCTTGTCCTGCAGGATGCGCGAGTTGATGCGCTTGCAGAGCAGCCAGAACCACGAGCGCAGGCCGATGCGGTATTCGAAGTGCCGCCCCACGTGGCCGGTGCGCTCGAAGCGCACCGCATGGCCCTGGCAGTGGCGCTCGTGCGCGCCGCCGTCCTTGTCCTGGAACTCGATGACGACGTCGAACGCGCGGCCCAGGATGTCCTTGGCATCGAGCGCCCGGTTCTTCGAGAGCACGGTGAGTTCATAGGTGGACGGACGCGCCAGTGCCTCGTGGCCCACGATGCGCCAGAACATCAGTTCGCCGTTGGCGGGCGAATCGCTTTCGATACGGAACTCGTGATCAGCCATGCGTGGCCTTCTCCCCTTCCGCGGCGCCGCGGCGCCATCATTTGCCGATGTTTCTCTATGGCGCCAGCAGCAAGACGAGCGGTTGGCTCGGCACTGTTCGCACGCCGGGGCAGTTGGTGCTGTTCTGCAGCGAGACGCTCGTGAGGCGCGATGCGGGCATGCCCAGCCACAGCACGGTGAACGCGCCGGTCATGTGGCGACTCGGGCCCATCACGGTGCCCGAGGCCACGCCCAGCAGCACGCCGGGGTTGTCGCCGTTGGTCATCGGGATGGTGGTGCCGAGGTTGTGGACCGGACCGCCCATGATCAGGATGGTGGGAACGTTCGGAATCGCCATCGGCCCCATCGCGATGTTCGGATACGGCACCGGAATCGGCGACGGCGCGGCGGGCGTGATGCAGACATCGGGAAACCCCATGTCGGTGCCCATCAACTGGCAGTTGGCGAACATGCTGTGCTCCGCTTCTTTCTTTTTGCTTTTCTTTCAGCCGAAATGGATCTGCGCGCCCCGCGCCTTGATGAGCTCTCGGCCGTTCACCAGCGTGTGCTCGCCCTCCAGGCGCAACACCTGCTTTGCCTCGCATTCGAGGTGCGTGGCCGCCACGCGGTCGATGCCGTCCGTCGTGCGCAGGTAGTGGCGGCTGAAATGCTGCACGCGCTCCATCACCGAGGACAGCACCGAGCCCACCACCTTGATGCTGGTGCCGATCAGGTGCATCTCGCGGCCCACCACGTCCGCGGTATCGGTGGCGACGCGGGTCTTCTGCGCGGCGATGTCGAGTTCGTCGGCCTTGAGGCCGACGCGCGCGGCTTCCAGCTCCAGCGCGCCGCCGTCCACGGCAATGCGCAAGTTGCCCGGGCAGCGCAGCACGTTGGCCGCGCCCTCCTCGCGCTGCAGCACCGCCATGATCCAGACCTCCCGCGGCGCGATGCGCAGGCAAGCCACGCTGTCGCCGACGGCAGGTTCGAGAAGGCAACTCGCGGCACGGCGCGCGAGAAGCCGCAGCTCGCCGCTCGCGACGATCTGCTCGCCGTTCGCATCGGTGCCGAGGATGCCGACGCACCATTCACCGGCGATGGCCTTGGCAGCTTCGCGCCGGCGGGCTCGCGGGGCGGCGGATTGAAGGGTCGTGGTGTCGGTCATGGCGTTTCTTTCCCCATCTGTTTCAGGTTTTCTGCGCGTCACGCGGCCATCGGCTGCCAGCGCTCGGATTCCGCCAGCTCGGGGTCGGTCTCGAGTGCGCGTGCACGGTCGGTCATCTGTGCGTTCTCGGTGTTGGCGCCGTGCAGCACGGTGCGCATCAGGGTGGCGCGACGCAAGTCCGCCTCGGCGAGCTCCGCATGGCGGAAGTCGGCATAGGTCAGATCCGCGCCGGTGAAGTTCGCGCCGCGCAATTTCGCGCCCGCAAAATGCGTCTGGTAGAGATCGCAGTCGGCGAAGCCGGCCTGCACGAGCGTCGCGCCGGTGAACAACGACTGCCGCAGGCGCGCCCCCGAGAAATCGACGCCTTCGCCGGTGGCGTTGCAGAAGATCGCCGACGGCGCCAATGCCTTCGCGAAGCGCGCACCGTCGAGCTTCGCGCCCTGGAAATTGCACTGCTGGAGCGAGATGCCGCTGAAGTCCGCGCCGCTCAGGTCGGCCGACGAGAACTGGCAGCCGTCCAGCGCGAGGCCGGCGAACGACATGCCCTTGAGCGAAGTCTTGGTGAAGGCGCTGCGCAGCATGCGCGCGCCGGCCCATGTGAGATGCGAGAGGTCGCACTCGATCACCGTGGTGTATTGCCAGCTGGTGTCGTCGGCGCAAACGTCCAGCAGCACCGACTGGGTGAACACCGCCGAATCGAGCTGGGCGCCGCGCAGGTTCGCATGGTCGAGCTTGCACTTGTTGACGGTGGCCATGGTCAGCGCGGCATGAGCGACCTGCGCGTGCATCAGGTCGCATTCGGCGAACACGGCGCCATGCAGGTTGGCCTGCCGCAGGTCGGCGTGGTCGAGCTGGCAGCGGTTGAACACGGCCTTGCGCAGGTTGGCGCCCGAGGCGATCGCGCCGCGCAAGTCGCACTGGTCGAACACGGTCTCGCGCAGGTCGGCATTGCGAAAGTCGACCTCGGTGAAGCGCACCTGCGAGAACACGCCACCACCCAGCGCGACGCCGGCAAAGCGGCCCTTGGCGAGGTCCAGGCCGCTCAATGTCTCGCCCATGCGCACGGCCAGCGTGAGCAGTCTCGGTGTCATCGTCATGGCGCGGCCTGCTGTTCGGGCGTGAGGCGGGGCCAGGTGCGCGCCCGCTTGAGCAGCGCCCCGTCGAAGAGAGTGTCGCCATCGAGCCGCACGCGGCCGAGGTCGGCGCCGAAGAGGTTGCTGCGCCGCAGGTCGGCGCCGCGCAGGTCCGCCTTCTGCAGCACCGCGTCGCTGAGGTTCACGCCCGAGAGCAGCGCCCTGGCGCAGCTGCTCATGCGCATCAGCGCGCCCTTGGCGCTCGCGAGCCGCAGGTCGGCGCCGTCGAGGCGGGCCTCGCAAAGGTTGGCGCCGTCCAGCGTCGCGCGGACCAGCTTCGCGCCGCGCAGGTCGCTCGCGCCGAAGTTGAAGCTGCGCAGGTCGGCGCCGCTCAGGTCGGCCTCCGCCATGCGCGTGCCATTGACCGCGACCGCACCGGCGCAGCGTGCCGTCTTCAGGTCCGCGCCGTCGAGCTTGCTGGTGATGAAGGTCGCGCTCTCCAGCACCGCGCCATGCAGGTCGACCCCCGACAGGTCGCACTCCAGGAACGTGGCGCCCGACAGCTCGGCCTCCGGAAAGCGCATGCCCCGCAGGTCGCGCTTGTGCAAGGTCTGGCCCGCGAGCTTCGCTCCCTGCCAGTCGGCGCGGCCCCAGGTGGTGTCGAGCAGGTTGGCGCCCCTGAAGTCGGCTCGGCGCATCTGCGTGCCGGCCAAGGCGCAACCCATGAGGATGGCACCGGAAAAATCGGCATCGTCGAACACCGCGCCACCCAGCTTCGCCTTGCCGAGATTGGCCTTGCGAAACTTCGTGCCGATCGCGATGGCGCCTTCGAAGCGGGCATGCGCCAGCACCGCGCCCGACAGGTCGGCGCCCGAAAGGTTGGCATTGCGCAAGTCGGCGGCCTCGAGCCAGGCGCCTTCGAAATTCACGTCGCGCAGGTCGAGTCCCGAAAGGTCGGCGCCGGTGAAATCGATGCGCGCGAACATCCGGATACCCGCCGGCACCGCGCGCGCCATCTCGCTGCGCAACGTGGCAGCCTCGGCGGCGGGCATCGGATCGACCGGCGCCTGCATGTGGGCGGTGTCGAGATAGCCTTTGCGGTGCGTGTCCTCCAACGCATACAGCTTGGGCAGCACCGGCGAGAAATCGATCGGCCGGGTGCCGGAAGCGGCAAGTGCGCGTATTTCCGCGAGATGCTTCTCCGCGCGGTAGACCGGCGGCCCGCGGTGCTGCAGCTTCGCGATGTTCATCTTCTCGGGCGGCAATGCCGCAACCTTTTCGAGCAGGGCGACGGCGTCCTCGACGGCCGCCCACTGCTGCGCTTCGGCCTGCTTCATCTGCTTCTCCAGGTACGGAGGCAGCGCGTCGCCGGTGGGCACCTTCTCGCGCGGCGGCATGCGGATGCCGAGCGCGTCGGGATCCAGTCCCGCCTGCACGGCCTTGCCCCGCGCGATGGCGACGTCGGACTGCGCGCGGCGGTACTGGCCTTCGGCCTGCAGGCCTTCGGTGGCGAACGGCGCCTTCGCAGCCTCGACATCGGGGTCGACGGTGCTCACGCCTTCGGGCAGCAAGTCGTTGTCGACCAGCGCATAGATCGCGCCGGTCTTCGGGTCGGCACGTCTGGCGGCCGCATCGAGGTAGTACTGATCGGAGCGAACCTCGCCCAGCCGCTCGACCGCGCCCATCAGGCTCACCACGTCGGAGCCGTCGTCGGTGCCGACCTCGGCGAGGCCCTGGAAGATCGCGATGCAGCGCTCGGCATGCGGAAAGAACCACACGGTGGTCAGGCGCAGCGGCACTTCGCGGATCTTGGGTTCGGCGTCCGGCATCCGGTAGCCGACGAACGCGCGCACCCGCATGCCGGGCAGGCGGCCTTCGACGAGCGGCTTGTCCGGGTGCATGTTGTCGAACGAGAAAGCCTCGTCGCCGGAGAGCGCGCCGCCCATCCACTGGTCGGGCTGCGCGAGGTTGAAGCAACGCCAGTCGGTGTCGGGCGCGAAGCCGGGTGCATGTTGCTTCAGGTAGTCGGCGTCGTAGGTGCCGCGGTACTGCGCGCGCTGCGGATGCATCAGGTCGAGCGCGCCGAAGCCGGCGGGCACGATGGCCTGGTCGGGGCGCAGCAGCCGGTCGGTGGGCAGTTCGACGTTGGGCAGCCAGGTCACGCCGGCCTTTGCCTCGCGCCCGCGTCCCAGTGGATTGCCCGCGAAGTCGGCGCCGCCGTAGGCGGCCGACCAGTTGAGCGGCATGGATTCGAAAGGCTGCGGCGCGCTGGATCGGTTGCCGTCCCAGTAGCGGTCGCCGAACACGAGCAAGGTCTTTTCGCGGTCACCGAAGCGCGCGCGCACCGCGCAGGCCGAGGGCCGGTCCCTGGGCGCGAAGGCCTTGCCGTGCACGAGGAATTCGGGCGTGAGCTTGGCCACGCCTTCGTCGATCAGCGGCTGCGCCATTTCCTGCGCGAGAAAGCTCCACATCGACTGCTCGGCCCAGAGGCAGCCGCGCTCGCCCTGCGCGAACGGCAGGTGCAGGTACGCGCTGACGTTGAGTCCGAAGCGCTTGCGGAACTCGATGGGCCTGGTCGACAGGCCGAGCGCTTGGGGTTTGAGGACTTGCATGCCGTGCTTGCGCCGTTACAGGCTGCCGCCCGCGCCACCGCCACCGCCACCACCGCCACCACCGCCGGCACCGCTCGAGCCGCCGCCGGAACTGCCGCCGGCACCGCCGTCACCGCCACCCCACTGGGATTGCTCACCGCCGCCGGCGCCGCCCGCGCCCCCCGCCCCACCTTGGGAGCCTCCGCCCGATCCGCCTCCCGCGCCGCTGGCACCGCCGGCTCCGGACGACCCGCTGCCGCCCCCTGCGCCGCCAGCCCCGCCCGCACCTCCGGCGCCGCTGGAGCTGCCGCCGCTGCTTCCACCACCCGCGCCGCCGGTGCCGCCCGCGCCCCCGGAACCGCCAGCGCCCGAGGCCCCGCCTGCGCCGCCGCCGCCCGCGCCGCCGCTGTCTGGCGGCGGCGGCTGCCACGCCTGTGTCGGCTCTATCTCGTCCTTCGGCGGCGGCGGTGCGGCCGGTGTGTTGTCGGCGTTGCGCGACTGGTCCTTGGCAAGCGCGTCAGCGCCTACCGAGTCGCCGCCGGTGAACACCTCCATGAACACTTCCAGCCCGGTGCCGAGCACGGGCACCGCGCCCATGATCCCCTGGTTGTGTCGCATGCGGGTGATGCCCTCCAGGGTGGACAGGCGCCCGGCCAGGCCGGGCAGGCCGGCCGCCAGGGCTTCCTTGGCCGCAATCTTCAACTGCTCCTCGGCCGCCGCGTACTGGTCGAGCGTTGCACCGATGTCCACGAAGGCACTGCCCGCACCGGCCACCGCTCCCAGCACCCCGGCCACCATGGCCGCTCCCGCGCCGCCGCCGCCGGCGCCCGGCGTGAAGGTCTTGAGCACATGCGCTTCCACCGACTGGGGCGAAGCCTCGTACTCCATGGCGGCGACGCCCACGAGCTTGATGGCCAGCGTGTTCTCGATCTGCACGCCGACGAAGTTGGACATGCTCAGCGCGAGTGCGCTCTCCACGCTCATGCCCATGAAGGTGGAGCGCGCGATGCCCAGGTTGGCCTCGCTGTTGATGCCGATGTAGCCGCTGGAGTTCGGGCCCAGCACAGTGGTGTTGGAGCCGATCGAGGTCGCGTCGATGTTGCCCACCGCCATCATCTCGATGCCGGTGTTGCTCATCAGCTTGATCTTGTTGGCCATCAGGTGCAGCGGCCCGGTGGGCACCGTGATGTACTTGGAACTCGCGCCGGTCACCAGCCAGTCGATGTGGCCGGCTTCGAAGCTCATCTTCGCGGCCTTGTACGTGAGATTGCCGCTCACGGTGATGGTCTGGTTGCCGGTCACGCTGCGGGTCTCTCCGGCGCGCGAGATGTCGCTGCGCGCGCCAATCACCTCGTGCGTGCCCGTGCCCTTCACCTTGAGCATGTCGTTGCTGTCGATGAAGGTGTCGCGGTTGCCCACCACCTGGTTGTTCTGGTTGCCCTTGACCGTGTTCTTCTGGTCGACCACCACCATGTTGGTGTCGTTGCGCGTCACCGTGTGTTTGCGGTCGCGGTCCACCAGCGTCGTCTGGTCGCGCTTGACCGTGACGCTCTGGTCGCGGTCCACCGTGGTGCCGTCGTCGCGCTCCACGCTGCGGCTCATGTCCAGCTCGGCGTGGATGTTGATGTTCTCCTCGCCCTTCTTGTCCTCGAACATGATCTCGTTGTAGTTCGCGGGACCGCCGCCGGGCGTGGAGCGGGTCTTGAAGCCGCTCTGCGTGGGCGACTTGTACGGAATGGGCTGGTCGTCGTTGTAGACGCGGCCCACGATCACGGGGCGGTCGGGGTCGCCGTTCAGGAAGTCGACGATCACCTCCTGGCCGATGCGAGGAATGAAGTATCCGCCCCAGCCCTTGCCGCCCCAGGGCTGCGACACGCGCACCCAGCAGGTCGATTTCTCGTTGCTCTCGTCGTAGCGGTCCCAGTGGAAGTGCACCTTCACGCGGCCTTGGTCGTCCACGTGCAACTCGTCGCCGGCCGGGCCGACCACGATGGCCGTCTGCGGGCCGGGCATGGTCACGCGCGGCGTGAGGCGCGGCGGCCGGTAGGCGCGCTCCATCGGAATCGCGGTGATCAGGAAGGCGCTCACGCCCGGCTGCGCGCTGTTGAGCATCGGCGTGCCGGCGATCAGGTCTTCCAGCACCTGCAGCGTGTCGGCATTCACCGCATCGTCGCGCAGCACATCGGCCAGTGACGTGTGCACCTGTTGGGGCGTCGCCCCGCCGGCGCCCACGCTTTCATACCCGGGGTGGCTCGCCATGAAGGTGCAGGCCGCGATCACGTATTCGCCATCGCGCGTGCCGTCGGGGTCGCCCTCGAACTTGAAGCTTCGTCCGGCCGTCACGTCGGGCCAGGTGGTGAGGGCCCAGTGACGGTCGCGGCGCGCGTTGAGCTCGTCGCCGCGCAGCTTCGTGCGGTTCTCGCCATCGTCGCCGGTGAAGTAACCGCCCGGGAATTCGAACTCCTCGAAGTCGGCCAGCTCGTGGTCGTCCTTCACGTCGATGGCGGCGCCCAGCTTCTTCTTGATCGCCTTGAAGTCGCTGTCGCGCGAGGCCTGCTTGCCGGTGTCGAACTGGCGCGAACTCACCCAGCGCGAAATCTCGTTGTGCCGCGCCTCGCTCGCATCGCTGGGCATGTAGCTCAGGGTGCCTTCCACCGGGAGCTTCTCGTGCGCCATGTCGCTCGCGTCCGACAGGTGCATGGTGCCGGGCGCATCGTGCGCATCGAACCAGTAGTAGATGCCCTCGTCCTCCAGCAGGCGCGAAAGGAACTGGTAGTCGTTCTCCTGGTGCTGCACGCAGTAGCGCCGGGGGTTGTGCGTGCCGATCACGTTGCCGGCCTTGGTCTTCTTGAAGCGCTTGATCGGGCTGTCCTCGAACACCGCATCGAGCACTTCCAGCACCTTCTTGTCCTGCAGGATGCGCGAGTTGGTGCGCTTGGTGAGCAGCCAGAACCACGAGCGCAGCGTGATGCGGTATTCGAAATGCCGGCCCACGTGCCCCGCGCGCACGAAGCGCACCGCATGGCCCTGGCAGTGCCGCTCGTGCTTGGCGCCGCCCTTGTCGTTGAACTCGATGACCACGTCGAACGCACGGCCCAGGATGTCCTTGGCATCGAGCGCCTTGTTCTTCGAGAGCACGGTGAGCTCGTAGGCCGACGGGCGCGCAAGGGCCTCATGACCCACGATGCGCCAGAACATCAAATCGTCCTTGGCGGGTGAATCGGTCTCGATGCGGAACTCGTGGTCGGCCATTTTTTACTCTTGAAGGGTGGACTCTTAGTCGAACGCGTAGGTGAAGTCGGCGTCCTTCACGTCCAGCGCGACGCGGCGGATCTCTCCACCGGATGCAAGGCGTTGCAGGTACTCGACGGAAATCGTGGGCAGCACCGTGTTGGTCAGGATCGCGTCGATCACGCGGCCGCCCGACTCCGGGTCCTGGCAGCGCGCGACCACCTGCTCGATCACCGCCTCGGTGTATTCGAAGGGCACGCCGTGGTTGGTCTCCACGCGCTTCTTGATGCGGCCCAGCTGCAGCCGCACGATCTTCTTCATCATGTCGGGCGACAGCGGGTAGTAGGGAATGGTGACGATGCGGCCCAGCAGCGCGGGAGGGAACACCTTCATGAGCGGCGCCTTCAGCGCATCGGCCAGCGCGTTCGAATCGGGCAAGAGCTCGGGGTCTCGGCACATGCTCATCACGAGCTCGCTGCCGGCGTTGGTGGTGAGCAGGATGATCGTGTTCTTGAAATCGATCATGCGGCCCTCGCCGTCTTCCATCCAGCCCTTGTCGAAGACCTGGAAGAAGATCTCGTGCACGTCGGGGTGGGCCTTTTCCACTTCGTCGAGCAGCACCACGCTGTACGGGCGACGGCGCACCGCTTCGGTCAGGATGCCGCCCTCGCCGTAGCCCACGTAGCCGGGCGGCGCGCCCTTGAGCGTGGAGACGGTGTGCGCCTCCTGGAACTCGCTCATGTTGATGGTGATGATGTTCTGCTCGCCGCCGTACAGCGCCTCGGCCAGTGCCAGCGCAGTCTCGGTCTTGCCGACGCCCGAGGTGCCGCAGAGCATGAAGACGCCGATGGGTTTCTGCGGGTTGTCCAGCCGCGCGCGCGAGGTCTGGATGCGGCGCGCGATCATCTCGAGGCCGTGCTTCTGGCCGATGACGCGCTGGTTGAGCGTGTCGGCAAGCTTGAGCACCGCTTCGACTTCGTTCTTGACCATGCGGCCGACCGGAATGCCCGTCCAGTCCGCGACCACCGAGGCCACGGCCTGTTCGTCGACCGAGGGCAGGATCAGCGGCGACTCGCCCTGCACCGCGTGGATCTTGGCCTGCAGCTCGTGCAGTTCGGCGAGCAGCGCGGCGCGGTCGTGCGCGGGCGCGGCGGCTGCAGCAGCGGCCGGATCTGCCGGCGCGGCAGCGGCCGTTGCATCGGCTGCGGTCGCGGGCGCATCCACCGGCTTGTTGCCCGCACGCAATTTGCTGCGCAATTCAAGCAGCCGGTCGACCAGCCCCTTCTCTTCCTGCCACCGCGCATTCAGCGCATCGAGCTGCAGCTTCGATTCGACCAGCAGCGCCTCCACTTGTGCCGAGCGCTTGGTCACATCGATGCCGATGGTGGCCTCGCGGCCGATGATCTCCTGCTCGACGGTGAGGCCTTCGATGCGGCGCATGCAGTCTTCCACTTCGGGCGGCGTCGCATGCTGCGACACGGCCACGCGGGCGCAGGCGGTGTCCAGGAGGCTCACGGCCTTGTCGGGCAACTGGCGCGCGGGAATGTAGCGGTGCGAGAGCTTCACGGCCGCCTCGATGGCCTCGTCGAGCAGCTGCACGCGGTGGTGCTTCTCGAGCACGCTGGCCACGCCGCGCAGCATCAATATCGCCTTCACCTCGTCGGGCTCGGGCACCTGCACCACCTGGAAGCGGCGGGTGAGCGCCGGGTCCTTCTCGATGTACTTCTTGTACTCGGCCCAGGTGGTGGCGCCGATGGTGCGCAGGTTGCCGCGCGCGAGCGCCGGCTTGAGCAGGTTGGCCGCATCGCCGGTGCCGGCCGCGCCGCCCGCGCCCACGAGCGTGTGGATCTCGTCGATGAACAGGATGATCGGCGTCGGCGAGCTCTGGACCTCGTCGATCACCTGGCGCAGCCGCTGCTCGAACTCGCCCTTCATGCTCGCGCCGGCCTGCAGGAGGCCGATGTCGAGCGTGAGGAGCTTCACGTCCTTCAATTGCGGCGGCACATCGCCACGTGCGAGGCGCTGCGCGAAGCCTTCGACCACCGCCGTCTTGCCGACGCCGGCCTCCCCGGTCAGCAGCGGATTGTTCTGGCGGCGGCGCATGAGGATGTCGACGATCTGGCGGATTTCCTCGTCCCGCCCGGTCACCGGATCCATCTCTCCCTTCTTGGCCTTCTCCGTGAGGTCGACAGCAAATTTCTTGAGCGCATCGCCCTTGCCCATGGCGGCGGGCGCCATCGCGCCCGAGTCTTCGCCGGGGGCGCCGCTGCCCATGCCGGTGCCGTCCTGCGCGCGCATCTGCGATTCGGGCGAGGCGTCGCACACCTTCGGGAAGTTGTCGGCCAGGTCCTCGACCTTGATCTTCTCGAACTGCTTGGACAGGTTGAACAGCGGGTTGCGCAGGCTCTGCGTCTTCAGCATGCCCACCAGGATGTAGCCGGTGCGCACCTGGGCTTCGCCGAACTGCAGCGTGGCGTAGGTCCATGCGCGTTCGATGGCGTTCTCGATATGCGGCGAGAAGTCGCTGATCGCGGTGGCGCCGCGCGGCAGGCGGTCGAGCGCGGCGGTCATGTCCTTGGCGATCACCGACACATCGAGGCCGTAGTGCTGGATCACGCGGTGCAGGTCGGAGTCCTGCGCCTGCAGCAGCTGGGCGAACCAGTGCTCCAGCTCCACGTACGGATTGCCCCGCATCTTGCAGAAAACCGTGGCGCCTTCGATGGCCTTGTAGGCCAGCGAATTGAGCTTGCCGAAGAGGGCGGTGCGACTGATTTCACTCATGGAAGACTCCGTATCTGTTGAAGACGATTCATCTCGGGCAATTTGAAGTTCGGCGATCCATGCCCGGCGTCATGGCGCAAAAAGCCTTGCGCTGGCCAACCACCCCTGCACGTCCAGCCCCGCTTCGCGGCGCGGCACGATCGGCTCGATGCGAACGGCGTCGAAACCGGCGGCCGCAAGACAGGCCTCGACATGCGCCGCCGCATGGCGGTAGCGGCCGCTGCCTTCGAGCCTGAAGTCGTCCCGGCCGCCGTCCATGGCCTCGACCGTGAACACCACGCCGCCTCCGGGACGCAACGCACGCGCGGCGGCCGCCAGCACTTCGTGCAGGTCGCCGAAGTAGCACAACGTGTCGGCCGATGCCACCAGGTCGAAGCGGCCGGGCTGGGTGTGCAGGTAGTGGGTGAGCTCGGCCTTGTGCAGCACGTCGTAGCCGCCGCGTTGCTCCGCGCGCTGCAGCATGCCGACCGACAGGTCGCAGCCGGCCAGGCGAGAGGCCCAGGGCCGCAGCAGCGGAGCGCAAAGTCCGGTGCCGCAGCCGGCATCGACCACGGCAATGCGCGCGGCGGGCGGGCCGAACATGTCTCGCACCGCGCGCGCCACCAGTTCGGGGGCGTGGTAGTGCAGCTTCTCGAGGCTCGCGTCGAAGCTTCCGGCGTAGCTGTCGAACACCGTCTCCACGTAGCCGTCGCTCGCGCGTGCCGGCGTGTGCCCCTCGCAGGCAGCCAGCAGATGCGAGACCACCGGGTTGCCCGGTGCTTCGGCCAGCCACTCGCGGTACATGCCGATGGCCTGCTCGCGCTCGCCGAGCAGCTCCAGGGCGCGAATCACCCGCGAGCGCGCGCTCATGTTGCGTGGCTGCAGCACCACCGCCCGGCTGTTGGCGATGACGCTCTCGTGAATGCGCCCCTGCTCCATCAGCGCGATCGACAGGTTGTACCAAGCCTCGCTGAACGCCGGCCGCAGTTCGATCGCGCGGCGGCTGACGCGCTCGGCGGCCTGCCAGTGGCCTTTGCCGCGTTCGAGCATCGCAATGTTGCTCAGCCCCTCGGCACCTTCGTCGCCCTTGGCAAAGGAGACGCTGTTTTCATAGGCACGCATCGCATCGTCAACGCGGCCCGCCTCGACCAGCAGGTTGCCCAGGTTGTTCCATGCGCCGCTTTGCGTAGGTTGCAGCGTGAGCGAGCGCCCGATCAGCGCGATGCTTTCGTCGGCGCGGCCCTGCGCATGACGCAGCAAGCCCTGGTAGTGCAAGGCGTCGGGGTCGGCGGGCGCAGCCTCCACGATGCGGGCGAGCAGTTCGTCGGCCGCATCGAGCTGCTTCGCCTTCATCAAGGCCACCGCTTGCGCCAGCGCCTCGCCGAGCGCCAGCGTGTCTTCGCGCACGGACGTCGTCGTCATGCGGCGGCTCCGACAGCAGACGGGGCGGTCCGCACGGTCATCGAGCTGTTGCCGATGCACACGTCCGCCGCGTCCTTCGCGCGCGTGCGCTCGCCGAGCCACGAGACCCAGCCCAGGCGCGGCGCATTGCCCGCTTTCTGTCCGAGCCGCGTGACGGGCACCTCGGCTTTTTCGAGCATCAGCTCGGCATCCCATTCGAGTTCGTCGCCCAGCAGTTGCTGCATCCAGCGCTGCAGCACCGGCCGCGCGGTGCCGATGGGCAGGAACATGCGGTATTGATCGAGCGTGAGCGGCCCCATGTGCAGGCGCACGCGGTGCTGCCGGTCCCATGCGCGAGTGCCGAGCATCGCGCCCATGCCCATCGAGCGCGAGCTCTCGCCGCGCCCGAGCCGCGTGACCTCGTCCGTGGGCACGCGCATCCAGTGGCCGACCCAGCGCTCCAGCGTCACCGGCACGCCGAAGTAGCTGCACAGCACCGACTCCACGCTCTCGGCGTTGTGCACGCGGCGCGCGAGCCAGCCCGAGAAATGCAGGCGCGCATCGTCGTGCACCTCGTCGCGCCCGATGCGGCCCGGCGTGCCGGTGCCGATGAGCGCACCGACCTGCAGCCTGAAGCGGTCTTCGCCCGGACGGTCGAGCGCCACCGCGGGCCGTGCCTGCGCCCACGCGCGGTAGAAGTGCAACGAGAAGCGATGCAGGAAGCTGTCGAGAAACGCCAGCCAGGTCGGATCGCCATGGTTCAGGCTGCGCTCGCGAATGAAGTCGCTCAGGTGAACCGGCAGCGGGCCGTTGGGGCCCACGTAGCTGAAAAAATGCTGGCGCAGGCGCGGCGGCGAATACGCCGTTGCCGGCTCGAAGCGGCTGAAGCTCGCGGGCGCGAACGAGAGCGATGGCTCCTGCCCCACGCGCACCGGCTCGGCGCTCGGCAGCAAGGCACGGCCCCAACGCGGCGTGGTCCCGGCAACCGACTCCAGCCGACGCATGACGGCGAAATAGTCGAACGACCACGGCTCCGCCGACCACCCGCGCAGCGCGTTGTCGACGCGCGTGCCTACAGAATCTGCCGGGTCCCGCACAGCGGCCTCCATCGCATGGTCTCGCCCTTGCCCGCCACGCGCAGCACGGTCTCGACAAAGTGATTGACCTCCACATGGCGCGCGAGAAAGCGCGACATCACGGCACCGAACAGGAACACGCTGTGGCCGTGGAACGCATCCTTGTCGACCTCCAGCGTCACCTCGAGCCCGCGCCCGAAAGCGATCGGGCCCTTCAGCGGCAGGCGGCGCGCCACGGGCTTGCTCTTGACCGAGAGGAGCCCGCGCACCTGACCCTGGCGCATCTCATCGGCATGCGTGGCATAGAGCATCAGCGTCTCGCGCAGCGCGGCCGCGCCCTGCTCCGGCGTGCTGTCCGAAATCGAGAGGTAGTTGAGCGCGAGGTGATCGACCACCCGCCAGCCCAGCCCCTGGCTCACCACCGGCGACACCGGTCGCGAGGGCCCGCGCACCATGCGCACGCGCTGCACGGGGAAGGAGTCGACGCAATCGAAGTCGTTGTCGCGGCCCAGCGGCATCAGGAGCGGCAGGTCGCGGTTCGTGCACAGCGCGGTCACCGCCAGCTGCCGCAGCGTGGCGGCATACGGCGCCTGCTGCGGATCGACGATCTGCATGTAGACCTCGGAGCCGATGTGGCTGCTGCGATGCCCCTCGGTGCGCTGCCTCACCGACAGCATGCGCGGCTCGCGCGTGGTCGTGAAGTAGGCGGGGTGGTTGTGCCGCGTGCCGTGGAAGGCCGAGTAGAAAGGCCGGAACACCTGCTCCGCCGCCGCGGCATCGGCGCCGGGCGCGCCGTGGCCGACGACCTCGGTGACCGTGTGCACCTCGAAGTCCTGCGGCCGCGTGCGGTCGGGCACCAGGTGGAACTGGCTCACGCCTTCGGTGAGCGGCACGCGGTCCAGCCGCTTGTTGAAGAGGTTGACCACCGGCACGCAATGCAGCTGCACGTTCTCGGCGGTCACCAGCTTTTCGAGCGCCGCATCGCCGCGCGAGAACAGCAGCACGAGTTCGATCTCGGTGACCGGCATCGTCGCCAGCAGCGCCTGCAGCCCGGCGATGCGCAGGAACTGGAAGCGCTGCGGAAACGCGAAGTACTCCTGCAGCAGCCGGAAGCCCGAGAAGCCCGTGGCCGTGACCGGCAGCAGTGCTTCGTCGTCCTCGAAACCCACAGCCTGGATCGCACTTGCCGGCAGGCTCTGCGCCGCGCCCTGCAACGCGCCGGTGGGCGACAACGGCCGCACCATGACGCCGATGGGCTGGCCGAGCGCGCATTCCTGCAGTTGCCACGCCACGTCCTCGGCGCCGCCGAGGTGCAGCACCAGGTCGTCGAGCGCGATCTGGTTGAACTTGAGCCCGGCCGTCGCGCGCAGCGCGATGCGCAGGCCGCCGCGGATGGCGCGCGACTGCGGGTGCGTGGCCAGCGGCAGGTCGGGCGCATAGGTGAAGTACTGCGCGCGCTGCACCTCCATCGGCCAGATGCGCAGCGCGCCCGATGTGCGGAATTCGCAATGCGTGTTCTGCCCCACGGCCTGGCGTGCGCGCAGGCCGGCGCCGCGCGGCAGCTTCGGGCCGGTGGCCAGGTTGGCATCGTCGAGATCGGGCGCGAAGGAGACGACCGCCATCGCGGGCGTCGGCGCAAGGAAATTCGGATAGACGATGTCCAGCAGGTGCCCCGTGAAGCGCGGGTACTCGGCATCGAGCTTGAGATTGACGCGCGCCGAGAGGAACGCCGTGGCCTCGATCAGCCGCTCGACATAAGGGTCGGCGACCTCCTGGCCCTCGATGCCCAGCCGGTGCGCAATCTTCGGAAAGGCGCGCGCGAACTCCGAAGAGCTCTCGCGGAAGTAGCGCAGTTCCTGTTCATACAGGTTCAGCAGCCGAGGGTCCATGTCGGACTTACCTTGGGTTTTGCGCCATGTCCACGATCTCGATGCGTCCTTCTTCCAGGTCTACACGGCTTCGCATCAGGAACTCGAGCGGCACGGGTTGCGCCCACAGCATGCCGCGGATCTGCAGGCCGATGCTGTTGTGCGACTCCAGTGCCGAGCCTTCCATGACGAGTTCCACTTCGAGAGTGCGGGACAAAATGCGCGGCTCGAACTGCAGGATTGCGTTCTTCAAAGCCTGTTCCATGCTGACACGCTGCACCGACGAGGTGAACTGGCCAGACAGCATAGGCAATCCGTAGTTGATGACCGAGCGTGCCGCGTTGGGGTACTGCTTGTCGTCCATGGCCAGGCCGAAGCCCGTGGCATTGAAGAGCCAGCTCAGGTCGCGCAGCACGGCCGAGCGCAGCGCCTGCTTGGTGAGCGTGCGCTTCTCGTCGCTCTCGCGTTTTTCCGTCGGCGCGTTGTCGACCAGGCGGTCGAGCAGCGAAGGCTGCAGGCGCTCCTGGGCGGTGAGTTCGGCCACCTCAGCCGCCTCCGCTTTCGGTGCCTTCGCCTTCCTGCGGCGCATCGGCGGAAGCCGCCGGCGTGAAGAGGATCTCGCGCACGTCCATCAACGCGTACTCGCCGGCATCGCTGCCGAGCACGCGCTGGCCGGTGCCGGCCCAGACCTCGGGGCGCAGTTCGCGCCACTCGGTCTTGCGCGCGAGCCGCAGCTCGCCGTCTTCGCTCTTCTCGGTGCCTTCGTAGCGGGTGGGAATGAGCGCGAGGGTTTCGCCGCCGTTCTCGAACTGCAGGTGCGCGGGCATCCAGACGCAGTCGCGCAGGTCCTCGGGCGGCTCGATCTTGATGTGCGCGAGCCGCGCATACGGAATCCAGTAGTACTTGCCGTTGACGAAGGCCTCGAGCACCGGGCCCAGGCGCATGTCGGCATCGGCCAGCCACTCGAACGGTGCGCCGTCGATGGTGCCGGCGATGGCCGGTGCGCCGTCGAACGCGCGCTGGCGAAGATCTTCGGCCAGCTCGGACTCACCGCGCCCCTGCCGCAGCAGCGACTCGATGAGAAGCGCCAGCCATTCGTCGGGCTGGCCGAAGATCATGGGCGTGCGCGTGCCGGCGAACACCTCGGCGCGCAGGCCCTCGCAGCGCACGGCGTCGCCATACACCTGCTTCATGGGCACGGCGAGCGCGTCGAGCTCGGCCGCGACGGTCAACTGGTTGAGCGCACGCTCCCACTGCCCCAGCACGCAGAGCAGCTGCGCCATGAAGACGCGGTGCTTGCTGTCGGAAGGCTTGGCGCGCACCTCGTCGCTCAGGGCCTTGAGCGCGGCCACCGGGTCGGCGGACTTCAGGAGTTCGGCGGAGGTGGTCATGTCAGTTGCCCGTGAAGGTGCAGGTGCGGACCGCGCCGCGTGCGCCGGTCTTCTGCTGCGGTGCCGAACGGATCTCCAGCTTCGTGTAGCTGAAGAAGACGATGTCGCAGGGTCGCTTGGGCTTGCCGCCGGTCACGATGGCGTGGCAGTGCACGCGCGCGCCCTCGAGCACGAACTCCAGGTGCGGCTGCAGATCCTTGGAGCTGTCGCCGCCGGCCTTGAAGACCGACACCGTCACCTTCAGGTCACTGTCCTGGCCCTTGAGCAGGCTCGCGATGGAGGCCGTGGCGGCATCGCTGTCGCGGACCACGATGAAGGGGTGGTTGCGCATCTTGCCCTTGCTGGAGCCCGGCGGAATGACCACGTCGGCCTTGTACGAGTAGCCGCCGATGTCCATGCGCTGCTTGCCGTCTTCGTACATGCGCACCGACTCGCCTTCGATCGGCGAGCCCTTGCTCTCGATCATCATCGAGAAGTCGTTGCCCGATTCGCCCGACAGGTAGTCGAGCAGGCGCAGGGCCTCATCGGGGTCCAGTTGTCCATCGAAGGTCCAGCTCATGTCGATCTCCTGAGAAAAAATCCGTGGTGGTGAGGTGTCGTCGTTACCTGGCGGCCGCGAACTCGCCCGCCCAATGAACCATCGCGGCGAAGGTCTGCCGCTCGCCCTCGGGTTGCAGCGCGCCGCGCACCCGCACTTCCGCAACCGCATCGCCAGCGCCCGTGCCGAACAGGCGCGGCGCGCTGTAGGGCGCCGCGGGCGTGGCCAGCACCAGCAGCCGGCCGCCTTCGGCGTTGAACCAGGGCAGCTCGAAACGCTTGATGGCGGGCGCCTCGCGCGTGCCGCGCTTGAAGCGGTTGGTCTCGCCTGGGTCCTCGGGGTAGACCTGGCGCGCACCGCCCTGCGGGTCGATGCCGACGATGACCAGGTCCACCGAGCGCGCGCTGGTGTTGCGCACGTTGAGCACGGCGCGTTCGCCGCTGCGCAGCGGCAGGAGCTTCGCGTCGACCTGCTGCGCGGAGCCGCTGCGCACCAGGCGCTCGCCGTTCCAGACTTCGAACACCGCGTCGAAGCCGTCGAACTGCGCGTCCTTGGCGATGGTGTAGAGCTGGTTGAGCCACTTGAGGCGGGCCAGCACCTCAAGGCGCCGGCGCGCGGCGGCCGCATCGGCGGGCAAGGGCCTTGCACCTGCGCCCGCGCCGAGCAGCGGCGAGAGCACTTCGAGCCGGCCGGCGGACCAACGAACGTCGGCGCCGTCCGCGTCGTTCACGGCGACGACGGAGGCCGGGTATTCGAGGCTGAGGCCGGGCGGCAGGCCCTGCTCCGCGCGCACGCGCAGCGCGACCGCGGCCGGCTCGCCGAGCGGCGTGATGTTCCAGAGCGCGGCACCGGGCAGTTCGCGCAGCGCGGGCGGCACCGCCATGCGCGCCTTGTCGGTGAAGGCCTGCGCGAGCGTGCCCTCGGCACTGCGCATGGTGCCGTCGTCCATCGTGGCCAGCACGCGCAGCGGCTGCTGCGCCACGAGGCCGTCGAGCTGGCCGGCCTGCAGCGTGAGCGTGTCGCCGGAGCGCTGCGCGCGCCAGACGGGGCGCGTCGACACGGCCTGGGCGCGGTTGGCAAAGATCGGCGCATCGAGGTTGCCCTCGGCCACCGGCGAGGGCAGTTCGCGCGTGGGAAAGCGTTGCGCGAGCTCGTCGATCACCGGCGGATAGACCGCCAGCACGCCGTCGAACAGGTCGCGCCAGGTGGCGGGCTTGCGCGAGAGCGCCTCCACCACGGCCCAGGTCAGAAGGCCCTGCGGACGCGCATTGCGGTTCTTGCGCGGCAGCCGCAGCTCGGGGGTGATCTGGTGGCTCTCCGAGGCGAAGAGCGCAACGTAGCGGGCGCGCGGCACCGGGTCGGTCACCGTGGGCCGCGACATGGCGACGCGCGCCGCGGGGCCGGGCGCGCCGATCAACTGGGTGGTGCGCAGGCCGCGCCAGCGCACCTCGTCGCCGGGCGGTCCTTCGGCAATGGCCGGCGCATCGGTCGTGCTGCGGGTCATCGAGTTCGCCGAGCAGGTGTCGAAGACGGAGGCGACGAACACGTTGCGCGCGAGAAAAGCCTGGATCCACGCGTCGAAGTCGGCATCGCGCAGGTCGCCGGTCAGGGCGTTGTCGGCGCCGAGCGTGCCGCGCACGTCGCGGGCGAGGAAGTTCTCGGAAAGGCCGTCGGGCTCCTGGTAGCGCTTGTTGCTGTCGCGCAGGCGGGTGCCGTGGCCGGAGAAATAGAGCAGCACGAAGTCGCCGCTCTTCGACTGCGCGAGCAGGCGGCCGAGGGCTTCGTGGATGGCCTGCGACTCGGGCAGCACGGAGCCGCTCACGCCGTCGGCGAGCACGGTGATGTCGCCAGGCGCGAAGCCCTGCTTGAGCAGCGCGTCGCGCATCAGCATCACGTCATTGCGCGGCGCCTGCAGCCACAGGGCCTGCGGCTGGTTGACGAGTTCGGAGACGCCGACGAGCAGGGCGCGCTGGGTGGCGAAGGCGGTGCTGGCGCAGACAAGCAGCGACAACATCAACAGCAGTCGCAAGCAGAGCACCCGCATGGCTCCTTCCCCCTTTGGGGGAAGGCTGGGATGGGGGCAGGCAGAGCGCCCGATGGATACGCCGCTTGCCCCCACCCCGGCCCTCCCCCAGAAGGGAAGGGAGAAAGACGAAGACGCGGCGCCCGTCATGGCCGCTCCGACGCCGGCCCGGCCGATTCGACCAGCGGCGATGCCGCGAGCAACGACAGGCCACCGACCGGATCGTCCACCCGCAAGCGCCAGACGCCGTTCGTGCCCGGCCCGCCGACCACTTCGGCCGAGATCGTGCGCAGCAGCCGATCGGCCTCGTCCACGCGCACACCATCTTTCCAGCGCACAACCAGGTTGGCCGGCGCTGCAGCCGGTGCGGTCGGCACATTGCGAAAGCGCACGTCGTCCTCTTCCGATCCACGCCCGCCGAGCAGCCCGACGTTCTGCACCACCACGCACAAGGCGAGCACCGCGAACGCAGGCCGCATCCAGCCATCGGCGCCGAACCAGCGGCGGATGCTGCCCCACCAGCCGCCCTCGGGCCGCTCCTGCGGCCGGGCGCGCGGCGACGCGGGCGCGGCCGGTGCGGCCTCGGGTGACGGCGTCAGCGCCGAGCCCAGTTGAAGGCCGACGGTGCGGTACAGCGCCTGGTAGTCGGCGCGCGGGTCCTGCACGCCGAGCGGCGTGCCCGAGAGCACCGAGAACGCGCCGCCCACGGTGCGCAGCGCGATGTGGCCCGGCTCGGGCGCGATGGGCAGCACCTTCTGCGCGGCCCATTCGTCGTGCACCGCGCGAATCGCCGCGAGCCGCGTGGCCGAGACCTCGCCGAGCACGCGCGCGCACAGCTGCGGGCTGGGTTCGAGCGTGAGCACGTTCCAGGCTTGAATCAGCCCGAACGCCGGCTCGAAGGGCTCGTCGTCGGGTTCGAGCAGCACGTCGAAGGCAGAAGCCCAGTCGGCCTCGCTGGCCGCCATCCAGCCCTGCCAGAGATCGCCATGGATGCAGCGGTCCAGCAGCACGCCGAGCAACCGCCCTTCGTGCACCACGCTGACAAGGCGGCCCGGCGCCCAGCGTGCGGGGAAGGCGCGCTGGGCGACAGCCTCGCGGCGCCGGGCCAATTCGGTGAGGGGCAGCAGGAGATCCTGCAGTGCGGGCGTTGCCGCCGCCGATGCGCCTTGCGGCATCGCACCCGGCATGGCCACCGTGGCCACGCCAGCGGCTGCAGCAGCTGCATCGGGCACGGCGGCGCTGCCGGTTTCGAACGCGTTGCGGATCACGCTGAGCGGGGGCCAGAGTTCGGTGTTCATGGCGGTCTGTTCCTGAATGGCTATGTCTTCAGGCATAAGACGCTTCAGCACCGAGGATTTTGAAAACCTGCAGGATCGCCGCCATGTTTTCCGCCTCGATGGCGATGCCCAGGGTCTCTTGGATCCAGCCGCCCAGCCGGGTCTTGGCGTAGTCGGCGGTCAGGCCCTCGCGCTTGTGCACCAGGCCCAGGCGACCCGCGCGGTAGTGGTACGAGGCGATGGCGTGACGCGAGGCGATGCCCGAAAGCCCGCCCTCCGCTTCCTTGCCGAAGCCCTCGCACAACAGGATGCGCTCGGGCTCGGGCAGTTCGGCGATGAAGGCGCGTGCGGCCAGCTGCACCGCCTGTGCGCTCAGGCCGTGCTCGGCCAGGCAACCGTCGAGGTCCTCGCCGGCGCCGATCTCGTCTTCGAGCTGCGCCTCGGTGATCTGGTCGCCGATGGAGAGCTTGCGGCGGAAAGAGCTCGCGCGCGTGCAGTCGATCAGGTAGCGCCGGAAGTACGCGCAGAGCGCGAAGGCGGTCGAAGGGGCGCTGTGACTTGCGCGCTCGTCGGCTTCATCGGGATCGGCATCGAGCCGCAGCACCTTCACGTAGATGAACTGCGCCACCAGCTCCTGCCGCCCTTCGCCCAGGATCTGCAGCTCGGGCGGATTGCAGGCCACGAGTGCATCGCCAACGATGCGGTACATGGTGCCCATGTCGTTCGAGGACAGCGTCTGCCGCCGCCGCCAGAGGCGGACAAGTTCAGTGCTTTCCGCGGACGAAAGGGTTTCCTGCATGGAGGGACAAGGTTCAGGCCAAGGTCGGGTCAGTCATCCACGCACACGCCTTCGCTCGGCACCAGGCACTGCGCCAGGCCCGCACCCACCGGGCCTCCGCGCGTGCGGATCGCCGACGACACCGCGGCCTGCGCCACGGCCAGACCGCGCGGCAGAAGAATCCACAGCTGGCCGCGCTCCTTCATGCGGCGTGCGTTGGTCGCGGCCGCCTGGCCGTTGCCGAAGAAATAGTCGGCGCGCACCGCACCGCGGATCGCGCCACCGGTGTCCTGCGCGATGGTCAGGCGCTGCATCGGTGCGCCGCTGCCGGGCGTGCGGGTCGAGACGAACACCGGGTAGCCCAGCGGCGTGCTGCGCGGATCGACCGCGATCGAGCGCCCCGCCGACAGCGGCACGCCGAAGGCGCCCACCGGCCCGCCCACGGGCGAGGTCGATTCCTTGAAGAACACGTAGCTCGGGTCCTTGATGCCCGACCCCGCCACCGCGCCGGCCGTGCGGCGCCCCGGCACCACGACCGCACCGCTGGCGGTGGGTCGTGCGAGCGTGAAGCCGCGCGTGCGGATGACGCTGCTGTCGACGGCGCCCACATCGTCATCGTCGCCATCGTCCAGCTGCAGTTCGATCGACGAGCCGCGCACCTTCACCGCGCTGCGCGGCTTGCCGTCGGCGGCCTGCGCGATCGTGGGACGGAAGGGCTGGCCGTTCTGCTCGGCATACGCCACGCGCACCACATCGCCGTTGGCCATCTTGATGCGGCCCGAGCCCTGGATCTGCATCTCGTAGAGCGCGGTGGCGCTGCTCACGAAGGCCAGCACCTTGGCGTTGGGCGCACCCTTGGTCTCGATCTCTTCACGGGTGTAGTACGGCAGCAGCTGCTTGCCCTCGATGCGCATGCGCACCTTGCGGTCGAGCGTGTCTCGGGTGATGGCCGAGAGGTCGAGCGCGTAGAGGCCGGGCGCGCCCATGTCGCGCGTGCTCAGGCCCGTCTGCACGACCACGTTGCGCCCCTCGACCTTCGCGGCCACCGTGCCGCTGCCGGCCGGGAGCTTGCGCGCGTCGGCGAACAGCATGTCTTCCGGCTGGCCGTACACGGGATAGATGAACGGCGCGCCGTAGGTGCGGCTGCCCGCGATCTCGGGTTCGAAGTAGCCGGTGACCACGCCATCGGGCTTGCGGTCGTCGTCGCGGATCTGGTAGGCCGAGAACTCGCTCTCGAAGAAGCCACGAATGGCGTTGCGGTTCTTGCCGTCGACCTTGGCTGCGCGGTCGCACACCTCTTTCCACTCGGCGCCGCGGCCGGTGAGCACCTTGCAGCTGCCCAGGAACGCGGGCCAGGTCTCGGCGAAATCGTCGCGCGACCAGCCCGGCATCGCATCGAAGCTGACCGCGGTGTAGGTGGCCAGCTGGGTCGAGAAGGTGCGCGCCTGGCCGGCCACGCTGGCGCCGGTCGAGGCGGGGCGCGAGCTGGTGGTGGTCGAAGCCGACGTGTCGGTGGCGGCCGTGGTGTTGGTGGTCGCGGCCGGCGGCGGGTTGGCGCAACCGGCAAGCGATGCGACGGCAGCGAAGGCAGCCCATCGGATCAGCGTGGAGGTGAAGCGTGGCGACTGTGAGGTATGCATGAAAGTCTCCTTGTCCGGAAAAAGCGGCCATCGAGCCGATGGGCCAACGTCTACAGACGATTACTTCTCGACGATTTTGAAATTCGCGACGCCATAGACGTCGTTGCACGGGGCGCCGGGCGCGCAGGTCGGCTTGCCCAGCAGCGGAGACGGACCGGTGCCGCGCGTGGCTTCGAGCGCCGAGAGCACCGGCAGCGGGAACTGCGGAAACACGCCGTCGTTCTGCACGCCGGAAGCACTGAAGTCGCGCTCGTGTTCGCTGACGAGCACGGCGAACTGGTTGGTGCCGGCGGGTCCGCCCGCGTCCATCGGCCACGAGGCGCGCGGCAGCGAGAGCGCGCTGTTGGCGGTGATCTTGTTGTACTTGTCCAGCAGGTTCGGGAACAGCAGGAACATCTCGCCCCCACTGGACAGCAGGAACACATAGACGAAGCCGTCGCGCTTGCTGCGGACCTCGAAGGCGAGCTTGTCCTTGCCGATGTTGACCTCGGGCTTCTTCGCGGTGGCCGTGACCTCGAAGCCGGGCGCGGCGCCGGCTGCGAGCGACTGCAGCGATTCGAGCGGCGTGCGCGGTGCTGCCGGAGGGGGCGGCGGTGGGGGTGGCGGCGGCGGGGTCGGTGTCTGCGCGACCTTGGTGTCGATCGGTGGCGGCGGTGCGGTGGTGGTGACGTCCGTCTTGCCCGCACCACCGGCGCGGCCCTGGTACCACCACCAGCCGCCGCCGGCGACGGCGGCCACGACTGCGACGGAAGCCAGTGCCGCGACGGTCTTGCCTTTGCCACCGCCGGTGCTGCTTGCAGCTCCCGGCGGGGGCGCTGGTGGCGGCGCTTTCTTGCCGGCGATCACCGTCGCGGCGTTTGCGTTGGAACCGGTGTTGTTGCCACCCGTGCGGGCGCCCGAAGGCGGCTGCGTGCGCGGCGTCGGCGCGATGCTGTGGCCGACTTCCAGGTCGAGCGCCGCGCGCAGGTCGGCCATCGACTGCGGCCGCTGCTCGGGCCGCACGCCCAGGCCCGCATCGATCGCCTGTAGCAGCCGGAGGCTGTAGCGCTGGCGCAGGATGTCGTTGCCCGCGAGCGGCACATAGCTGTCGGACAAAAGCCGCGCCACCGACGGCGGCGGCGCGCGGCCGCATACGGCCACATGCATCACGGCCGCGAGCGCGTAGACGTCGGTCCACGCGCCTTGGGACATGTCGGGCATCTCGGCGTACTGCTCGATGGGCGCATAGCCGGGCTTGAGGATGACGGTGATCGCCTGGGTCTTGTCGGTGATCACGCGGCGCGCGGCGCCGAAGTCGAGCACCACCGGGCGGCCGGAGCCTTCGAGCAGGATGATGTTGTCGGGCGCGATGTCGCGGTGGTAGCAGTTGGCGTTGTGCATCACGCCGAGCGCCTGGGTCACGCCGTCCATGATGCGGATGAGCCAGGCCTCGTCGACGCCTGCGGGGATCGCGACCAGAGCTTCCCTCAGCGTGTCGCCCCGGTAGAAGGGCATCACCATGTAGGTGGTGCCGCGCTCCTGCCAGAACCTGTAGACCTTCAGCAGCGAGGGGTGGTCGAACTGGGCGAGGAGGCGGGCTTCGTTGATGAAGCTGCGCATGCCGAGGTCGAAGGTTTCGCGGTGTCTCTCGGAGAGGGGGACTACGGTGCCGTCCTGCTGTCTTGTCGAGAGCGACGTCGGCAGGTACTCCTTGATGGCGACTACGCGTTCGAGGGCGTGGTCCCAGGCCTCGTAGACGACGCCGAAGCCGCCCTGGCCTATGACTCTGGTGATTTCGAATTCTGCGAGGCGGGCGCCTACGGGGAGGAGGCCGGCTTCGTGGGTTCCCGATGCGGGGCTGGTGACGGGGACGTTCGACAGGCTTGTGGTGCCGGCTGTGATGACGGTTGCGCTTGTGTCGCCGCCTGTGGCTGGCTGTTGCGGTGCGGGTCTGGAGACGACACGGGTGCGGTCGTCTTCCGGCGGGGGGGCGTTGTCGGTCATCGACCTGCTCCTGCGGGTTGAACGCCTTTTTGAATTTGCTTTCCGAGGCCGGGTCTCGCCCCGGCGGGCGACTTACTTTCTTTTGCTTCGCCAAAAGAACGTAAGCAAAGAAAAGGCGACCCCACTGTCTGCGACCCCTTCGCTGCGCTACGGGGCAACCTGCGGTGCTCGCGTTTCGCGGGGTCCGCAGAACTCGCTTCGCTCAAACAGCTGCGGCCCTGATCCGCGAAACGCTCCGCTCCTCGGCGCAGCCAGAGGGGGGTGGGTACCGGACAAGCCATCGCTTCGCTCGGCTTGTGATCGGGCCTTTGCTTCGCTCGGCTTGGGCTCCCTCTCCACCTGGGGAGAGGGTTGGGGAGAGGGTCGACGGCGCAGGAACACCGCCTCGCTTGCATGAACGCCGATGTCCTCACCCCAACCCTCTCCCAGAGGGAGAGGGAGAAAGAGCAATCCAAGCCGAACAAAGTGAAGGCCCGAAGGGTCTCCAGGGCCGAGCGCAGCGATGGCCCGTTGGTCTCCAAAGCCCTTCTGGCTGCGCCGAGGAGCGCAGCGTTTCGCGGATCAGGGCTCGCAGCTGTTTGAGCGAAGCGAGTTCTGCGAGACCCCGCGAAACGCGAGCACCGCAGGTTGCCCGTAGCGAAGCGGAGGGTCGCAGACAGCAGGGTCGCCTTTTCTTTGCTTACTTTCTTTTGGCGAAGCAAAAGAAAGTGAGTCGCCTGCCGGGGCGAGACCCGGCCTCGGAAAGCAAAAGGAAGCAAGGAGCTCATTCCCCACCCCCAAGAAACAAAGCCTCGAACTGCGCATCGCGAGGCAATCCAGTAACCAGCATCCGAACCCCGCCCTCAACAGCAGGATCCCCAAGCCACAACGAAGCCCCCGCCGCAGGCAGTTCCAAAGACTCAATGCCAACAGCCCCTTCGCCGGCAGCCGTCACAAACAAGCGCCCGAGAACAGCATCGAACCTGAGCGCATCCAGATCCCCATCCAGCCCTTCAAGCGCCGCCTGAATCCCCAACGCCCACCAGTGCAGCGCCGCACCCAGCGCCTCCCCCTGGAGCACATCAGAACCCTCGCCCAGTTCCACGGCAAGAGTGAACGGAAAGTACCGTCCAACGCCATCGACAGAAGGCATCAACACCCCGATCCACGCCCGCTCGCCAGCCACCTGCGGCCCGAGCGCAAAGCACCAGATCGGCGCCTCGAGGTAATGCGCAGTCCAGTCCGCATGCCGATCCCGCAGCCGCGCAAGCCCGCGCTGCAACCACTGATCCCACACCGACCGAAACGACTCCGGCAACCGCCGATGCGCAAAGTCCCCCATGCCGGGCAACTTGCCAAACCATCCAGGCAATTCAGCCGAGGCAAAGAGGGATGAAGAAGTAGAAGAAGAGGCCAGACTCACAACCCCTCCGGACAAGAAAACTCCCGCAGCTCGCGCAACCGGATCGGATGCTGCACGCTGTTCGTCGTCACCTCGAAGCGCGTCTTTCGCGCGCCGATCTGGAAGGTGATGAAGAACTTCTCCGGCGCATCACCGGCTTCGAGTTGCCCATCGTCCAGCGCACGGAACAGCGCCCACGGCCCATCCACCGCCGAGCCGGAACTGCCGGTCGTCGACGGCGGACTCACCTGGATACGCACCTGGTTGCTGCCCTTCGGGCCGGGCCACTGCACCGCCATCGGCACCACGGGACCATGCGCGTACTTCACGAGCTGGCCATCGACATCGAGGATGAACTGGGTGATGCCCGCATCCATCTCCACCGGCTTGAAGTCCAGCCGCATCGAGGGGCCCCGGCCACCGGCGCGGAAGAAGATGTCCTTGATGCGCGCGGCGCGCTCGAACTGCGCGAGCGCCTGCGTGGTGATTGCGCCGCGCTCGGCCACGGGCTTGTAGCGCCACGGGCGTGTGCTGGTGTCGACCAGCGCGGCCAGGCGCTTCTGGAAGAAGTCGTCCATCAACCCGCCGGCGCCGAACATCTGGCCGAAGTCCTCGGGCAGCACGTCGCGCTTGCTGGTCGGCGAGAACGGATAGCGGCCCGCGATGGCGCGCGCACAGAACTCGGTCACCGGGCGCAGGTCCTGGCTCAGGTTGCCGCGCTCGGCCACCTGCGCTTGCGCGGCGCCCGACTGGCTCAGGTTCTCGACCATCGAGCGCACCGGCTCGGGCAGGCGGCCGGCGTCGGCCTTGAGCTTGCCGGCCACGTCGCCGGGCGGCGGCGAGGTGCGGCCCTTCACGGCCGTGTCGACCGCGTTCAGGTACACGTACACCTCGTTGAAGAGCTTCAATGCATCGTCGATCGGCGCGGGCTGGCCGGGCGCGGCGGCGGTGACCAGGCGGCGCAGCGGCTCGAAGCGGTCGTCCACGATGCTCTCGATGCGCTTGCCGGTCGCCACCGGCTTGTTGGGGTCGCCGCCGAACAGGTCTTCCAGGCCCTTGCGCGTGTTCGCGACGGTGGCGGTGGCCTTGCTCACCACGTCCTTCGGTTGGTCTGCGGGGATCAGCGTGGTCTCTTTCACCACGGCGCGCAGGAAGTTCGCGAGCGGCGAGCTCACGCCCGAGAGGATGCGCGCGGCCTCGATGTTCTTCTCCAGGCCGGTGGCGCGGATCAGGCGCACATCGGCGAGCAATGCTTCCCACTGCTTCACGTACTCGGCGAGGTAGAGGCGGCGCACGCGGTCGGTCAGCGCGCCGAGCGCGGCCACGTCGCGCAGGCGGTCGGCGGCGCCCTTGTCCTGCCCGAGCACCCACGGGTCTTCGGCGGCGAGCAGGCCGGTGAGCACCGTCACCTCGTTCTGGAAGCGCTTGTGATAACCGTCGTAGGTGAACATGCCCGGCACGCCTTCGGTCAGCGGCTTGCCGCTGATGCGCTCGAACACGAGCGGTGCCGACGGGCCGGCGGCCGTCGCCACGCTGAAGGCCGGGATGTCCTTGGTCGCGCGCTGGCGCTTGAGGCGGCTGAACACGCGCTGCTCCAGCGGATAGCTCGCGAGCACGGCGCGCACGCTGCGCACCAGGTTCTCGTCCATCTTGAGCGGCGAGCGCGGCGGGCCCTGCGCGATGAGCACGTCGAGCTGGTCTTCGAGCGCCTGGCGCTGGTCCTCGGGAATGCCGCGGTCCAGGCTGCGCGCCCAGTCGAGCGTGATCCAGGCCTTGAGCGCCTCGGGGTCGAAGTGCTCGGGCTGGTAGAGCATCAGATAGCTCTTGAGCGCTTCGTACGTGTATTCGAGGTTGTCCTTCTGCGCGGTGCGCAGCTGGTCCTCGATGCGCTTGGCGATCTGCGGCAGGAACACGTCGTTGAGCGCGCGCTGGTGCGCGAGCCGCGCTGCGGCATCGAGCTTGTCGCCCTGGTAGAGGCCCAGCGTCATGCTCAGCGGCTCGTCGCCCTGGCGGTTCTCGGGCGTCTTCCAGATGTCCCGTATGCCCTGCATCACGGGCGCCACCTCGACCAGGTTCTGCAACTGCACCGGCAGGTTGGCCAGGCTCTTCTGCGCAGGCACGGCGCGGGCCTCGACCGACTTCAGGTAGTTCGTGTTCTGCCAGGTGCTGTAGCCCCAGCCCGCGATGAGGCCGACGGTGACCAGCGTCATCGCGGCCACGCCCGTCATGCGCAGCAGGTGACGGCGGCGCTCCAGCTTCACGTCGGCGCCCGCGAGGCGCTGCTCGGGGAACACCACGTCGCGCAGCAATGAAGTGAGGAAGTAGCTGCGCCCGCTCGACTTCTGCGGCGCGAGCATCGCGCGCTCGATGCCGAAGCTGCGCGAGAGGCTGCCCATCACGCGATCGATCGGGCTGCCCTCCTGCGTGCCGCTGGTGAAATACACGCCGCGCACCCACGGCGGCTGCGCGAAGCGCGAGCCGGTGAACACCTGGTCGAGCAGGTCCGACAGCAGCGAGCCGATGGAGCCGAACTGCGCCGGGAACCCGAAGATCGCCGCGCGGCGCGTGCCGTCGGTCTCGCGCTGCATGCGCGGGATGAGGCCGTCGTTCACGCGGTTGTGCAGCAATGCGAACTCGCGGTGGAAGGCGGTGGAGAGGCCCTTCTCCTCGGTCTGCACGTTCTCGTCGGCCGGCAGCGTGAAGCCGAAGACCTGCGCGCGCTGCTCCTTGCCCAGGTCGTCGAAGTAGTCGGTGAAGCCGTAGAGCAAGTCGCTCTTGGTGACGAGCACGTACACCGGCAGGCGCGTGGTGAGCTTGCTGTCGAGTTCGAGCAGGCGCGCGCGGATCGATGCGGCCAGCTGCGTGCGCTGCTCGGGGCCCTGGCTCAGCAGGTCGGCCACGCTCACCGTGAGGAACACGCCGTTGAGCGGACGGCGCGGGCGCGCCTTCTTGAGCAGGCCGAGAAAACCTTCCCACGCATTCTTGTCTTCGGTCTGGTGGCTGTCCTGCGTGGTGTAGCGGCCGGCGGTGTCGATCAGCACGGCCTCGTCGGTGAACCACCAGTCGCAGTTGCGCGTGCCGCCCACGCCGCGGATCGCACCGGGGCCGAACTTCTCGGCGAGCGGGAACGAGAGGCCCGAGTTCACGAGCGCCGTCGTCTTGCCCGCGCCCGGTGCGCCGATGAACACGTACCACGGCAGGTCGTACAGGTAGCTGCCGCCCGAGATCGACATCCAGTCGCGCCAGCCCGGCTTCTTGCCGGCGGCGTGCAGGCGCATCTGCTTCAAGGTGGCGACGGCTTCGCTGAAGCGGGTGTCCAGGATCTTCTGCTCGCCGTTGACCGGCGCATCGGTCTTCACGGTCGGGGCCTTCATGAGGCCATCGGTCAGGTGCTGGCTCGCACGGCGCGCGCGCCAGCGCCGCCACAGCACGCGCAGCACCACGAGGAGCACGATGGCGCCGATCAAGAGCCAGCGCGCCATCTCGCTCTCGAGCGGCGCGAGCGAACCGATCTTCACCAGCGGGCCGATCCACCAGATCAGGAGCCCGACGACGATGAGCGCAAGCAGCGTCAGCAGCAGCGGGCTGAACAGGAAGCCGAAGATTTTCTTGATCATTTCGTCGCTCCTGGAACGGGAGCAGCCGGGGCCGGGGCCGGTGCGGCGGAAGCAGCGACGCGCTCGGGCTCGGTCAGCAGCACGATGTCCACGCGGCGGTTGCGCGCCCGGTTGGCGGGCGTGTCGTTGGCGGCCACGGGCTCGGCATCGGCCTTGCCGTCGGAGCGCATGCGCGCGGGATCGACCAGCGTGGTGAGCGCGCCCTTCACCGCATCGGCCCGCGCGGCCGAGAGGTGCCAGTTCGACGGATAGCGCAGCGACCGGATCGGCTGGTTGTCGGAATGGCCGGTGATGAGCACCTCGCCCTTCACCTCGGCCAGCGCCTGTCCGATGCGGCGCAGCACCGGCAGCGACGCGGCCATCGGCTCGGCGCTGCCGGAGCCGAAGAACGAATCGCCGCGCAGGCGCACCACGCTGCGGTCGGCCTCGTCGGTCACGGTCACGAGCCCTTGCTTGACTTCAGGCTCGAGGAAGCGCGCGAGCCGCGGCGTCTTCGCGGGCGGTGCCGGCGGCGCGATCTGGATGTTGGGCACGCGCAGGCCCGAGACGGCCGCATACGTGGTGTCGGAGCGGTTGTTCAGCATGAGCCGCATGCCGACCCACGCGAGCGCGAGCAGGAATGCAAAGCCCGCCGCGAACACCCACAGCGGCAGCGATTCGCGCAGCCGCACCGTGCCCGCGCCCTGCCCGCGCCAGTGCGGCGAGAGCTCGGGCTCGAGCTGCGGGCGGTCCTTGGCGATCAGGTCGGCCAGGCGCTGGCGCACCGAATCGAGTTGCGCGCGGCCGTTGTCGACCACGCGGTAGCGGCCTTCGAACCCGAGCGCGAGCACGCTGTAGATGAGTTCAAGCAACTGGCGGTGCGTGGGCACGTCCTGCGCGAGCTTGGCGAGCAGCTGGAACACCTTTTCGCCGCCCCAGGTCTCGTTGTGGAACTGCACGAGCAGGCTCTGCTTGTTCCAGCCGGCCTGCACGCCCCAGGGCGTGTTGGCCACGGCCTCGTCGAGCGCGGTGCACAGCACGTAGCGCGCGGCGAGCACCGATTCGTTGCTCACGCCCGAGCGGCGCGCGCTCGCGTCGAACTGATTCACCGCATCGGCGGTGGAGGCGCGCAGCGCCGGCACATTGGGCGGCTGCGCGAGGTTGCGCAGCTTGCCGATCAGCACCAGCAGCTTGCCCGCCGCCGACACCAGCGGATTGAGCAGGCCGATGTCGCCGACCTCGACTGCGGGCGTCGGATCGGCGCCGCCGAAGAACGGCGCGGGCGCAGCGGCCGGCGGGGTGCCGGCCGGCGTGCGCGGCTTGGGTTTGATGACCGTGCGCTCCGACTCGAAGGCGGCAAAGGGATCGGGAGGTGTGCTCATGATGGTGTTCCGTTTCCGTCAGCCGGTGCGGCTAGGAACGAATGGCCCAGAACGCGAGATCGAGGCCGGGAAAGTCGCCGGCGATGTGCATCGCGATGCCGCCGGATTGCTCGAGCTGGCGCCACAGGTCGCTGTTGCGCGTTTCGAGTTCGAAGTAGTTGGCGCCCGTGTGAAACGGAATCTGGCGCGGCGCGACCGGCATCGGCGTGAGCGTGACGCCCGGCAGTGCGAGGTTCACGAGGTCCCGGATGCGCTCGACCGGACCGATCTTCACCTGCGTGGGGAAGCGTGCGCGCAATGCTTCGCTCGGCATGTTCGCGTTCACCGCGAGCACGAAGGTCGCCTTGCGCTGCAGCTCCACGTCGGTGACCATCGCCACGCGCACGCCGTGCTTGCGGTCGTGCAGCTCGATGCGGATGGCCGACTGCTCGAACACCATCGAGAGGCTGCGGCGCAGGTCGTCCATCACCGGGCGGAAGCTCAGCGCGAGGTCGTCGTGGATGTAGGGGCCGAAGCGCGCCACGCGGCGCGAATCGCGAAAGCTCGAGAGGTCGCCGGCCAGCCCGAGCGCATGCTCGAAGAAGTGCTGCGGATGCAGCATCGCGCTCTTCGCCAGGTGCGCGAAGATGGCCTCGTTGCGGTTCACCGCCTGCAGCAGCATGAAGTCGGCGATCTCGGCCACGCCGCCGGTGCCGCCCTGCGTCATGCGGCCGGCCAGCGCCTCGCCGCGCTGGCGCAGCAGGCCCAGCAGTTCGTCGAGCCAGGCACGGATCACCGCATGGCCGGCCACGTCGAGCAAGGGCGGGAGCATCCCGCGGTCGAGTTGCACCTGGTTGTCGGTACGGCGCTCGACCACGCGGGCCACGCCCATGGTGGTCCAGGCGTCGGTGGCTTCGCTGGCGCGCATGAGGCGCGTGTGGAGCTGGCCCAGCTGCAGCATCGCGGTGCGCTCGCCGGCGGTGTTGGAATCGGGCACCTCGGACTCGAGCACGCGGTGGCGCACCAGCTCTTCATAGTCTTCGGCATCGGCCTCGCGGGCCCCCGCGCGGCGCAGCGGCAGCGCGAGCACCACGGCTTCGTCGCGCAAGGTGGAAGGAATGTCGATGGGCTCGGGCAGCGGATCGACCGCCGGCATGTCGAACACCGTGCCGTCGCCGAAGATGCCGACCGCGCGCACCAGCGCGAGCTTGCCCAGCGTGAGCGCGGCCTGGTCGATCTCGAGTTCGGCAAAACCCCAGGCGTAGGGCGTGGTCGAACGCAAGAGCACATGCCTCGCATGATCGGCATGACGCTCGCTCTGCTGCAGGTGCTGAGGCTGCAACAGCATCCCCTCGCTCCAGACCACTTTTGTTCGCCAACTCATCCGCACTCCGTCAACGGCAAGGGTTGCCTGAAAGAAACACGAAGTTTCCGGCGCGGAGGGCGGCGGGCAAATCCGCCTAATGGCCTAGATGGAGCGGTTTGGAGCTACGGCGAAGGGACTAGATGCAGGGTCCCGACACCAGCGGGTCAGCGCCCGCCGGCACGCAGGGTCTGGACCTGCTCGGCGTACGCCTTCTCGATGCGCTGCAGCCGCTGCGCGCGCGCCGCCTCGTTCACCCAGGCGGCGGCCATGGCGCGCTGCTTGCCGAGTTCGTACTCCAGCCGCGCCTCGGGCAGGAGCGCGCTGTCGTCGGCCGCGGCGTAGCCGTAGGCGGCGCGCAGGCTCTTGAGTACTTCGCGCTCGGCGTCGGCGCGCGGGCCCTTGCCTTGCCCATAAGTGACGAGGAAGTTCTGCAGCTTCGCCTGGAACTCAGGCGGGTAGTTGCGCCGCACCACCATCGGCGCGCCGGGCGGCGGCGTGGACTCCCAGATGACCTGGAGCCGCTCGGCCTCGATCGGGAACTGCTCGCGGAAGCGTTCGAAGTCGGTGGTGTTGTTGGTGGCCACGTCGGCGTCGCCGTTGGCCACGGCCAGCGCGGTGGCCTGGTGGGTGCCGACGAACTCGCTGCGAAAGCGGGTTTCCATCTCGATGTTGTTCGGCAGGAAGAGCTGGCTCTGCGGCACGACGAAGCCGGTGACCGAGCGGCTGTCGCCGCGCGCGAGGCGCCAGCGCTCGGGCTGGGCAAGAACACTCTCCAGCGTGTTGAGGGGGCCGGCCTTGCGGGCGAGCAGCACCGCGCGGTGCTCGGGCATGCCGGGGCGGCGCGCGATCTGGGCCACGACCTTCATGCGGCGCTGCATCACGGCATCGAGCGCCATCTTGGCGGAGAGAAAGGCCATGTCGATCTCATCGCGGCCGATGGCGCGGTCGAGCTCTTCGTACGACGGCACCGAGTACGCATTGACCGGGATGCCGAGCGCGCGGCTCATGTCGGCCATGAGCGGCGTCCAGAGGGCACGCGATTCGACGGTGCCGCCGAGCGGGAGCACGCCGAAGCGGATGGCCTGGAGGGACGGGGCGGGTTTCTCGTGCGTGACCTGCGCCAGGGCCGGCGCGGCCGGGAGCAGCACGGCGGCTGCGGCGAACGCTGCGGTCAGCAGATGCTTGAGTACGGAAAACATGTCGCGGTTCGGCTTGTAGGGAGCGCTGCTGTTCGATCAACGATCACCGTACATCACGATCACGCCCCGAACAGGGCACATCACACAACACGGCGCCCGGAAAAGCAAGGCGCTGTCCGCGTTTTCCACGTTGTCAGCTATCTCAAGGCGTGACGTCCTTGAGCACGCTCACCTGTTCCGCATACCCCGTCTCGATGCGCTGCAGGCGGGCCTGCCGCGCGGCGTCGTTCACCCACTGGGCCGTCACGGCGTTCTGCTTGGCCAGTTGGTAGGCCAGCTTGGCGGCCGGCTGCAGCGAACTGTTGTCGGCCGCCACGAAGCCGGCCAGGTCGTGCAGCGACTTGAGCACCACCCGCTCGGCGTCGCCGCGCGGACCCTTGCCGCGGCCGTAGGCGGTCAGGAAGGCCTGCACGCGGCCGCGCAGTTCGGCCGGGTACTCGCGCCGCACCACGATCTGCGCATGCGGAATGAGCTCCGACTCCCATATCACCTGCAGCCGCTGCGCCTCGGCCGGAAAGCGCAGCTTGAAGCGCTCGAAGTCGGCGGAGTTGTTGGTGGCCACGTCGGCCTCGCTGTTGGCCACCGCGAGCGCATTGGTCTGGTGGGTGCCCACCACCTCGCTCAGGAAGCGCGTCTCCATCGCGATGTGGTTCGGCAAGAAGAGCTGCAGCTGCGGCACGATGAAACCCGACACCGACTGCTTCTCGCCGCGCGCGATGCGCCAGCGGTCGGGCTGGTCGAGCAGGTCCTTCAGCGTGTTCAGGGGCGGCGTCTTGCGCGCCAGCAGCAGCGCGCGGTAACCGGGCAGGCCGTCGTGCCGCACGACCTGCGCCACCACCTTCATGCGGCGCTGGGTCACGGCGTCGAGCGCCATCTTTCCGGAGAGAAAGGCCATGTCGACCTCGTCGCGCTGGATCGCCTGCTCCAGCGCCTCGTACGAATTGACCGAAAGCACGCTCACCGGGCGGCCGATGGCGCGGCTCAATTCGGCCAGCAGCGGATCCCAGTCGCTGCGCGACTCGAAGGCGCCGCCCAGCGGCAGGATGCCGAAGCGCACGGGGGCGTTGTCCGGCGATGCCGCCTGGGCCGCCGCGGCCATCGGCAAGCCGACGAAAAACGCCAGGGCAGCTGCCCGGAAAACGGCAGGAACGACGGCAAGACAACGCAGTGAAGCCAGCATCTTTGGGGCCGAAAGGCGTAGGGTCGCTGGGGAGCAGCGGGTCTAACATGGGCAACGCGGACGCCATTAAATATCAAATACAAGTTAATTTCGTGATGTTTTTCCTGTCTTCCATGTTCGGCGCTGGCCTCCTAAGCTCGCGCCCCATGGATTCAAAGCATCGATGAACTGGAACTTCCGCGTCCTGCGTGGGCTTGCGCGCCTCACCTTCGCCCAGCAGCTGATCCTGCTCGCGCTGGTGCCGGCGACCGCCGCCACGCTGACCGCGATTGCCGTGCTGACGCGCCAGCACCTGGGCAACCTCACCGAGCTGATGCGCGCCAATGCGCAGACGGTGGCGCTGCAGGTGGCCACGGTGGCGCAGGCGCCGCTCTCGCGCATGGACAAGCGCGCCCTGCAGCGCACGGCCCAGTCGGGCACCTACCAGCCGCATGTGCAGCAGGTGCAGATCTGGACGGAAGACGGCGAGATCGTGGCCAATTCCGAAACCGTCGACCGCGCGCGCGGCGAGGGCCTGCAGGTGGTGGTGCCGATCGTGGCCGACGACGGCCGCCACAATGGCAAGGTGATGGTCGAGATCGGCCTCTCCGCAGTGCAGAACGCCCGCCGCTCGGTCTGGCTCAACGTGGCGGTGGTGCTGGCGTTCAGCCTGGTGGGCGTGGGCCTGGCCGGCTGGTGGGCGGCGCGGCGCATCAGCGAGCCGATCCGCGCGCTCGGCAAGGCGGTCGACCGCCTGGGCGCGGGCGAGGATGCGAGCGTGGCGATCGAGGGCACGCTGGAGGTGCAGCACCTGCAGCTGGGCTTCAACCAGGCGGCGCGCGCGCTCGCCGAGAGCCGCCGGCTGCTGCAGAGCCGCATCAACGAAGCCACGGCCGAGCTGGCGCGCAAGAACGCACTGCTCGAAGTGGCGAGCCAGGCCAAGACGCGCCTCCTGGCCGCCGCCAGCCACGACCTGCGCCAGCCGCTGCATGCGCTCACGCTCTTTTCCGACGGGCTGGCCAACGGCGAGACCGATCCGGTGAAGCTGCAGCGCATCGGCCACATCCGCGAATGCGTCGAATCGCTCGACCGCCTGTTTTCGGAACTGCTCAACCTGTCGCAGCTCGATGCGGGCGTGCTGCAGCCGCAGTGGGCCGACTTTCCGCTGGACCGCCTGTTCGACGAGATCAGCCGCAACTTCCGGCCGGTGGCCGAGCAGCAGGGCCTCCGGCTGGTGGCGCGCAAGACCGAGCTGTGGGTGCGCTGCGACTACGTGATGCTCTCGCGCATCCTGAACAACCTGGTGTCGAACTCGCTGCGCCACACGCTCGAAGGCGGCGTGCTCATCGGCGCGCGGCGCCGCGGCAAGGGCGTGCGCATCGACGTGGTCGACACCGGCGTGGGCATCGCCGCACAGCACCAGACGCGGGTGTTCGAGGAGTTCTACCAGGTGGAGTCGGCCAGCCGCCAGTCCTCGCGCGGTGCACGCGGCATGGGCCTGGGCCTCGCGACGGTGCAGCGGCTGGCGGAGCTCCTGAACACGCGCGTGGAGCTCAGCTCGCGGCTTCACAAGGGCACCTGCGTGCGGGTGCTGGTGCGCTCGGCGCCGGCCGCGCTGCCGGCGCCCGCGCCGTCGCCGGTGGCCGCGGGCATGGAGGAGGGGGAACCCAGCCTTGAGAACCTGCGCATCCTGGTGATCGACGACGAGCGCACGATCCTCGAAGGGCTCTCCGTGGTGCTCGCCAACTGGGGCGCCGAGGTGCTGGTCGCGCAGACCCGTGCCGAAGCGCTCGCGCTGGCCGACACCTGGGAGCAGCCGCCCGACGTGGTGGTGAGCGACCTGCTGCTGCAGGGCGGCGACAACGGCCTGGACGTGATCGCCGCGCTGGAACGCCATCCGCGCGGCATCGGCCCCGGCACCGCGCGCCTGCTGGTCACCGGCGAGACCAAGCCCGATCGCCTGCGCGAAGTGGCGAGCGCCGGCATCACGGTGCTCTACAAGCCGGTCTCGCCGCGGGTGCTGCGCCAGTCGATCCACGCGCAGCGCGTCGCGGCGCTGCTGAATATGGATACATAGTCCATCGGACATAGGCCGTGCGGCCGCCACGGTGTGAAGTTCGTCACGCTGGAACGGCGTCCCATGGACTGACATAGCCCCTCTGCCTTATCGCGCGAAACAGGGTGCGTCCTTACATTGGGTCATGCACCCTCGCTGCAGAAGCAGTCACATGTCCGTCGTCGCGAAACACCTCTCCCATCCCTTCCCCGGAAGGCTGCGTGGCGCCGTGCGCGCGGCGCTGGTCTTCGGCCTGACCGCGGGCGTGGCGGTCGGCCTGCTCGGCCTGTCGATGAGCAGTCGCGCGGCCGCGGCGCCCAGCCTCACCGTGCTGATGAGCGACGACAACCCGGCGCATTCGGAATTCGTGCAGCAGCTGCGCGCGAGCCAGGAGCCCGGCGGCCGCTTCGAGCTGGTGCGTCTCTCGCCGACCGGCGAGATGCCGCAGACCATCGAGACGGCCGGCGCCGATACCGAACCGCGCGCCAATGCGGGCGTGCGCACGCGCAGCATGCGGCCCTCGGCGGCCGACGCGAACCTCACCATGGCGGTGGGCGTCGCGGCCGCGCGCGCCGCCGTCGAACGACCCGGACAAGAGCCGCTGGTGCTCGCGATGCTGAGCCGCCTCGACTACGAAGCGCTGAAGGCCGCGAGCCCGTCCTTGAAGCGCAGCGACCGCCGCGTGGGCGTGCTGCTGCGCGACCCGGCCATGGCCGACCAGCTTGCGCTCATCGGCGCGGTGCTGCCGCAGAAGCACCGCATCGGCGTGGTCGCCACGCCCGAATCGGAGCCGCTGGTGCGCGAACTGCAGCGCGCCGCGCAGGGCGCCAACCCGGCGTGGGACGTGCGCGTCGAGTACGCGCCCGATGCCCGGTCGCTCGCCGCCGCGCTGCGCACCGTCGTGCCGCTCAGCGATGCATTGATGGTGCTGCCCGACCTGATCGGCGACAACCAGGCGGCCACGCTGTCGGTGTTGCGCGCGGGCGCGGGCGCGGGCGTGCCGGTATTCGGCGCCAGCGAGGGGCTGGTGCGTTCGGGCGGCCTGGCGGCGGCGGTGTCGACGCCGTCGCAACTCGCACAGCAGGCGCGCCTGCTGGGCCAGAAAGTGGCGAGCGCAAGCAACAACAGCAGCAGCCCGCTGGTGGAGGCCGCAACGCCCGCCACCGTGCGCGTCAACGCCACCGTGGCACGCGGACTCGGCCTGCGCCTGCCGGAGGAACGGGAACTGACCGACCGTCTCGCGGCCACGCGATGAACGCCGCGCCACCCCGCCCAGGTCCGGCGCCCACCGGCGACGACGCGGCGCAGCCGCGCAATGCGTCCGCACTGGTGGTGCGCGGCAACCTGCAGGGCGACCTGTTCCGCCTGGGCGTGGTGCCGTGCGCGGCGGTGGCGCTCGCGCTCACCGGCTGGTTCACCCACAACCGGTTGCAGACACTTGAAGCCCAGTTCGATGCCGAAGGCCAGGCCGTGGCGCGCCAGGTGGCGGCCATGTCCGACCTGAGCCTGTACGCAGGCGATGTGCCGGCGCTGCAGAACGTAGCCAACGCGGCGCTGCGCGGCGGGCAGGTGATGCGGGTGGAGATCAGCAACAGCGCGGGCGTATACGTGACGGCCGGGCCCAAGACCGAATCGCTCGCGCAGCTGCGCATGTTCACCTCGCCGGTCACGCTGCGCGAAGCCTCGCGCGCCAGCGCCTTCGCGCCCGCGGGCTCCACCGCGGCGGGCGACACGCCCATCGGCCTGGTACAGACCTTCCGCGACACCACGGCCTATGCGCGCGAGCGCAGCCGTTCCCTCATGGCGGGCATCGGCATCGCGCTGGTCGCGCTGCTGGCGGCATGGGCGTCGGTGCGCCACATGGCGCGCACGGTGGCGCGGCCGCTGCGACGGGTGTCGCGCACCGTCGCCGCGCTGGAAGCGGGCCACTTCGACATGCGCTGCGAAGTGGTCGAGGGCGGCACCCGCGGCACGCACGAGCTGGCCGTGCTCGCACACGACATCGACCGGCTCGCCGAGCGCTTGCAGCACAACCGCCAGGTCAGCGAGGAGCGGGTGCGCGAGGCCACGGCCGTCGCGCTGCAACGCATGGCCGAGGCCGAGCAGGCGGCGCTCTCTCGCGCACGCTTCCTCGCGGCCGCGAGCCACGACCTGCGCCAGCCGCTGCATGCGATGGGCCTCTTCATCGACGGCCTGCTGCCGAGCGCCACGCCGGCGCAGCGCCCGGCCGTGCTGCGTCTGCAGGAGAGCACCGAGTTCATGGGCGTGCTGCTGGACGACCTGCTGGAGATCTCGCGGCTCGATGCGCAGGTGCTCACGCCGTCCATCACCCGCATCTCGCTGGCCGCCCTCTTCGACCAGCTCGATGCGCAGCATGCCGCCACCGCCATCGAGGCGCGCGTGCGGCTGCGCTGGAGCGACCGGGGCCTCGCGGTGCGCACCGATGCGGCGATGCTGCAGCGCATCGTCAACAACCTGGTGGCCAATGCGCTGCGCCATGCGCCCGAAGGCGGCACCGTGCTGGTGGCCGCGCGGCACAGCGCGTCGGGTGTGCGCATCGAGGTGCGCGACAACGGCGTGGGCATCGCGCCGATCCACCAGGGCCGGATCTTCGAGGAGTTCTACCAGGTGGCGAACACCGAGCGCGACCGGCGCCGCGGCTTCGGCCTCGGCCTCGCGATCTGCGCGCGCATTGCCACGCTGCTGGGCACCCGCATCACCGTGCGTTCGGCGCTGCAGGCCGGCAGCACCTTCGCCTTCACGCTGCCCGCCGCGCGCGCCGCCGATGTCGTGCTGCCCGAGCCCGCGCCCGTAGCGCCCGCGCCGCTTGCGGGCCTGCGCTGCCTTGTGGTGGACGACGACCCCGCCATCCTCGACGGCAGCCGCGCGCTGCTGGAACAGTGGGGCTGCGATGTCGAATGCGTGACCACCGGCGCCGAGGCCATCGCGCGGCTGGGCACCGGCGACATCCATTTCGATGCGGTGCTGTGCGACCTGCAGCTGGCCGGCGACGGCGATGGCGTGGATGTGATCGAGGCCGCCAAGCGCCTGCAGCCCGATGCGCTCGCGGTGCTGGTGTCGGGCGCGACCGGGCCCGAGGTGCTGCAGCGGCTGCGGCATGGCGGGGTGATGCTGCTGACCAAGCCGGTGCCGCCGGCGAAATTGCGCGCGCTGCTCACCACGCGCCGGCATGCGCACGTGGCCTAAGGCTCAAGCCGCTTCTGCGGTGCGCGAGAACTGCCGCCGATAAACCGTCGGCGACACCTTGAACGCCGAGGTGAAATGCTTGCGCAGCGACACCGCGGAGCCGAAGCCCGCGCCGGTGGCCACACGCTCGACCGGGTGGTCCGTGGTCTCGAGCAACCGTTGAGCCAACGCGAGGCGTTGGTTCTGGATCCACTGCCCCACCGTCGTGCCCGTCGATTCGCGAAAGCGCCGCGTGAAGGTGCGGCGACTCATCAACGCGCGGCGCGCGAGGTTGTCGAGCTCGTGCGGCACATCGAGGTGCTTGCCCAGCCATTCAAGCAGCGGCGCGAGACGATCGCGCTCGGCCGTCGCGGGCACGGGCTGCTGGATGTACTGCGCCTGCCCGCCTTGCCGATGCGGCGCCACCACCATGCGCCGCGCGGCGCGGTTCGCGGTCTCGGCGCCGTAGCGCACGCGCAGCAGGTGCAGACAGCAGTCGATGCCCGCCGCAGTGCCCGCGGAAGTGAGCACATCGCCGTCGTCCACGTACAGCACCTCGGGCTGCAGCATCACCTTGGGGTACTGCTTCGCGAACACGGCGGCAAGGTTCCAGTGCGTGGTCGCCGGCCGTCCATCGAGCAGGCCCGCCTCAGCCAGCACGAAGGCGCCGAGGCAGAGGCCCACCACCGTGGCGCCGCGCCGGTGCGCGGCCTGCAGCGCGCGGATCAACGCAGGCGGCGCGGGCCGGCCGTCGTCGCGCCACGAGGGCACCACCACGATCTGCGCCCGGCGGATCGCCTCCAGCCCATGCGGCACCACGAGCTCGAAGCCCGCATTGGTCTGCAGCGGCCCCGGCTCCGGCGCGCACACGCGCATGCGAAAGCGCGGCGCACCCGTCTCGGTGCGGTCCTCGCCGAACACCATGCAGGGCACGGACAGATGAAAGGGGCTGATGCCGTCGAAGGCAATGACGGCAATGGTTTCGGTGGCTGGGCGAGACATGGCCCGATCTTATCGATGAATGGCTGTCGGGCCACTTTCGACGAGCCGGCAAAGCGCGAACAATCAAGCCATACCAACCGAGAAGGAGCCAGACCATGAGCAACACCCCCACCCCGCGCCGCGCCCTCGTCGTGATCGACGTGCAGAACGAATACTTCGAGGGCGGCGGCTTGCCGATCGAGTACCCACCCATCCTGGACACGCTGCCCAACGTGACCAAGGCCATGGATGCCGCACGCGCCGCCGGCACGCCGGTCGTCGTGGTCCGCCACCATGCGCCCAAGGGCGCGCCGGTGTTCCAGGCCGACACGCACAACGGCCAGTTGCACCCCGAGGTCGCGAACCGCCCGCGCGACCACCTGATCACCAAGACCTTCCCGAGTGTGTTCACCGGCACCGACTTTGCCGACTGGCTCGCCCGCCACGAGATCGACACGCTGAGCGTGGCCGGCTACATGACGCAGAACTGCGACGCATCGACCGTGTTCGAGGCGATGCACCGCGGGCTGAACGTGGAGTTCCTGTCGGATGCGAGCGGCGCGCTGCCGTATGAAAACGCCGCGGGCAAGGTCACGGCGGAAGAGATCCACCGCGTCTTCAGCGTGGTGTTCCACAGCAACTTCGCGGCCGTGACTTCGACCGCGGCGTGGATCGCGGCGATGCAGGAAGGCCAGGCCATCGCGAAGGACAACGTGGTCATGTCCAACCGCCGCGCGCGCGGCGTCTGAAGCCAGCGGGCCGAGGGCAATCCGGGAGAGCGTGCACGCGGCGCGGGTGCTATGGTGGCCCCCGCAGCCGCCCGCACGGCCCGTGCAGAACGCCCCCGAGGACATCCCGCCATGCCCGACCTCTCTGCCCTGAAAGACATCCGCCCTTTCGTCGCGACCCCGAGCTACGGCGGCACCATGACCAGCCTCTACGTGCGCAGCCTTCTGGGCCTGGTCAACCTGGCGTGGGAACACCGGTTCCCGATGCAGACACGCTTTCTCGATGGCGACAGCCTGATCACGCGCGCACGCAATCGCCTCGTCGCGGAGTTCATGGCCGACACCCGCTGGACGCACCTGTTCTGGATCGATGCCGACATCGGCTTCGAACCCGAGGCCGCCCTGCGGCTGCTGTGCGCGGGGCGCGACGTGGTGGCGGGCATCTACCCGCACAAGACCGATGGCTGGCCCGCGGGCGGGCTTCGCGAGCCGCTGCCGGCCGGCGCCACGCGCGAGGATTTCGAGGCCCTGCACGCCAGCTTTCCGGCCAACGCATTCGACACCCGCCTGTCGGTGGATGCCGAGGGATTCATCGAGGTGCTGGATGCGCCCACCGGCTTCATGCTGATCGCGCGCAGCGTGTTCGAGCGCCTCGCCGCGGCCTATCCGCAGTTGCGCTACACACCCGAGCGCGCCGCCGATCCCGCGGTGCGCGACCTGCCGCACTACCGCTTCTTCGACGTGCTCGCCGAGCCCGACAACGGCGCCTACCTGGCGGAGGACTTCGCGTTCTGCCGCCGCTGGCAATCGATCGGCGGCCGGGTCTTCATCGATGCCCACTCCAACCTGTCGCACCAGGGCACGCGCACCTACACAGGCCACTTCGGCCGCGCACTGGCCGTGCGCGAAGGCCGGTGAACACGATGACGCAGACCGCAGGCACTGCCGTGGACCTGCGGGACATCCTCGCGCCAGAGCGGCTGACCGAGGTGGTCGATGTCGGGGCCAGCCCGATCGACGGCGACCCGCCCTATCTCGCGATGCTGCGGGCCGGGTTGTGCCGGGTCACGGGCTTCGAGCCGCAGGCGCAGGCGCTGCACGAACTGACACAGGCCCAGGGTCCCCTCGAGCGCTACCTGCCGTGGGCGCTCGGCGACGGCGGCATGCACACGCTGCATGTCTGCGCCGCGCCGGGCATGACCAGCCTGCTCGCGCCCGATGCGCAATCGCTCGCGCTCTTCGAGGCCCTGCAGCCGCTGGCCGAGGTTCGCGAACGGATCGCGGTGCAGACGCGGCGGCTCGACGACATCGCCGAGATCGCGCATCTCGATTTCCTGAAGATCGATGCACAGGGCAGCGAGCTCGCGGTGTTCCGCGCGGGCCGCGCCAAGCTGGCGCAAGCCGTGATGGTGCAGGCCGAGGTGTCCTTCGTCACGCTCTACAAGGACCAGCCGACCCAGGGCGAGATCGACCAGGAGCTGCGCGGCCAGGGCTTCGTGCCGCATTGCTTCGCCGCGGTGAAACAGTGGCCGATCGCGCCGTGCGTGGTGGATGGCGATCCGCGCCGGCCGCTGCACCAGTTGCTGGAGGCCGACCTGGTCTACATGCGCGACATCCGCCGCCCCGAGGCGATGGACGACGAGCAGCTGCGGCACCTGGCCCTGGTCGCACACCACTGCCACGGCTCCTTCGATCTCGCACTGCGCTGCCTGTTGCTGCTCGAAGAGCGCCGCGCGGTCGAAGGCGGTGCGCAGCAGCGCTACCTGCAACTGCTTGCCGCGCGCGGCGCCTGAGAGGGTCTGAACGCCGCCGTCAGAAATCGGCGCAGCCGTTGCGCTTCTCGGTGTCCACGCAGCTCGAGAGATTGGGCCGCGACCGCACGCGCGACCATTCGCGCGCCAGCACATCGCCGCCCTGCGACGCGCGGTCGCCTTCGAGCGCGCCGGTCGCAAAGCAGATCGGCGGCGGACCGATGTTGCGGTCGTAGAGCCAGGTGGAAGGCACTTCGCGCACCAGGTCGGGCAAGGGGAAGTCCGGCAGCCGGAGCACGACCGGGGGCGGCGGTGGTGGTGGCGGTGGCGGTGGTGCCGTCGTGACCGTCAGATCGCCGGGCCGCACGTTCACGGCATAGCCCGCGGCGGAGGCGAAGCTGCCATTGATCGCATAGACGCCCGGTGGGCTGCCCGGCGTCGCCGACGTGCCGGGCACACCGCTGAAGCTCGAAGCCGTGTCGCCCAGGATCAGGCCGTTGACGCTGTACGTGAAGGGCGGATTGGCCTGCCCCTCGGGGCGGGTCGCATTGCCGATCACCACCGTGGCCACGGGTTGCTGCGCGTAGATGAAGTGGTTGTCGGCCGGCGACACCGTGACGGTGCACAACCCCAGGTACGCGCAGTGGTACAGGTTGGGCAGCGGGCCCGAGCCGAACAGGCCGCCGCGCGTCTCGCCGACCCAGGTGTCGGCCCACACGCGCCACGGCGCGCCGGTGATCGTGTAGGCGCCCAGGTTCTGGAAGCGCGAGGCCGCCACGAGATCGGTGCCGCCCGTGCTGCTGACGTTGGTGCCCAGCAGCAGGTCGCCGGACAGCGTGCGCACGAACACGGTGTCGGCCGCCATCGAGGTGGCCGACTGGACCTGCGGCGCATTGCTCGCGGCATCGAAGCCCGTGACGGACACCGACCCCAGTTGCACCGTGTCGACATCGACATAGCGGAAGGCACCGGCCGCGCCGCCGCCCACCGTGGCCGCGCTGACGTTGTTCGGCGCCGTGTCGAGCAGCACGCTGCCGCCGGTGGAGCGCGCCATCAGCGTGCCGGCGGTGATCGGGGCACCCGCGACCTGCGTGATGTTGCCGGCGCTGAGCAGCCCGAGCCGCGTCGCCGTGACAGCGCCGCCCAGCTGGATGTTGCCGCCGCCACCGTTCTGCAGGGTCAGTGCGGAGGGCAGGACCAGCGGCCCCACGACATCGATGTTCGCGGCATGTGCGTTGCTCCCCGCCACGATGGTGGCGGCCGTGAGACGCCCGAACTCGGCGGCGGAGACCGCGAAGCCGGTGGCGGCCGTGCCGCCGAGGGTGATCGGCGTGGCCGTCTGGTCCACGCCGTTGCCCGCGGCATCGACACCGCCCGGCCGCAGGTTGATCACGTTGGCGGCGCTGACCTTGCCGTCGATCACCAGTGCATCGGTGCTGCCGTCGTTACCGGCGCGCAGCACCGTGTTGCCGCCGGCGGACACGATGACGTCCGCAAGGACGGGCGGGAACGCGCCGGCCAGCGGCGCCTGCGGGCCGACCCGCACGCCGGCGCCATTGCCCACGGACTGGCCGCTCAGCTCGATGTCGCCGGTGCCGGTGGTCACGACCTGCGCGCCCGTGGTCAGTCGCACGCCGTCCCCGACGAGGTTGCCGCCGGCCTGGCGCAGCCCGCGCACCGTGATGTCGCCGTCGATCGAGCGCAGCGCCGACTGGTCGATGATCACGCCGTGGCCCGGCGACGTGCCCGCGCTGGTGACGCTGTTGCCCACGCCCAGCACGGTGATGTTGCCAGTGGTGGTCGATATCTCGGTCTGCCGGTTCGCGGTGCCGGTCACGACGAAGCGCGATCCCAGGCGCACGCCCGATGCGGCCTCCGCCGTGCCGGTGATGTTCACGTTGCCGGTCGAGGTGGAGATGTGCACGCCATCGATGCCGACGGCGGCGTCGCCGATGCCGGCCGGCCCGATGCTCTTGCCGACGATCGTGACCGAGCCGCCCGTCCCCGCGTCGCTGCGGCCCACGCGGGTGTCGATCTCGTTGCCGTCCAAGTGCACGCTGACGCCCTGGTTGCTGGGGTTGGCCCAGCTGCCGTTCATCACGACGTTGCCGCCGTTGGTGTAGATGTCGCCGCTGTAGCTGACCTGTCCGCCTCCGGTGGCCGTGCCGCCGTTGTTGACGTCGGCGTTGAACACCACGTTGAGCACGCCGCCCCCGGTGGACTGGATCACCGTGCCCGCGTCGCCGCGCACGCTGCGGTTGGCATCGAGCTGGAAGGTCACCGCACCCTTGTTGGTGCTGTAGTTGATGTTGACCGCCCCCTTCGCGTTCGACATGTGGATGTCGCCGAGGAAAGGAGTGCCTGTGCTGCCGGTCCCTATCGTCACGCTGGTGCCCGCGTTGAGCGCGGCATTGATGTCGCCGTCCTGGATGGTCGAGGTGGCGATCGGATCGAACGGATTGCCGGTCAGGGAGCCCGTGGCGGTGCCGCTCACGATATCGACGTCGAACGGATCGATCAGCCATGAGCCCACGCCGCCCACCGGCGCCGAGGCGTCGGCGCGAATGCCGGTCAGGTCGAAGTGCGGCGCCGAGGTTTCGATGAAGCCGCCGTTGCCGCCCTCCGCGCCGCCGCGCGCCGAGAGGCTGCCGTAGGCGCGCAGGGTGTCGCCTGCAACAACCTTCACGCTGCCGCCGTTGCCGCTGCCCGTGGCGTTGGCTTCCAGGCTGGCGTTGGCACCCACGGCGATCACGCCGGTCGCGGCGATGTCGATGCTGCCGCCGCCGGTGGCACCGCTTGCATCCAGGCGTCCGATCAGCGGTGCGTCGTCGAACTGTTCCGCGCCGTCGATGACGATGTTGCGGCCCCGCACCGAGATGTTGCCGCCCTTGCCAGTTTCGCTCATGACCGACAGCAGCGCGGGCTGGGGCGGGGCCGCGAGTGCGCCCGGCTCCGGCGCCGCGGCGAGCCCGAAGGAGCCCGAGCCGAAGGTCTCCATGCGCAGCGACACGTCGGTGCCCTGGCCGTCGATGGCGATGGTGCCGCCGGAGGTGCGCAGCGGATTCGGCTGTGCTTCGTTGGCCCGCACGACGACGCCGTAGGTCTGGCCGAACGGGGTCACCACGATGTTGCCGCCGTCGTCGAGCGTCGAGGTGAAGCTCTGATTGCCGGCGCGTCCGTTCACGTCGATGCGCTGTCCCGCGCCCGCCGTGACGCTGCCGTAGATCGAGACACCCTGGCTGCTGCCGGCAAAGTCGTTCTGTGCGGCAAACACCTTGCTGGTGCGAAACCCGTCGAGGTCGGCGCCGGTGCCGTCGATGCGCACGTTGCGATCGCTAGCGATGGAGGCTTCGTCGATGAGCACCGCGGAACTCGACCCCACGCCGGCAGCGGGCATGGTGTCGTTCCATGCGGCACCGCGCCCGACGAGCGCCACGTCGCCGGTGGCGGCGACCTTGGCGCCGTTGCGCACCGCCACGCCGCTTGCCCCGAAACCCGCCACGCCGTCGAACGAGACACCGCCGGTGCCGGCCTGCACGGCGCTGTCGGTCGTCACGACCACGCCGCCGCTTCCCACATAGAAGCCGCCGGTGCCCGACGGGTCGGAGACCCAGCTGCGGCCCTGGCCGCGCATCGAGACCTGGCCGCTGCCGCTCGTGGTGACGGAGCTCGCGTTCAGGTAGACGCCGTCGCGCCACGAATCGGCGGGCTCGTCGGTGTGCGAGGCGGAGCCGCCGATGGCGCGGCCGTTGACCGCGTCGCTCTGGCCGAAGAAGCGCACCGAGCCGCCGTTGGCGTTGATGGTGGCGCCGCTCAGGCGGATCGAGCCTGCGTAGTCGAGTTCGGTGACCGGTCCTGAGCCGGAATTGATCTGTGCCGCGTTCTGCGCGACGCGGCCGGTCGAGTCGGCGTTGAAGTCGACCTGAAGCGCACCGGTGCGTGCATCGATGGCCGAGCCCGTGGCCATCACGATGCTGCCGGCCGAATCGACCCTGAGCGTGGCGGCGCCGCCTTCGGACTTGATGACCTTGGCATCCGCGGCGAAGCGCACGCCCGCGTTGTCGCCGATGTTGCTGCTGGAGAGCGTCACATCGGTGCCGCGGCCGAGCGCGCCGCCGATGCCTTCGGCGCTCACGTTGGTGATCGACAACGGCGGGTAGGCACTGTCGTAGGCCGGAATGTCGCCGGCCGAAACGACATTGAGATCGGATGTGGCTGCGACCGTCCAGCGGCCGTTGGCGCCGCCCTGGGCACCGCCGCCCGCATCCACCTTCGCCGGGTTGATGCGCAGGAAATCGCCCGAGGTCGAGATCGCCCCGCCCGCTCCGCTGCCCGCGCCGCGCGCGCTCAGTTCGCCGAACACCTGGACGTGCGATTCGCGTTCCGGCGCGGCGAGGCCGTCCACCAGGACCTGGCCCGTTGCCGTGCCCACGTCGACGGTGCCGCCCGCGCCCTGGCCGGTGGCGTTGGCGCGCAGCGCCGAGCCCGAAGACAGCGCCACGTCGTAGCCGCGCACCGTGACCGTGCCGCCGCCGGCCTGCCCGCTGGCATCGATCACCGCCTGCTGGCCTTTGTCGGTGGCCTGCAGCTGCACCTGCCCCGCCGCGATGCGGATGTTGCCGCCGCGCTCGCCGGTCGCGGCGCCGGTGGCGTCGAGCGTGCCGCCGGTCATCGCGATCTGGTTGTCCCGCCCGCCGCCGAGGAAGATCTCGCCGTTGCGCGTGCCGATGCTGCGCGCGCGCACCGTGCCGGTCTGGTTGACTACGAGCTCACCCGCGGTGACGGAACTGCCGACGAGCGCCACGCGCCCGCCGTCGGCCTGGATCGTGCCGCTGTTGCTGACGGCTGCATGGGTGGCCATGGCGTCGGGCGCGATCACGAGGTTGGTGAGCCCGTCGCCCACGAGGTCCAGCGTGATCCTGCGGCCCGAGGCCAGCGCAACGGTGCCGTTGTCGGCCGTGATGGTGCCGGTGCTGCCGCTGCCCACCGCCGCGCCCATGAGCACCACGGGTCCGCCGCCGGTGGCGGTGATGCTGCCGAGGTTGCGCACCTCGGCCGAGTTGAGATCGGCGCGCTCGAAGGTGAGCTTGGTGGCGCCATCCATGAAGCTCTGGTTGGAGGTCGTCAACGCCAGCGTGGAGGCGATGAGGCCACCCACGTTCACCGTCGCGCCCTGGCTGAACATCACGCCGTTGGGATTGACCAGGATCACGCGCCCATTGGCATTGAGCTGGCCCGCGATGGTCGAGAGCTCGTTGCCGGTGACGCGATTGAGCAGCACGCTGCTGGCGCTCGGCTGCACGATGTTGACCACGCCGCCCACACCGATCGAGAAGGTCTGCCAGTTCGCGATGCCTCGCGCGAGCGGCTGGTTGATGCTCATCACGGCGCCGCTTTGCGTCATCGAGACGCCGCCGGCGATCGGGAGAAAGCCCGTGGGCAGCACCTGCGCGATGGCCGGCGAAAGACCCGCGCACAACAGCGAGATCGCCAGGGGCCGCAGTTGCAGGCCGCGATGGTGGCGGGGCCGTTGGCGAGAAGGATTGCGTTGCTTCATGGTCAGAACGCCTTGATGAGCTGCACGTAGAGGCGCGGATTGCGCCCACCGCCGTCGGTCTGCGCCGGCGGCGTGCCGGCGCGCCAGGCGAGCGTGGCGTTGATCGAGAAATTGCCCGGCCGCGACCAGCTCACGCCCACGCCGTAGCCGCGCAGGCTGTGGCTGTTGGGGCCGTCGAAGACCGTGGGGTTGCGCACCATCTTTCCGCGTGCGGCGTCGTAGAACAGGAAGGGCGTGAGCTCTTCGTTGAACGACCAGCGCCACTCGACGGTGCCGATCACGCCCTGGTCCACCAGCAGCTCGCCCGACGGGTACGCACGCACCGCGCGCGCGCCGCCGAGCGCGAGCTTTTCGGAGCCGTCGAGGTTCTTGCTGGCCCACTGGCCGCCGACCGAGAGGTACAGCGAATGGCGCGGCACGATGGCCTGCAGCCGCGAAAGCTGGAAGCTCAGCTTGGTGAAGCCGCCTTCGGTGTTGTGGCCGCCGAGGCTCTGGTCGGCCAAGCGGCTCTCCGGATCGCGGATCGAGAGGTTGCCGTGGTACAGCGTGCCCGAGCTCGCCCAGTAGCCGCCGCCGAACACCTCGTCGCGGCGCTCCCAGGTCCAGCCCATGCTGAGGCCATGGATGCGCTTGCGCGAATTGCTGTTGGCGATGCCGACCTCGTCGGTCAGGTCCTTGATGTCGGCGCCCAAGCGCAGGAACAGGTTCTGCTGGCGCTGGCGGATCAGCGGATAGTTGAGCGAGAAGTCGAGCACGTTGGCCCGGCCGCGCGCCTCGTAGTCCGCGAACTGCCCGCCGAGCTCGTAGTTCACGCGCGCCAGGCCCACGCCCGCACGCAACCCGCTGGTGCCGATGGGCGCCTCGTATGCGATGCGGCCGAACTGCAGGTCGTTGCTGTCGGACACCATCAGGCGCATATCGAGGTTGTCGCCGATGCCGAAGGGGCTCAACCAGCGCGCGGTGCCGCCGACGCGATAGCGCCCCGATTCCTTGGTGCCGTGGTTGTCGGCCTCGGCCGTGAAGGCCCAGCGCGGCGCGGCGGCCACCTCGACCGAAAGGTCGGTGGTGCCGGGCGCCGTGCCTTCCTGCAGCCCCGACGACACCTTGACGCCGGGCTGGTCGGACAGCAGCAGCATCGCGCGCTCATAGCTCTGCGCGCTGACCGCTTCGCCCGGTTGCAGCGGCGCAAGGAAGCCGCGCACGCGCGCCTCGCTGAGCGGCGCATCGGGCGCGACGACCACGTCGACCTTGCCCAGGCGCCCTTCGATCACGCTGATCTCGACGATGCCGTCGCGCACCGTCTGCACCGGCACGATGGCCTGCGCGAGGAAGTAGCCGCGCTCCTTGTAGCGCGCGGTGATCGCCTGCGCGAGCCCTTCGAGATCGCCCAGCGTGACGTCGCGGCCGATGTAGGGCGCGGTGATCGACTGCAGCTCTTCGTTGGTGAGCGCCTTGACGCCGTTCAGGCGCAGGTCGTTGAGCTTGAACGTCGTGCCGGCGGGGCGCGGCGGTGCCGGCAGGCTCTGCGGCGCGACGGTGCCTGTCGCCTGCGCGAGCGGCCGGTCGCAGGTGCCGCACGGGTCCTTGGTGGGGAGCAGTTCGGTGTCGCCAGCATCGTTGACGGATGCGGCTTGCGGTTCAACCTGCGCTTGTTCCTCGGCATGCGCGCGATCCGCAGCCATGAAGAGGACGGCCGACACCAGGGCACCAGCGGCCCAGGCGATGGGACGCAGCGCGCTGCGCGGAGCGAGGGCAAGGGAGCGGGTGCTGTTCATGGCATTGCGCATGGCTCAGCTCCCTACCGTCAAGCGCCAGTTGCCGATCAGATTGAACGGCGCCCAGAAGAAGGGATGAGACATCTTGGGGTCCTTCAGCACGGCGAGTTGTCCGGCCTGCATGGCCTTCTGCAGGTCGCGGCCCTTGGAGAGTTCGCCGTAGAGCGTGCTCATGAGCACCGCGGTCGCGTCGTCCGACACCGGCCACAGCGAGGCGATCAGGCTGGAGCTGCCGGCCGAGAGGAACGAGCGCGTGAAGCCCAGCACCTCGTCGCCCTGTGCGATGCGCCCGAGCCCCGATTCGCAGGCCGAGAGCGTGACCAGCGCGGTGCCGTCCATCGGCATGCCGAGGATCTCGTGCGCTTCGAGGAAGTTCTGCTTGCCGCCTTCGTTGGCCAGCAGGATGCGCGAGTACAGCGGATCGACCGCATCCGCCTCGGCGTGCGCGGCCACGTGCATCAGCGGCGAGCGTGCGGCCACCTCGCGGAACTGCGTCTTGGTGGCGGCCGCGCCCATGTACACGGTGTTGCGCGGGAACAGTTGCGCGAGCTGCTTGACCTCGGTCTCGGCGCCGGGCAGGTCGTACTTGTCCTCGATGCGCGGATTGCCGAAAGCCACCAGCGAGGCGTTCACGCGCGGCGTGCGCTGTGCCAGCTGCACCGCGATGCTCATCGACGGCGCGACCGACACCGGGTGCGTCTCGATCACGTAGCGGCCATCGAGCCGCAGCGCCTGGAACGGCAGGTAGTGCAGCGGGCCGTGCGGCACGATGATCAGGCGCTGCCCCGGCGCAAGGCCGAGCGGCCCGAGCAGCGCGGCACCGAGCTTGTCGGCGTTGGTGATGGCGGTGCGGCGCCCGCGCACGATGGAGTTGCGGAAGGTCTCGACCAGCTCGTTGAGCTCGTCGCGCTTCACGGCCACCGTCTTCTCCTGGATCGCGCTCGGGCTCACCACCCACACCACCAGCCGGTCGGGCAGCGAGTGGAACTGCACCACGCGCTCGTCGGCGGCCAGCGTGCGCTGCAGCGTGGCGAGGTCGACGGTGCTGGTGGCCTGCTCGCTGACCTTCGCGCGGCCGCGCACCGCATCGAGCAGCGCGCGCGAGCGGCTGTGCTCGCTGACCTCGAAGGCAGCGCGCGCGTCGCCCGCATCGCTGTAGACCGACACGCCGCGCTCGAACACCGATTGCAGGTCCGAGAACAGGCCCATCTTGAATTCTTCGCTGCGGAATTTGGCGCGCACCTTGTCCACGCCGCCGAGCGCCTGGCCCACGGCCTCGGCCGCGGCCTGCTTCTGGCCCAGCGCCATCTCGCTGCGCGCCACGCCGTCCCAGGCCCAGAGCCGGTAGTACTCGGTGTCGGCGCCGACCTGGCGCGCGGTGAGCGCGCGGTACATGTCGCGCGCCTCGGCCGGCTTGTTCTCGGCCAGCAGGAGACGGGCGCGGGTGCGGTCGAGCTGCGCGGTGAGCGGTGCGTCCTTGGGCGGGGCCATGGTGCCGAGCACCTCGCGCGCCCTTGCGGCGTCACCCGATTCGATGAGCGCGTTGACCAGCGAGGCCTGCACCAGCGGCGCATAGCGCGGCGAGCTGTTGGCGAGCGCCTCGTCGTAGCTGATGACGGCGCCCGAGAAATCGCCGCGGCGCGTGCGCACGTCGCCGATCACCTTCTGCACGGGACCGACCACCAGCTTGGGATCGCGCGCCGGATGCTTGAGCGCTTCGCGTGCAAACTCCTCGGCCTTCTCGAGCTGGCCCGAGTAGCTGTAGACGATGGCCAGGTCACGGTTGGCCATGGCCATGAGGTTCGGGTCGCGCGTGGCGTTGGCCAGGTGCAGCGCCTTGCTCGCGGCGCGGATGCTCTGGCGGAATTCGCCCGCCTCCGCCAACGCGACAGCCTGGCTGCAGTACTGGTAGCCCGAGAGCTTGACCGCGTCCTGGCCGTAGAGCACGGCGCCTTCGCTGGTCAGTGCCAGCAAGGTGTCGGTGTCGGCCAGACGGGCCTGCTCCGCCTTGCTGGCCGCAGCCTCGGCGTTGGGCGCCTGCGGCTGTGCCGATGCCAAAGGGCCATGGCCCAGCAGAAGAATGCCCGCCAGGCCGAGTGCGCTTGCGAAACCCGCACGGCAACGTGCAGGGCGCTCCCATCCCCATCTTCTTGAAAACCACGCCATTGGACCCCCGCACGCGGCCGGTGCACCTGCTGCTGGTGTTGCAGCAGATGCTCGACGCCGCGGAAGTGCGCGCCGTTCAGGCCTCGTGGGGAAAGTCTAGGAGGGGGTACCCTCCGCGGCTATTCGCAATACGGTCTAGCGCAAAAGGACTAAGTCATGAAAACGAAACCGGCCCTTGGGCCGGTTTCGCTGGTGCGCCGCGCGCTCAGTTCACCGTGTGCGAACCCAGGCCCGCGGACGTGTCGATGGGGAAGCTGTCCCATTCCACCGACGGATCGAAGGCAAGGCCCGGGTTGCGGTCCCCGGCCTTGATGGAGGGCTTGCGGCGCAGCGTCTGGTTCAGCGTGCTGACGCCGCCGACGCCGGTCCATTCGGTGCCGGGGTCGGTGCCGACCTGGCCGAGACGGTCGATGACCACGCCCGACTTTTCCAGCGTCAGCGCATCGTCGCCATTGAAGTTGATGACGCTGCTGTTGATGACCGTGCCCGGCGGCTTGAAGGCCGCCGTGGCGGCGTTGTTCGCGAGCACCAGCACGCCGCCGACGGGCAGGGAGCCGGTCAGCGGCGCGGAGCTGCTCGGCGCGGCGGCGCCGTTGGAATACAGGTTCAGGGTGTAGAGGCTCAGGTCCACGGCCGATGCGGTCGGGTTGTAGATTTCGAGCGCCTTGTTGGTCGCCGAGCCTTCCACGTATTCGCTGATGAACAGGTCCGGCGCGCCGGGCGGTATGACGACCACCACCGTGCTCACGGTCACGCTGCCCGACTGCACCGCCGTCTGGCCGGCCGAGTTGGTGAGCGTGACCACGACGCTGAAGGTGCCCGCGGCCGCGTAGGTGTGCGTGACCACGCCGGTGCCCGGTGCCGTCGTGGCGGCGGTGCCGTCGCCCCAATCGACCGACAGCGAAGCCAGCGTGGCCGTGCCGCCGGGCGTGGCTTCCGAGATGTTCACGCTGTAGGTCTCGCCGACCTTCACGGCCGCCGGGATCGACGCGGTGACGATCGGTTGCGTCACCGCGGCGTCGGCCGCGAGCGTGAGGCCGACCAGCACCGGGTCGTGGTCCGACGCGCGGAAGGGCGTGGGTGCGTAGCGGTCGTCGGTGGTGAAGTCGGTGTTGTAGTCCAGCGCCGTGGGCTCGTCGGAATTGATGTGCCACACGCTCACGCCGCTGACCTGCGACTTCAGCGACGCCGAGGCATAGGAGTGGTCCAGCGCGCCGGTCTCGCCGCCGAAGACGTAGGTGTAGCGGTCGTTGGCGGGCATGCGCTTGAGCAGGCTCTCGTTGCCGGCGGCTTCCAGTTCCTTGGTCGGGTCTTCGAGCAGGTAGCTGTTGAAGTCGCCCATCATCAGCACGTCGTTCTCGGGCGTGCCCATGAGCTTGAGCTTGCCGACGAAGCTGTTGAGCGCCTTCGCCTGCTCGATGCGCGCCAGGTTGAAGCAACCCTGGCCCAGGTCGATGTCGCCCGTGGTGGGGCAGCTGCCCTTGCTCTTGAAGTGGTTCACCACGAACCAGAAGCCACCGTTGTTGCCCACGGTGCTGAATCGCTGCGCGAGCGGCGGCCGGCCGCTCGCGGCGGTGTAGTTCGCGAGGTCCGCGCCCGTCGGCAGCACGACGTTGCCCACGCGCTGCACCTTCGCGGGCTTGTAGAGGATGTCCACCTTGATGGCATCGGTGCCGAACACGCCGCTGTGCACGGCGGCATAGGTGTTCGCGCCGACCTTGGCGTTGAGCGCGGCCAGCAGGTCGTCGGTCGCCACGTCGGTGTTCTGGATTTCCATCAGCCCGACCACGTCGGCATCGAGCCCCGCGATGGCGGCCACGATCTTGGCTTGCTGGCGCCGGAACTCGTTCAGGTTGTTGGCGCCGCGGCAGTTGCCCGCGGCGGCGGGACCGGTGCCGAACGAGCAGCCCTGGCCGGTCTGGCCCGAAGCGGTTTCTCCGTTCAGGAACGTGGTGAAGTAGTTCAGCACATTGAAGCTCGCCACCTTGAGCGTGCCGCTCACCACCGGCGCGGTGGGTTGGCGCGCATTGGTCTGCGCGAACATCGGTGCCACCGTCGGCTGGATGCGGTAGGCGCCGAAGTTGTGGCTCAGGATGCCGGTGACCTTCTGCGTCGTGTCGCCCATGCGCCGCGTGCCGTCGGTGCCAGGCGCGCTCAGGTAGGGAATGGGGTTCGGGTTCTGGGGCGAGGCGCCGTCGTCCAGCACGATGCGCGAGAGCAGGTTCTCTGCATGCGTGGCCGCCGCGTTGCCGTTGGTGGTGTTGAACTGGCGTCCGTTCAGCGACAGCACCATCTGGCCATAGCGACCGAGCTCGAAGAGTTCCGTCACGGCCAGCGGCTGCACGATCTCGACCAGCATGCCCTCGTAGCGCTCCAGCGTGGACTCATTGGCCACCGGCAGCGTGATCTTCGTGGGGGCGATGACGACGCCGCTGCCGCAGACGCTGATGGCCAGCGGGTCGCCGCTGGTGCCCGCGATCTGCGTGATGGCGTCGGGCTTGGCGCCGGCACCCGCGGTCTGGCCGAACTCGGTCACCGCGCCCGAGACCTGGACGTAGTCGCCCACGGCCACGCGGGTGGCGGCGCCCGGCGCGTAGACGAAGATGCCTTCGGAGGTCGCCGGGTCGGCGTCGGGCACGAGCTGCTGCACGAAGAAGCCGTTGAGCTTCACGCTGGCGGTGCCGGTGTTCTGGAAGTCGCCGACGACCACGCCGCGCACGGTCACGGCCTGCGCCGCCAGGGGACTCAGGTCGCCCGTGCCCTGGATGGCCGAGATGGCCGTGAGCGGCGCGTTGGCCGGAACGGCGGCGGAACAGGTGGGCGGCGTGACCGGTGGATTTTCCGGCGGTGTTTCCGGTGGCGTCTCCGGCGGTGTCGTGGGAGGCGTGGTGTCCGGCGGCGCGTTGCCCGAAGGCGGCGGGATCAGCGGGAAGGAGGCGCCGCCGTTGCCACCGCCACCGCAGGCGGTCAGCACGAGGGCCAGCGTCAGCGCCAGGAATTTGAGTTGCCGGAGGGGCCTCGATGCCGGATGCGTCATGTGGAACTTTTTGATTGGAATAAGAAACAGCGAGCGGGCGTGCAGCGGCTGTTTCTATGTTCCTTGTGTGTCACCCCCGAGTAACCCCGATTGCACTTGGGTGACTGCGCGAGCACGGCCCTGCCGTGGGCAGCCCGCGCACGGCGCAGCGCAACGCCGTCAACGCGCGACGGCGCGAAGTTCAAACGCAGTGGGAATGGTGCGCGAGACGCGGCTCACGCTCGCCGGGCACGACAGCGCCCGGCGGATCGGCCTCAACCGCCTGTCAGGCCGGCACCGCGTCGATGTTCGCGCGGTCCCAGTGGCGATGCTTCGCGATCGCCCCGATGAAGCTCTGCGCGATCTGCGTGGCGGCCGTGGTGTCGCCCAGGTTAGTGACCGGCGTGGCGGCCACGACGACGCCCGAGGGCGCCTCGCTGTCCGCGCCGATGCCCAGCGTCGAGAGCAGCTGCACGCCCTCGCCCACCGTGCAGATCGCCTTGCAGTGCTTGTAGGCCTCCAGCACGAAGTGCACCGCATCGCCCGTTGCCGCCATCGCGGCCGCGCTGTCGGCGCCGGCCGGCACCAGCACCGCGTCGAACATCACCGAGGGCGTGTTCGCGAACGTCATGTCGACATCGATCTGGCGCTTGGACGCACTGGCCACGGTGCCCAGGCGCGGACCGACGATCTTGCATTGGGCGCCCGCCTGTTCGAGCGCTTCGCGGATCGGCTTGAGCGACGCCGAATCGACGCCGTCCGCCACCAGGATCGCGATCTTGCGGGTGCGGATCGAGCCGTCGCCGGTGTCGGCCATGCTGAGCGCGGGCGACTCGTCGATCGGCAACGCGATGCGGTGGTCGCGAAAGCCCGAGCGACCCGCCGCCGCCTTGGCATCGGGCTCGCCGATGCCCAGCGGCTCGGCCACGCGGCGCGCGAGCTTCTCGTCCACATGCGCGAGGTTGTCGACCATGCGCTGACGGATCGCCGGCACCTCGAGCTTGGAAAGCTCGAAGCGGAAGGCCGCAATGATGTGTTCCTTCTCGGCCGCGCTCTGGCTGTTGAAGAACAGGCGCGCCTGCGTGAAGTGGTCGTCGAACGAGGGGCTGCGGCGACGCACCTTGGGTGCATCGATCTCCTCGGGGAACGACTGGAAGCCGTTGCTGCCGCCATCGACGCGGAACTCGGTGCCGCTGCCCAGCGTGTTGGGCTCGTAGGCCACCTGGCCGCGCGCAATGGTCTGGCGGTGCATGCCGTCGCGCTGGAAGTTGTGGAACGGGCACACGCCCTTGTTGATCGGCAGTTCGTGGAAGTTCGCACCGCCCAGGCGCGAGATCTGCGTGTCGGTGTACGAGAACAGGCGCCCCTGCAGCAGCGGGTCGTTGCTGAAGTCGATGCCGGGCACCACATGGCCGGGATGGAAGGCCACCTGCTCGGTCTCGGCGAAGAAGTTGTCGGGGTTGCGGTCGAGCACCAGCTTGCCGATCTTCTGCACGGGCACCATTTCTTCCGGAATCAGCTTGGTCGGGTCGAGCAAGTCGAAGCCGAGCGAGTGCTCCTTGTCGGCCGGAACGATCTGCACGCCGAGCTCCCATTCGGGGAAGTCGCCGTTCTCGATGGCTTCCCACAGGTCGCGGCGGTGGAAGTCGGCGTCCTTGCCGGCGATCTTCTGTGCCTCGTCCCACACCAGGCCGTGGATGCCCAGCTTTGGCTTCCAGTGGAACTTCACGAAGTGGCTCTCGCCGCGGCTGTTGACGAAGCGGAAGGTGTGGACGCCGAAGCCTTCCATCATCCGGTAGCTGCGCGGAATGGCGCGGTCGCTCATCGCCCACATCAGCATGTGGGTGGTCTCGGGCATCAGCGAGGCGAAGTCCCAGAAGGTGTCGTGCGCGCTCGCGGCCTGCGGCATCGCATGGTGCGGCTCGGGCTTGACGGCGTGGACGAGGTCGGGAAACTTCATCGCGTCCTGGATGAAGAACACCGGGATGTTGTTGCCCACGAGGTCGTAGTTGCCTTCGCGGGTGTAGAACTTGACGGCGAAGCCGCGCACGTCGCGCACCGTATCGGCGGATCCGCGTTCGCCGGCCACGGTCGAGAAGCGCACGAAAACGGGCGTCTTCACGTCCGGGTCCTGCAGGAAGTCGGCCGAGGTGAACTGCGACATCGACTTGTAGACCTGGAAATAGCCATGCGCCGCCGAGCCGCGCGCATGCACCGCGCGCTCGGGAATGCGCTCGTGGTCGAAGTGCGTGATCTTCTCGCGCAGGATGAAGTCTTCGAGCAGCGTGGGTCCCCGCACGCCCGCCTTCAGCGAGTTGTGGTTGTCCGGGATCTGCAGGCCCTGGTTGGTGGTCAGGTGCGCGGGATGCTCGGTGGTGAAGCCATCGAGTTGCAGCTGCTTGGCGTTTCGGCCGTCACCGGACTTGGTGGTCTTGGTGGCATTGGCGCGGCGACCTGCGGCGGCTTTGTTCTGTGGCGTCATCGGGGACCTGGAATCTTTCATGGAGAGATGGGTGAAGGCACTCAGCCCATTTCGTTGGGGTTGTCGAGGAACATGTCGAGCACGTTGACCACGGCGACGAGGCAGATGCAGCCCGCGACGGCGGCGACGGCCCAGACGAGGATCTCGTCGCCCCACGCACCGGTGAGCGAATCGAACAGGGTTGCGAACTCCATGATTTCCCTCCAAGGAAACTCTCTGAACAGACCCCGAAGGTTATGTTTTGCACCGTCTGTTACCCGTAGTGGCGCCCCGCCCTCGCATGTGGGAGGGCGTGCGCCCCGGCGGTAGGAGCGCGACTACAGCGGCGGCCTACGAGGGTTTGCGGAATGTGGCGCGCGGCTTCGGACACCCGTGTCGCATAGCATGGGTCGAAGACGGCACTGATCGTGCTTGTCGTGTTCTCGGCGTCTCACGCGCACCGGTCGCCTCACCGGTTGGTTCATCCAGGGAAGAAATCCAATGCAGATCAGGATCGGTTACGACATCCAGTTGGGCGTCACCGCCCCCACCGCGCTGATCTACATGCTGCAGGTGCATCCCTCGCGTGCCGCCGACATCCAGGGCAGCGAGAACATCACCATCAGCCCGCCGCTCACCACCGACCATTACACCGACAGCTTCGGCAACCAGTGCGCGCGCGTGCACGTGCCCCTGGGCGTCAGCAGCGTGCGGCTGCGCAACCAGGCGACCGTGTTCGACACCGGCGCGCCCGACCCCATCGACCTGGGCGCCATCGAGCACGCAGCGGCCGACCTGCCGGTGGACACGCTGCCTTTCGTGCTGCCCAGCCGCTACTGCGAGGTCGACAGCGAACTGTTGCAGTTCGCCTGGGCCAACTTCCTGAACGTGGCGCCGGGCTGGGGCCGCGTGCAGGCAATCTGCGACTTCGTGCATCGGCACCTGCGCTTCGACTACCAGAACGCCCGCGCCACGCGCACCGCGCTCGAGGGCTTTCGCGAAGGCACGGGCGTGTGCCGCGACTTCGCGCACCTGGCGATCACGCTGTGCCGCTGCATGAACATTCCGGCGCGCTACGTGACCGGCTACCTGGGCGACATCGGCATTCCGCCGGTGCGCTACCCGATGGACTTCAGCGCATGGTTCGAGGTGTACCTGGGCGACCGCTGGCACACCTTCGATGCGCGCCACAACACGCCGCGCATCGGCCGCGTGGTGATGGCGCGCGGACGCGACGCGGCGGACGTGCCGATCACGATGGTGTTCGGCGCGAACACGCTGGAACGCTTCGATGTGACGACGGAGGAAGTGCTGCAGTAGCGACGGATTTGCTCCTTCCCCTTCCGGGGGAAGGTTGGGATGGGGGCAGGCCTTCGATGAGGCGCCGTGCTGTTGTGGAGGCCGTCGCGCCCCCACCCCAACCCTCCCCCGGGAGGGGAGGGAGCAAGACCGGAGCGCTACGCCGGCTTGTAGTCCAGCATCTTCATGGCCGCTGCGATGCCTTTTCGGCTGCGCTCCATCGCGGCCCACGGCTTGTTGCCGGTGGCGAAGCGATCGGCCACGTTGGCGATGGTCCATTGCGCGGCGCCGGTGAGCGCGGGCAGTTCGTCCCATGCGACCGGCACCGACACGCCGAGCCCCGGACGCGAGCGCGCCGACCACGCGCTGACCGTCGTCGCGCCGAATCCGTTGCGCAGGTAATCGACGAACACCTTACCCACGCGGTTGCGCGGCCCGCTCTTGGCGACGAAGCGGTCCGGAATGGTCTGCGCCAGGTGCACCACCACGGCCTGCGAGAACCCCTTGACCTCGTCCCAGCCGTACTGCCGGCGGATCGGCACCACCACGTGCAGGCCCTTGCCGCCGCTGGTCTTGAGGAACGAAGGCAGGCCCAGCTCGTCGAGCAGCGTGCGCACCAGCAGCGTGGCCTCCTGGATCTGCGGCCAGCCCACGCCTTCGCCGGGGTCGAGGTCGAAGGTCATGCGGTCGGGCCGGTCGATGGCGCGCGAGGTGGCGTTCCAGGTGTGCAGCTCGATGACGTTCATCTGCGCGGCGCCGATGAGCCCGGTCTTGCTGTCGATCTGCAGCAGCGGCTCGTGGCCCAGATCGAGCGCGGGGTCCAGCAGGTTCACGCCGGGTATCTCGCGGTTCTGGATGTGCTTCTGGAAAAACAGCTCGCCGCCCACGCCGTCGGGCGCGCGCACCAGCGACACGGGCCGCCCGCGCAGGTGCGGCAGCATGAGCGTGCCTACCGCGTCGTAGTAGGCGGCGAGCTCGCCCTTGGTGATGCCGCTCTTCGCATCGATCACGCGGTCGGCATGGGAGATCTTCAGCGCCATGGGTTTCTTTGCTCCTTGCTTCTTCGCGGGCGGTGGTGTGCCGGGTTGCGTTGCCTGTTCGCGCACGATGCTGCGCGCGGGCTTGTCGGCGCGCAGCCCCTGGAACACCGAATGGCGCACACGGTCTTCGCGTGTCCATTCGCCGAACGAGACCTCGGCCACCAGCGTGGGCTTGACCCAGTGCGCCTTCGCGTTCACGCCATCCGGCACAGGGTCGAAGGGGCAGTCGTCGGTGGTCAGCTTGTCCAGCCGCGCCTTGATGTCGGCGAGGCGATCCGCATTGAAGCCGGTGCCCACGTTGCCGCAATAGCGCAGCCGGCCCTTGTCGTCGTGCACACCCAGCAGCAGCGCACCGAACCCCGAGCGCGCGCCCTTGGGCGCCGTGTAGCCGCCGATCACGAACTCCTGGCGCTGCTGGTTCTTGAGCTTGATCCAGTCGGCCGAGCGGCGCGAAACGTAAGGCGAGCCCTTGAGCTTGCCGACGATGCCCTCGAAGCCGATGCGCGCGGACGACGCAAGCAGGTCGCGCGGCGACGCATCGAAAGCATCGCTCAGCCGCAGCGGCGCGGGCGGTCGTTTGCCCAGCAGGCGGGCGAGTTGCGCACGCCGTTCCTCGACCGGCTCGTCGCGCAGGTCTTGCCCGTCGAGAAAGGGCGCATCGAACAGCCAGTACACGATGGACGAGGTGGCGCCGCGGTCGAAGGCGTTCTGCAGCGCCTGGAAGTCGGGCGCGCCGTTGTCGCCTTCGACGGTGATCTCGCCGTCGAGCCACGCCGAATCGGTCGGCAGCTTCGCCAGGGCCTTGGCGAGCGCGGGCAGCTTGTCCGTCCAGTCGTGGCCGTTGCGGGTGAAGCAGCGCACCTTGCCCTTGTCGATGCGGGCGAGCAGGCGGTAGCCGTCGAACTTGAGCTCGTAGAGCCAGTCGTCGGGGGATGACGGAGGAGAGGCTGCGAGCGTGGCGAGCTGCGGTTGAAAGGTGGCGGGCAGCGCGGTCTTTTTCTTGCGTGCCTTCTTCGCGGGCTTCTTTGCCGCGGTCTTCCGGGCGGGCGCCACTTTCTTCGGCGGACTGTCCACCTCGTCCACGCCGCGGCCGGTCAGCACGCTGGCGGGCTGGTCTTCGAGCACGTCGTAGTCGGCAAGATCGCGCGCCTGGTCATCGCGCTCCTTGATGAGCAGCCACGGCTCGTGCTTCTCGTCGCCCTTGCCGTGCATGCGCACCAGCGTCCAGTGGCCCTTCAGTTTTTCGCCACGGAGCTCGAACTTGAGCTTGCCGGCCGCGAGCGCCTTGCGCGCGTCGCCATCGGGCAGCCAGTCGCCGCGGTCCCAGACGATGACGGTGCCCGCGCCGTACTGCTTGGGCGGAATGGTGCCCTCGAAATCCGCATACGAAATCGGATGGTCCTCGACGTGCACCGCCATGCGCTTGACCGTCGGATCGAGGCACGGGCCCTTGGGCACGGCCCAGCTCTTCAACGTGCCGTCGAGTTCGAGCCGGAAGTCGTAGTGCAGGTGGCTCGCGTGGTGCTTCTGGATGACGAAGGAGAGCACGCCCTTGCCCGCGCGGCCGCCCGCCTTGGGCTCCGGCGTGCGCGAGAAATCGCGCTTGCCGTGATAGCGGGAAAGCGCCTTGTGCGCGTTCGATGCGGTGGTCCCCATGGCGATGGCGCCTCAGGCCGCGCGGCGGTGGCGGGTGGTCGTCTTCGATGCGGTCTTCGAGGCCGCCTTCGCGGCGGGCTTGCGCTTCTTTGCCGCGGGCTTGGCGCGAGGCGCGGGCTCGTCTTCTTCGTCCTCTTCGTCGTTGGCCGCCGCCTTCGTCTTCCCGCCCTTGTTGCGCAGGCTGCGCTGCAGCAGCTCGGTGAGGTCGATGATCTTGGCGCCCTTGCCCTCGGTGGACTGGCCCTCTTCAGGCTCGGGCTGCGTCACCGTCTCGGTCTGGCCGGCCTTCACCTTGCGGTCGACCAGCCGCAGGATCTCGTCCTTGAACTCGTCCTTGAATTCCATCGGGTCCCACTTGCCGCTCATGTCCTCGACCAATTGCTTGGCCATCTTGAGTTCGCGGTCGGTGAGGCCTGCCTTCTTCGCGTCTTCGGAGGGCAGCGGCAGGTCGGTCCAGGGCCGGATGTCGGCGCCCCAGCGCAGCAGGTTCAGCACCAGCCCGGGACCGACGGGCACCAGCACCGCGAGGTGCTGCTTGGTCTGGATCACGACGCGCGCCACGCCCACGCGCTCGCTGCGCTGCAGCGTCTCGCGCAACAGCGCATAGACCTTGGCGCCCTTGTTGATCGGCGCCACGTAATAGGGCCGCTCCAGGTAGACGAACGGAATGCCGTTGGCTGGCACGAAGGTCTCGATCTCGATGGTCTGCGTGGTCTTGGGGTAGGCGGCCGCGATTTCCTTGTCGCTGAGCACCACGTACTCGCCGTCTTCGTATTCCACGCCCTTGACGATGTTCTCGCGCGCGATCTCCTTGCCGGTCTTCTTGTTGATGCGCTTGTAGCCGACCGGGTCCATGCTGCGCTTGTCGAGCCAGTCGAAGTCGATGCCGTGGTCGGTGGTGGCCGAATAGAGCGCTACCGGGATGTGGACGAGGCCGAAGCTGATCGCGCCCTTCCACAGGACGCGCGGCGCGGGGGCTTTTTTCGAGACGGGCATGGGCACACTCCTTCAGGTTCGGAATGTGTGCCGCGCCCCTGGCCGCGCGGTGTAGGAACGCGGCGTCAGGCCGTGACGGCCACCGGCCCGAGCACGCGTTCGCTCGGGTGCGCGAAGTAGAACCACTCCGCGCCCGGCAGCGCCAATGCGTTGGGGAACACGATGAAGCCGTCGTCCGGCGCGCTCACCAGCGTGCCGTCGTGGCGCATGCCGATGGGTTCGCCGCGCTGCACCTCGTCGAAGGTGGCCCAGTCGCGCACGAAGCTGTCTTCTTCATGCAGGCGGTCGGTCACGCTGGCCAGGCGCAGCAGCTGGGGCTGCGCCGACGCGGCCGGCAGGCCGGCCGGCAGCGGCGCCATGCCCAGCAGCGCGAGCGTGCGGCGAATGGCGCGCCACGCCACCTCGGGCGCCTCGGGGTTCTGGTGCTGGCCGCATTCGAGCGTCACGCCGTAGCCGCCGCAGCTGCGGATGTATTCGTTGGTGCCGCGGCCGAAGTCGAGCGCGGCCTCGTCGGCCGGCGCACCGCCCGCGCGCTGCGCGAGGCCGGCTGCGTAGATGTCGAGCCAGCCTTCCACCACGATCGGCGTACCGATGTGCAGCGCAAGCTGGCCCTCTTCGTGCGAGCGGGCAAAGGGCTCCAGCGTGCCGGTGTTGTCGCGCGGGCCGATCATCGCGAAGGCCTCGCCCTCGCTCTGGAAGGAGTGCAGGTCGAGCAACACCTCGTGGCGCGCGATGACGGGCGCGAGGCGGTTGGTGATGCGAGCTTCGTAGTCGGCGGGTTCGTCGGTCGGACGGAACAGGCGGTTGAGGTTGCGCTCGCCTTCGCGCTGCAGGCGCCGCCGCGCGAGCGGGTTGGCCACGGGCACCAGCGTCAGTTCGCCGCGCTGCAGTTGCAGCGTGCCGGTATCGAACTCGGCCAGGATGCGCTCGATGCCCGCGGTGCCGCAGGTCTCGTCGCCGTGCACGCCGCCGATCACGAGCAGTCGGGGACCGGGTTGGAGCGAGGCGAAGGTGTGGATGCGCAGGCTGTCGGTCGCCACGCCGGCAAAAGGATCGGAAGACATGCGGGCCATTATTGCGGAGGCCCTTCGTCGGAGGCAAAGCCGCTATGGGTTTCATAGCGCCGAGCGGCCACCTACAGGGCCTGCCTTGCATGTCCTACCGCCCGTGCGGCCCCACTGGCGCAGGCTTGCCGGCAAAGCCACGAAGGAGCCATCGCATGACCCAAGCCAAGACCACCAAGACCCCGCCCACCGATCCCAAGGACGCGACGAAGGACGCTGGCGGCGGCAAGACCAAGGTCGAGCAAGGCGGCGAATCGGCGCCGCGCCTGCCGCACGAGCGGGACCAGTCCTCGGACAGCCAGCAGACCCCGGACGGCCAGCCCACCAAGGTGGGCCGCCAGGCGCATGAAGACGTGGAGCGCGGTGTGGTCGACACCGACCGCGGGCCGGAGGCCGACCGCGTCTACAACGACAAGGTCAGGCGCTGACGGTGGCGAGCTGCTTGCGCATCTCGCCGATCACCGCGCCGTAGTCCTTGGCATTGAAGATCGCGCTGCCGGCCACGAAGGTGTCGGCGCCGGCCGAGGCCACGCGCGCGATGTTGTCTGCCTTGATGCCGCCGTCCACTTCGAGGCGGATGTCGCGCCCGCTCTGCTCGATGCGCTTGCGCGCGAGTTCGATCTTGCGCAGGGCCGAGTCGATGAAGCTCTGGCCGCCGAAGCCGGGGTTCACGCTCATGATGAGGATGAGGTCGATGTCGTCGATGGCCCAGTCCAGCGCCTCGAGACCCAGCCCCGGGTTGAACACCAGCCCCGCCTTGCAGCCCGCGGCCTTGATGGCTTGGATGCTGCGGTGCACATGGGGCGATGCGTCGGGGTGGAAGCTGATGTAGTCGGCGCCCGCTTGCGCGAAAGAGGCCGCCAAAGCGTCGACCGGCTGGATCATGAGATGCACGTCGATGGGCACCGGCGTGCCGTCGGCCGTCTTGGCGTAGGGCTTGAGCGCCTGGCAGATCATCGGGCCGAAGGTCAGGTTCGGCACGTAATGGTTGTCCATCACGTCGAAGTGGATCCAGTCGGCGCCGGCGGCGATCACGTCGGTCAGTTCTTGGCCGAGGTGCGCGAAGTCGGCGGACAGGATGGAGGGCGCGATGCGGAACGGGGTGCTCATAACCCCGGATTCTCGCAGCGAGCGGAAATCCGAGGAAAGGCCTCCGTTACCATCCGCCCCATGTCACACAGCCCCTTCAGCGTCCAGGTCGAGCCGCGCTACCTGGCCGACCAGTCCTCCCCGAAGGACAACATCTACACCTTCTCCTACACGATCACCATCACCAATGTGGGCACGGTGGGCGCGCAGCTGATCGCGCGCCACTGGCTCATCAACGACGCTTCGGGGCATCCGCAGGAAGTCATGGGCCTCGGCGTGATCGGCCAGCAGCCGCTGCTGGCGCCCGGCGAATCGTTCCGCTACACCAGCGGATGCCGGCTGCAGGCCGCGAGCGGCACGATGCACGGCAGCTTCTTCGTGGTGACAGAGGAAGGCGAGCGATTCGACGTTCCCGTTCCCATGTTCGTGCTCGAAGCCGATATCGGCGGTGCCCCTGTCTCTCGCGTGCTGCACTAGGCGCGCCCTCTTTCCCCCCGCTCCCCCATGGCTGCCGCATCGCGCGACTTGCAGGGGCTGCTTGCCGGCCTCGACCCCACGGCCGATGTGGCGCAGCGCCACATCTGGCTCATCAATTGCTTCGACTGGCTGCGCGGCGACCGCGCCTCGCCCCAGGCGGCCATCGGCCGCGTCTCTCTGCTGCTGGACGCCGTCGAGGCGCGCCCCGAGCTGCGCGAGCGCCTGCGCGCCTGGTGGCGCGTGTTCACGCAGTCGGTCGACCTGACCACGCTCCTGGCCGACTACGGCTTCGCGCCGCGCACCGCGTTCGTGAGCGAACTGAGCGAACGGCTGCGCCGCAAGATCCTGCCCGGCACGCCCGAGACCACCGATGCGTCGGACCTGTTCCGCATGGTGCTGCCCGGCGTGTTCGATGCCGGCTGGATCGCGTTGCTCGACGAAACCCAGCTCGCCCGCATCGGCGCGCTGCTGGCCGACGCGACGGTGGATGCCGGCGGCGCGCCGCGCTGGCGCCATACCCTGATGGATGCGGTCACCTACTGCAGCAGCCAGGTGGTGGCGGCCGGTTTCTCGCCCGAGCTGCGCCTGCGCATGAACCCCGAACACCACGAGGCGCGCCCCTTCCACGCGCTGATGGCAGACCTCGACGAACTGCGCGAGCAGATGTTCGAGCAGCCCGCGGGCGCAGAAAGCGAAGAGGCACTGCAGGCCGCCTTCGTGGCCTTCCGCGACCGGCTCGATGCCTGCCGCGCCAGCGCCGCGTCGGTCTACACGCACCTGGAGGACAACGGCATCTCGGTCGGCCTGGTGTTCCGGCTGCGCCAGTTGCGCGAACGCGTGCTGCGCATCCGCGAGCTGCTCGACTGCCTGATGTCGCCCGTGCCCGCGCCCAGCGTGGCGCGGCTCATCGGCAAGCTGGTGCTCGCGGGCGGCGAGCGCAACAGCATCCGCGCGCTCATCGCCACGAACTCGTCGATGCTCGCGGCCAAGGTCACCGAGCGCAGCGCCGAGACCGGCGAGCACTACATCACCCGTGACCGCGCAAGCTACCTGCAGATGGTGAAGAAGGCCGCGGGCGGCGGCGCGCTCACCGCGGTGACGGTGCTGCTCAAGTTCGGCATCTATGCGCTGGCGCTGTCGGCCTTCTGGGCGGGCCTCGCCTCGGGTCTCATGTATGCGGCGAGCTTCGTCGCGATCCAGCTGCTGCACCTGACGCTCGCCACCAAGCAGCCCGCGATGACGGCGCCGGCGCTCGCGGCGCGGCTGCGCGACATCAAGGCAGACGGCGCGGTGGACGATTTCGTCGACGAGGTGGCCAACCTCGTGCGCTCGCAGGTGGCCGCGGTGCTGGGCAACGTGCTGGTGGTGGTGCCGACGATGGTCGCCCTTGCGCTCCTGGTGCAGTACGCGCTCGGTCGGCCGCTGCTCGACGCGGCGCATGCCGCAGCCACACTGAATTCGCTCTCGCTCGCCGGACCGACCGCACTTTTCGCGGCAATCACCGGCATCCTGCTGTTTTCGGCCAGCATCGTCGCCGGATGGACAGAAAACGCCTTTGTCCTGCATCGCCTGGACTCCGCCATGCGTTACAACCCACGCATCGGCGCCTTTCTGGGTGCCGCCCGGGCTCGCCGCTGGGCCACCTTCATGCGCACACACATCTCAGGCTTCGCCTCCAACATCTCGCTGGGACTCATGCTCGGACTGCTTCCTGCGTTCGCGGGTTTCTTCGGGCTCGGGCTGGATGTGCGCCACGTGACACTCTCGGCCGGGCAGATCGCCGCGGCCGCGGCGTCCACGGGCCTGTCGGTGCTGCAGCAGCCCGCCCTCTGGTGGGCGGTGGCGGCGATCCCGGTGATCGGCGCGCTCAATGTGAGCGTGAGTTTCTATTTCGCATTCCGCCTCGCGCTGCGCGCGCACAGCGTGAGCCTGGGTGACCGCGCGCGCATCCGCAGCGCGATCTGGGCGCGCTGGCGCAGCCGGCCTGTGAGCTTCTTTCTACCTGCATGAATTTGACGAGCTTCATCAACGATCTGCTGGGCTTTGGTCCGAGTGGGTGCGCCCCTCGGCCGGCCTGCCCACCGTGCTGTGGTCGCTGCTGCTGGCAGCGGCCGCAGCCTCCGGCCACCTGGTGCAACGCTATCTGGGCCTGCCCAAGGTCGTCGGCTACTCGCTGGTCGGCACCGTCGTCGGCTTTGCCGGCTTCGAGGGCGCGATCTGGCCGCTGCGCGGCATCAGCCTCTTCCTTCTTGAACTGGGCGTGGCCGTGGTGCTGTTCGAGGCCGGCGGCCGGCTGCCGCTGCGCTGGTTCCGCCACAACCCGATGGTGCTGGTGCAGAGCCTGCTCGAAGCCACGCTGACCTACTTCGGCGTGTACTGGGTGCTCACGCTGCTGGGCCTGCCCGAGCCCGTGGCCAACCCGATCGCGCTGATGGCCATCGTCGCCTCGCCGGCCGTGCTGAGCCGCGTGATCATCGACACCCCGCGCCGCGGGCCCCGTGACCGAGCGCGCGATGACGCTGGCCACGCTCAACCACTTTCTATGCGCTCGCGCTCGGCTACGCGCAGGCCGGTCTCATCGAGCGCGCGCCGCAGACCTTGCTGCAGAAGCTCTATCCGGTGCGGTTGGTGCTCGGCCTCTCGTTCGTGGTCGGCGCGATCATGGCGCTGGCCCTGCGCACCGCGCTGCGCGTGATTGAGCCCGACGAGCGAGAACACCTCGATCCTGCTGCTCGCGCTCATCGCGGCCGGTGCGGCGCTCACCGCGCACGTCGGCGGCTCGGCGCCTCTTGCGGCGCTGATCGGCGGCGTGCTGCTCAAGACGCTGAACCCCAAGCCCTGGGCGGGCAACGGCAGCTCGGCACCGCGGCGTCGCTGCTCACCATGCTGATGTTCGTGCTGGTCTCCATCGTGGCGGCGCAGGCCGACTGGACGCTGCCCGTGGCCAGCGTGGTGCTGGCCGTGATCGGCGTGCGCATGGTCGCCAAGATCGCCGGCGTGGCCATTGCCAACCCCGGCAGCGGCGCGAGCTGGAAGCAGGCCTTCTGGGTCGGCTGCGCGATGTCGCCGCTGTCGTCGATCGCCCTTCTGATCGCATCGAATTTCGCCACCGCGTCGCCGCTGCTCGGCACCATGATCACGCAGGTCGCCTGCCGTCGATCCTGCTGATGGAGTTGGTGGCGCCGTGCTCGCCACCGTGGCCATCCATGCGGTCGGCGAGAGTTCGTGCCCTGGGCACCCAGGCCTTCAGCACCACCGAGGACACGCAGCGATGAGCACCGCCCTGCCCACCACCATCGACCCGGACAGCGACGACGTGCGCTCGGCGCCGCTGCCCAAGCGACCCGAAAGCCGCGCGGTCAAGCTGGAGCCCTTCAACAAGTCGGAGGCGCTGTCGCTCGGCGTGGAGCTCGAGCTGCAGCTCGTCAACACGCACGACTACGACCTCGCGCCCTACGCCGAGGACATGCTTCGCCTGATGGCGCAGACGCCGCTGCCCGGCAGCGTGGTGCCCGAGATGACCTCGAGCATGATCGAGATCTCCACCGACATCTGCCACTCGGCGGCGGACGTGATCAAGCAGCTCTCGCCCATTCGCGAGGCGCTGATCAAGAACGCCGACAAGCTCAACATCGCGGTGGTCGGTGGCGGCACGCATGCGTTCCAGCAGTGGCACGAGCGGCGCATCTACGACAAGCCCCGCTTTTCGCGAACTCTCGGAGCTGTACGGCTACCTGAGCAAGCAGTTCACCATCTTCGGCCAGCATGTGCACATCGGCTGCCCCGACGCCGATTCGGCGCTCCTGATGCTGCACCGCATGTCGCGCTACATCCCGCACTTCATTGCGCTGTCGCTTCCTCGCCGTTCGTGCAGGGGCAGGACACCGCAGTTCGACTCGGCGCGCCTGAACTCGGTGTTCGCGTTTCCGCTCTCGGGCCGTGCGCCGTTCACGACGAGCTGGAAGGAGTTCGAGGCCTACTTCGAACGCATGACCCGCACCGGCGTCGTGCGCAGCATGAAGGACTTCTACTGGGACATCCGCCCCAAGCCCGAGTTCGGCACCATCGAGATCCGCGTGTTCGACACGCCCCTCACGGTGGAACGCGCCGCCGCGCTCGCGGGCTATGTGCAGTCGCTCGCCGCATGGTTCCTGCAGGAGCAGCCCTTCGAGCCCTGCGAAGACGACTACCTCGTCTACACCTACAACCGCTTCCAGGCCTGCCGCTTCGGGCTCGACGCGGTGTATGTCGACCCCGCCAGCGGCCAGCACATGCCGCTGCGCGAGCACATCCTGATGACGATGACGCAGCTCGAATGGCACAGCGAGGCGCTCAACGCCACGCAGGCTCTGGGCGAACTGCGCACCAGCGTGGAAGCCAACCGCAACGATGCGCGATGGTTGCGGGAGAAGCAGGGGAAGGAGCGGTTGCTGGCGGAGGTGGTGCGGCAGGCGGCGCTCAGGTTCAGAGGCGCTGCGTGACTCTGGTTCTGCGAGCCCGCACGAACAAGCAGGCCGCCACCATCGACAGGACGAGCGCCACCGCTGCATGGATGCAGGCGTCCAAACGCTGGCCGTCGATGCTCGCGACCGTTTTGTCGGGCTGACCGGATCGGAAGGTCACCCACAGCTCCCCGTTCCAGAAGCCGATGCAATGGTCCGTCCCGGTTTGCGCGCACGCTGCATCGAGATAGAAGCCGCTCCCGCCATATTCGTAGCCGCGTTGGTCCATGTTCTGGGCCCACGCGCCGAACGCCTCTCCATCTGGAAGACGCCCATGCTCAGCGGCAAATGCATCGATGAACCGCGAGGCGGCATGAATGTGATCACGCTCGGCAGAATCGATTACAGCCGCAAGGTGTGTGGCCTCGAACCATGACGCATCTGCAAATCCAAGGGCAAGCAGCAAAGCGAGCCACGCGAAGAGCAGGCACGCCATCCTCTTCATCGCCGTTGGTTTTTTCATGGAGGAGATCGCCAGGTTGCGGACTGGTGACTTTGCCTAGCGATCGAGCCCTGGCCGTGAAGCCTTGGTGAACTCCCAATGAACACCCCTTATGCTCCCCCATGGGTGAATTCGACCTGATCACACGCTATTTCAAACGCCCCGCCAAGCGCTCTCCGCTCGGCGTGGGCGACGACTGCGCGCTCCTCGCGCCCGCACCGGGCATGCAGCTCGCCGTTTCTTCCGACATGCTGGTCGAGGGCCGGCACTTTCTCTCGACCGTCGAGCCGGCACGCCTCGGCCACAAGGCGCTGGCGGTGAACCTCAGCGACCTCGCGGCCTGCGGCGCGAAGCCATTGGCCTTCACGCTCGCGCTCGCATTGCCCGGCGTCGACGAGCACTGGCTCGAAGGTTTCTCGCGCGGCCTCTTCGCACTCGCCGACGAACACGGCTGCGAGCTCGTGGGTGGCGACACCACGCGCGGCCCGCTCAACATCTGCATCACCGTATTCGGCGAGGTGCCTGCCGGTGCAGCGCTGCTGCGCTCGGGCGCGCAGGCCGGTGACGACATCTGGGTCAGCGGCACGCTTGGCGATGCGCGGCTGGCGCTCGAAGTGTTCCGCGGCACGATCGCGCTGCCTGCCGATGTGTTTGCAGAGGCCCGCATGCGGATGGAACAACCCACGCCACGTGTGGCGCTGGGGCAGGCCCTGCGCGGCATCGCCTCGTCGGCGGTGGATGTGAGCGATGGGCTGGTCGGCGACCTGGGCCACATCCTCGGATCGAGCAACGTGGGCGCCACGCTCGATGCCGATGCGGCCGTGAGCACGGTGGCTGCGGCAGGCACACCCGGGCTGAGTGTCGAGATGCTGCGCACCTGCGCGCTGTCAGGCGGCGACGACTACGAACTGGTGTTCACCGCACCGCCCTCGGCGCGCGCAGCGGTCGAGCAAGCCGGCAAGGACAGCGCCACGCGCGTGACGCGCATCGGCCGCATCGATGCCGAAGCGGGCCTGCGCATCGTGGACGCGAGCGGCGCGCCGGTGTCGCAGCGCTTCGGCTCGTTCGACCACTTCGTCTGATCAGCTTCCGCGCACCACCGCCTGCATCTTGCGTTGCGCGGCGTTGATGGCAGCCGACTGGCCATTGAGGCTCTGCAGCATCTTGTTGAGCTCCGCCTGCAAGGCCGGATCGGTCACCGTCACCGACGCGCCGGAGATCTGGATCTTCGACTTGTTCTTCTGCAGGAAATCGCCCACGGCCAGCGCGCCGTCGAAGGTGGCGTCGAGCGCGGGGAACACTTCCTTGAAGGTGGCGGCCGGCGTCGAGACGGTCTTCTCGTAGGCCTTGTCGTAGACCTGCTTCAGGTCATCGGGCTGCTTGAGCTGCGCGTGCGCGGCATCGGCCTTGGCCAGTTGCTGATCGAGCGCGGTGCGCAGGCCCGCGAGGCCCTCCTTCGCGGCCTTGAGGTCGTCGCGGCGCGTTGCCAGGTCGCCGATGGAGCGCAGCGCGCCCTTGGCCATGACCTCGCCCATCGGCTGGCTCACCGACTTGTTCATGCCTTCGTTGAAATCGGTGATCACCGCGTAGTGCTTCGCGTAGTCGCCGAACGATGTCTTCTGCTCATCGGTCGGCGTGGGCACGCGCAGGCCGGGCTTGTCGAGCAGGCGGGTCTGCAGGAACTCGATGAAGGCGGTGCGTTGCTCGGCCTCCTTGTTGCCGCAGGCCGCGAGCATGAAGCTGAAGGCGAGGCACAAGCCCAGCGTGGCGAAGCGGACGAAGGTCTTCATGGTGTCGCAGTGTTTTCTCTGGAGGGATGACCCGTCAAGCATACGTCCGGCCTATGACGTTCAGGCGCCTCAGATGTTGCGCTTGATGGCGTCGATCAGCGCACGCGCCGCGACCGACAGCGAGTGGCCGCGCTTGGTGACCACCGAGATGTCGCGCGAGACACGCGGCGCACTGAGCACCTTGATCACCAGGGACGGATCGTTCGCATCGCGCGCGAAGGCCGAGGGCATGATCGATGCGCCCATGCCGCTGGCCGTCATCCAGAGTGCCGTGGAGAGAAAGGACACCTCGTTCACGACGTCCAGCGCCACGCCGGCGTCCGCCGCGGTGCCGTCGATCAGCGGGCGCACGCCGTAGCCGGGGCGCACGGTGATGACGGGATGACCGCCCAGGTCGATCCACCGCACCACGCGCGCCTTGGCCAGCGGGTGGTCGTTCCGGCATACCAGCGCGAGGTGGTCGCGCATGAGCCGCTGCACCTCGACCTCGGCGCCGGGCCGCTCGGGCGTGCCGATGCCGAAGTCCACATGCTCGCCGAGGATGCGCGAGATGAACTGGTCGGGCGCGCAGTCGTTGACCAGCACGCGAACTTTCGGATGCTCTTCGCTGAAGCTGCGGATCGCCGCGGGCAAGAGGAACGTCGCGAGCGTGGGCGTGATGGCCAGCGAGACACGCCCCCGCTCGAGCGTGGCCAGTTCGCGAAAACCGGTCGAGAGCGAATCGACGTCGCGCAGGATACGTTCCGCGGTGGCGAGCATTTCGTCGGCCGCCGCGGTCGGCTTGAGCGAACGCGTGGTGCGGTCGAACAGGCGCGTGCCCAGCCCCTCCTCGAGCTGGCGGATCAGCATGCTCACCGCCGACTGGGTGACGAAGAGCCTTTGCGCGGCCGCACTGAGCTTGCGCAACTGGTGCACCGCGAGGAATGCGCGCAGCTGGCGAATCGTCGGGCTGAACGTAGGACTGAAGTTTTCATTCATAAGGCGAACTGATATTTGATACGAAATTTCTCGATTTACGAATGAATTTCCGCAGCGTTCAATCGCTCCAAACCAAGTAAAAACACAATCAAGGAGTCCCAATGACAGCACCGATCGCCAGCAAGGCGCAACGGCTTCGCAGGCGATTGTTGCTGGCCACGGCCTGTACCCTCTGCAGCGCCACGGCCCTGGCGCAGGCGCCCGCACCCGATTTCCCCGCCCATCCGATCCGCATGGTGGTGACCTTTCCGCCCGGCGGGAGCGCCGATGCGGTGGTGCGCATGCTGGTGCCCCGGCTCAACGAGAAGCTGGGCCAGCAGGTGGTGGTGGACAACCGGCCCGGCGCCGGCGGCAACGTGGGCCTCACGCTGGTGGCGAAGGCGCCGGCCGACGGCTACACGCTCGGGCTGGGCGCGGCCGGGGCGCTCACCGCGAATGTGAACCTTTATCCGCAGATGCCCTTCGACCCGGTGAAGGACTTCAAGCCGGTCGGCATGGTCGCAGCCACGCCGTTCGTGATCGTCGGGCATCCCTCGATGGGCGCGCGCACGCTGCGCGAACTGATCGCGCTGGCCAAGGCGAAGCCGGGCACGATCTCGATGGGCCACGGCGGCAACGGCACCGCGATGCACCTGTCGACCGCGCTCTTCGCGCAGATGGCGGACGTGAAGCTGATCGAGGTGCCCTACCGCGGTTCGGGCCCGGCCGCGCTCGATGCGATGGCGGGCCAGGTGCAGCTCGCGCTGGTCGACCTGCCCGCCTCGCTGCAGCAGATCCGGGCCGGCAAGCTGATCGCCTTCGGAGTGACGAGCGCGCAGCGCGTGCCGATGCTGCCCGACGTGCCCACCGTGGCCGAGGCCGGCCTGCCGGGCTACGACTCGACCGGCTGGTTCGGCGTGGTGGCGCCGGCCGGCACGCCCGCGCCCATCGTCGCGCGCCTCAATGCAGAGATCAACGCCGCGCTCGGCGACGAGCAGATCAAGGCCTCGATGCGCAACCTCGGCGCGGAGCCCGCGCCGACATCGACCGAGGCCTTCGAGGCCTACATCCGCAGCGAAACGAAGAAGTGGGCCAAGGTGATCCAGGTCGCCAACATCAAGCTCGACTGACAGACCGGACAGAGACAACAGGGAACAACGAACAATGAACGACACGACACTGAAGGCCGACGTTCTCATCATCGGCGCGGGCCCCGTGGGCCTCACGCTGGCCATGGACCTCGCGTCGCGCGGCGTCTCGGTGATCATCTGCGAGACCCGCCGCTTCGCCGAGCCGCCGAACGTGAAGTGCAATCACGTGGCCTCGCGCACGATGGAGCAGTTCCGGCGCCTGGGCGTGGCGCAGAAGCTGCGCGATGCGGGGCTGCCCGCAGACTACCCCAACGACGTGGTCTTCCGCACCGCGGTGACGGGCACCGAGCTCACGCGCATTCCGATCCCGTGCCGGCGCGACCGCTACACCGAGACCGAGGGCCCCGACGCATGGTGGCCCACGCCCGAGCCGCCGCACCGCATCAACCAGATCTACCTCGAACCCATCCTGCTCAAGCACACGGCGGCACTGCCGGGCGTGCAGTTGCTCAACCGCACGCAGTTCGCGGGCTTCACGCAGGACAGGGACGGCGTGACCGCCATCGCCACCGAGATGGACGGCGGCGTCACCCGCAGCATCCGCTGCCGCTACATGGTCGGCTGCGACGGCGGCAGCTCGGCGGTGAGAAAGCAGATCGGCGCCAAGCTCGAAGGCACGGCCGTCATTCAGCGCGTGCAGTCGACCTTCATCCGCGCGCCGCAGCTGCGCGCCATGATCCCCGGCAAGCCGGCGTGGTCGTATTACTCGATGAACCCGCGCCGCTGCGGCACGATGTTCGCCATCGACGGGCACGAGACCTGGCTGGTGCACAACCACCTGAACGCCGAGGAGCCCGAGTTCGATTCGGTCGATCGCGACCAGGCGCTGCGCGACATCCTGGGCGTGGGCCCCGACTTCCAATACGAGGTCATCAGCAAGGAAGACTGGATCGGCCGCCGCCTCGTGGCCAACCGCTTCCGCGAAGGCCGCGTGTTCCTCGCGGGCGACGCGGCGCACCTGTGGGTGCCGTATGCGGGCTATGGCATGAACGCGGGCATCGCCGATGCGCTGAACCTCTCGTGGCTGCTGGGCGCCTGCGTGCAGGGCTGGGGCGACGAGGCGATGCTGGACGCCTACGAGGCCGAGCGCCAGCCGATCACCGAGCAGGTGTCGAACTTCGCGATGGACCATGCGCAGAAGATGATCCGCGCGCGCCGCGCCGTGCCGCAGAACATCGAGGCGCCCGGCCCTGAGGGCGAGGCGCTGCGCGCCGACATCGGCAGCGAGGCCTATGCGCTCAACGTGCAGCAGTTCTGCTGCGCGGGGCTGAACTTCGGCTACTTCTACACCGGCTCGCCGATCATCATCGCGGACGGCGAGCACACCGCGCCGCCGTACTCGATGGGCGACTTCACGCCATCCACCGTGCCGGGCTGCCGCGCGCCCCACTTCTGGCTGGCCGACGGCCGCTCGCTGTACGACGCGTTCGGCCCCGGCTACACGCTGCTGCGCTTCGACCGCAGCGTGGACGTGCGGCCGCTGGAGCGCGCCGCGCAGACCTACAACATGCCGCTCACGGTGCTCGACATCGAGACCGCCGAAGTGCCCAAGGCCTACGCCCACCGCCTGGTGCTGTGCCGCGCGGACCAGCACGTCGCCTGGCGCGGCGCGCACCTGCCGTTCGAGGTGTACGACCTGGTGGCCATCCTGCGCGGCGATGCCAGGCGGGTGCGCGAGCGCAAGCGGGCGCTGGCGTGGGAAGGTGTCGTCGCCGCCGCCTGAGTTCCGTTTCCCCGCGGCTCACCAGCCTCGCGGTGCGACCACCCGGTACGCCAGCATCGCGGCCAGCGCGGGTGCGAGCGCGAAGCTTGCGAACAGCCACACGGCCGCCGACTGCGCGCCCTCCGCGCCGCCCGGCAGCGTGAGGCCCGCCGCATTGGCCACCAGCCCCGCCACCGAGGCGCCCACGGCCATGCCGTAGAGCTGGATCGTGGTGATCGAGGCGGAGGCGCGGCCTTCCTCCCCTTTCGGCGCCAGCGACAGCACTCGGGTCACGAGGTGCGGCCAGCCGATGCCCACGCCCAGGCCCACGACGGCGAGTGCCGCGGCGATCAGCACCGTCTCGAAGCCCACGCCCAGATGGCCGGGGAACGGCAGCAGCAGCCCGAGCGCCACGAGCCCCAGCGTGCAGGCCACCGGGCCGGCGCGCAGCATGCGATCGGCCCCCGCGCCGCTGCGCCCCGACGACAGCAGCGAGCCCGCGCTCCAGCCACCGGCCATCGCGGCCGTGAGGTAGCCCGCCGCGAGCGGCGAATGGCCGTGCAACAACTGCAGGAAGTACGGCACGAAGATCTCGGTGGTGGTGCCGATCAGCAGCAGCGCGATGCTCGCGTAGATGGCACCCAGCGGCGCGCTCAACGCATACGCGCCGGTCGGCAGCAGCCGCACCGCGGCCCGGCGATCGATGCGCGTGGCGAGGACGCCGATGCCCAGGCCGAGCACCACGCCCACCGCCTGCCAGGCCAGGTCGGACAGCAGCCCGCTCGCCGCGATCACCAGCACCGAGGCAGCCAGCAAGCCGATCTGCAGCGCCGGAATGCGCGGCATGCTCGCCGGCCGAGAGTGCCGCACACCGGCACCGGGCCGCAGTTGCACCATCACCAGCAGTGCCTGCGCCGCGGCCACCGGCAGCAGGAACCAGAAAGCCCAGCGCCAGTGCCCCGATTGCGCGAACAGCCCGCCCACCGCCGGCCCGCACAGCGTGGCGACGCCCCACATGCCCGACACCAGCGCCACCGCGCGCGGCCACAGCCGCTGCGCGAACACGAGCTGGATCAGCGCATAGCTCAGCGCCGCGAGCATGCCGCCGCCCAGTCCCTGCACCGTGCGGCCGGCGAGCATCCAGTGCATGGCCGGCGCGAGCGCGCAGCCCATCGAACCGGCGGTGAACACGGCCAGCGCCGCAAGGCACGCACCCCGCGGGCCGAGCATCGCGAGCAGCCGCACCGACAGCGTGGCGCCGAGGATCGAGCCCACCACGAAGAGCGTGGTGCTCCACGCATACCAGTCGAGCCCGCCGATCTCGCGCACCACCGAAGGCAGCACCGTGGTCACGATGTGGACGTTGACCGCGTGCAGCGCAACGCCGCCGGTGAGCGCCAGCGCGCGCCAGCCGTTGCGGCCGGTGAAGAGTTCGCCCCACCCGGCCGTGGCCGTCGGCGAGGTCACGGAAGGTGTGGAAGGATCGGCGGAGGAGGAAGCGGCAGGCGGCATGGCGGACCCGAAAGACTGGAAAGGAGCCCGGATACTAGGCGCCACGACCCAATTAAACAAGTTATTGCTTTGATAAATAAAATCCACCGCCCGAATGGACCGGCGCCCGGATGCGCGACACTTCGGGCCTGATGCAAGCCGCTTCCCCTTCTTCTTCCAACGCCTCCGCTTCCGGCGCCATGCCGCAACCCTCGATCCGCCGCCCCACCCTGGGCTTTTTGTTCGGGCACCCGGCGCATGCCATCGCACTGGGCTTCGGCTCGGGCCTGCCGCGCTTCGCGCCGGGCACCGTGGGCACGCTCTGGGCCTGGGTCGCCTTCGTGGTGATGCAGTTGTGGTTCACGCCGGCCACCATCGGCTGGATCATCCTGGCGTCGCTCCCGATCGGCTGGTGGGCCTGCACGGTGACGGCGCGCGACATGAACATCGCCGACCCCGGCGCCATCGTGTGGGACGAGGTCATCGCCTTCTGGATCGTGCTCTGGCTCGTCACGCCGGCGGGCCTCTTCGCGCAGGCCATCGCCTTCGGCCTGTTCCGCTTCTTCGATGCCGCCAAGCCCGGCCCGGTCGCCTGGGCCGATGCGCTGTTCAAGCAGCGCGACGCCGCCCAGGTGCGCTGGTGGCGCGCGGGCTTCGGCATCATCCTCGACGACCTGGTGGCGGCCTTCTGCACGCTGCTGGTCATTGCGCTCTGGCGCGCATGGTGAACCCCATGGATTCTTCTTCGACCTTGTCGTCGCTCCCCGACCAGGACACCCCCGCGCTCGTTGTGGCCGTGGCCGAACGGCTGCTGAAAAAAGGCTGGCTGCTGTCCACCGCCGAGAGCTGCACCGGCGGCCTGATCGCCGCGGCCTGCACCGAGCTGGCCGGCTCCAGCGCATGGTTCGAGCGCGGCTTCATCACGTATTCCAACGCGGCGAAGACCGAGGTGCTGGGCGTAGATGCGGCGTTGATCGATGCCCACGGCGCGGTCAGCGAGCCGGTGGCGCGCGCCATGGCCGTCGGTGCCATCGCACGCTCGACCCCATCCCGTGCGGCCATCGCGGTGACCGGCATCGCGGGCCCCACGGGCGGCACGCCCGAGAAGCCGGTCGGCACGGTGTGGTTCGGCTGGTCGGTCGACGGGCAGTTGCGCACCGAGCGCCGCCGCTTCGACGGCGACCGCGCCACGGTGCGCGCGGCCACGGTGCACTACGCGCTGCAGACGCTGGTGGAACTGCTGGGCGAGTAAGCCCCGCGGCGCCTTCAAGCCATCATGAAGTCGCCGATGGCCCGGCGCGGCGCGGCGGGCACCGGCGCCATCGGGTAGCCAAGCCGGCACATCATCTGCAGCGTCGGGCTGCGCGCGTTGCGCGGCGGCTCCGTGCCCAGCAGCAGGTCGTGCGCCGCCGCGTGGTGCGGCGCCATCTCCGCGAACTCCTCCAGCGGCTGGCTCATCGGGTGCAGGCCCACGCCGAGGTCGGTGGCGCGCAGTTGCTGGCGCACATAGGCGCGGCCCGCGGCGATCTGGTCGGTGCGGCTGTTGCCGCGCGTGCTGAGCCAGACAAAGCCCATCGCCGTGTTGGCCTGGTCCTCGAACACCTGGAGGGTCTCCTTGAACGATTCGCTGTCCTCCGCCGCGGGCACGTTGCGGTCGAACTGCCCCAGCGCGATCGCAAGGCGCAGCGCCGGGTCGTTGCGCGAGAAGCCGTCGCGGTGCTCCAGGATCTCCTGCGGCCCGACGCGCAGCATCCGCAGGTTCTCCAGGGCCGTGCCGGGCGTGGCGATCTCCACGCGCGCAGCCGCCGCGCAGAGCTTGCGCAGCACCCGCACGCGGGCCATGTCGACCGTGCCGTCGGCCTGTACCGTGCCGCCCGCGGGCGCGATGGCGGTGAGCCCCTGCAGCATGTCGGACGACACCGGCCGGCCGGTGTCGAAACGCTGCTTCGGCGTGCGGCGCCTGAGCACCTGCGCAAAGAGCGGATCGGGCGCGCCGCCGCTCGACAGCCGCAGCCGCGCCACCGGAATGTGCGGCCAGTGCCGCGGCTCGCTCGGCAGCTCGCCCTGGGGCCACAGCTGCACGCTGGCCAGGATGCCCTGCTGCGCCAGCGCCATCACCAGCAGCTCGATGAAGGCCCCATGGCCGATGAGGGCCTGACGGCCGTACGGATCGGTCTCGGGCAGCAAGCGCTCGCGGTCGCAGTAGAGAACGATGGCCTCGGGCTCGCGCAGGTCCACCAGCCACGGCTGGCAGTTGTACGCGGTGGGCGCGGTGACCGCGTAGGCCACCGCGCGCTTGCGCGCATCGGGCTCGTTGCCGGGGCCGTTCCATATCTCGAGCGCGGCCGCCGGGATGTCGGAGTGCAGCCACCAGGTCGCCAGAGCAACCGCGCCTGCCGCCACCACCACACCGCCTCCCAGCAGCCGGACAAAATTTCTTCGTTCGTCCATTGCCCGCATTATCGAAAGTCGCCTTTCAATTCACAATGCGTCAACTTTTGATACCTGCTATGCGGAACTGAATACGTGGGCCTCGACAGCAACCTCGATTTCGACTGGCGACTGGTGCGCGCCTTCCTCGCCGCGCTCGACCACGGCAGCCTGCTGGCTGCGTCGCGCGCTCTGGGTTCGAGCCAGCCGACGCTGGGCCGGCACATCGCCGAGCTCGAAACCCAACTGGGCGTGGTGTTGTTCGAGCGCACCGGCCGGGGCCTGCGCCCCACGGCCATGGCCGCGCGGCTGGCCGAATCGGCGCGGGCCATGGAAAGCGGCGCGGTCTCGCTGTCGCGCAGCGTGTCGGGCGCCAATGCCGCCACCGCGGGCACGGTGCGCATCTCGGCGAGCCAGGCCACGGCGCGCCAGATGCTGCCTGCGCTGCTGGTGCGGATGCGGCAGGAGCTGCCGGAGATCCAGGTCGAGCTGGTCTCGACCAACGAGATCAGCAACCTCCTGCGGCGCGAGGCCGACATCGCGATCCGCATGACGCAGCCCACCACGGCCACGGTGGTGGCACGGCGCATCGGACGGTTCGCGCTCGGCGCCTTCGCGCACGTCGACTACCTGCGCCGCCGCGGCACGCCGCGCCAGACGGCCGAGCTGCTGCGGCACGACGTGCTGGGCTACGACCGCATCGACACCATCATCCGCATGTCCGCGCAGCTGGGCACGCCGCTGCAGCGCGAGGACTTCTGCTTTCGCACCGACGACATGGGCGCCTACTGGGAGGCGCTGCGCCAGGGCATGGGCATCGGCTTCGTGAGCGAATCGCTCGCGCGCACCGACAGCCAGGTGCAGCGCGTGCTGCCGCAATTGAAGATCCCTTCGCTGCCGGTGTGGCTCGCGGTGCACCGGGAGATCCGCACCGACCGGCGCATCCGCGCGGTCTATGATTTCCTCGCGCGCAACATCCCGGCGTCGATCTGACTTCTCCCTCGAATCTCCCCCGATAACTCCAAGAGGCCTCATGACAGCAGCCACCAATGCCCAGACCATCGAGCGCTTCTACAGCGCCTTCGCCAAGCTCGACGCCGCCACCATGGAGGCCTGCTACGCGCCCGATGCGGTGTTCGACGACGAGGCCTTTTCCCTGCGTGGGCGGCGCGAGGTGGGCGGCATGTGGCGCATGCTGGCCAACGCCACCAAGGCCAAGGGCGCGGACGTGTGGCGCATGACCTTTCGCGACGTGCAGGCCGACGACACCACCGGCAGCGCCCACTGGGACGCGCACTACCGCTTCAGCGCCACCGGCCGGCTGGTGGACAACAGCATCGACGCGCGCTTCACCTTCACGCCCGAGGGGTTGATCGCCACGCACCGCGACACCTTCCCGTTCTGGACCTGGTCGCGCCAGGCGCTCGGCACGCCGGGCCTCTTGCTGGGCTGGACGCCGATGCTGCGCAAGAAAGTGCGCGCCACCGCCGCCGGCAATCTTTCCAAATTTCTTTCGAGCCAACCCTCATGAGCAACAACAACATCGTCTTCGCCTCCAACGAAGCGGCCCATCGCTATGAAGCCGCCATCGACGGCAAGCTCGCGGGCTACGCCGAATACAACCTCCTGACCGACGCGATCATGTTCACGCACACCGAGGTGCTGCCCGAATTCGAAGGCAAGGGCGTGGGCTCGGGCATTGCGAAGCACGTGCTCGGCGAGGCGCGCACGAAGGGGCTGCATGTGATTCCGGTGTGCCAGTTCATCGCGGGCTACATCCGCAAGCACCGCGAATACGCCGACCTCGTGCGGCCGGATATCCAACGCGCCTTCAAGATCTGAAGGACACGGCCTTCGGCGCGGGCAACCACGCGAAGGCCGCGATGCCGATCACCAGCAGCGTGGCGATGGTGGCCAGCACGGCCGTGAGCGGATCGCCGCCATGCGCCGCGGCAATGGATGCCGCGACACCTGTGCCCCACTGCATCAGCGCAACGCCGAGGAACATCGCCATCGTGAAGACGGCCATCGCGCGTCCGGTGAGCGTGACCGGGTAGGCCACGCGCACGTCGGCGTACTGCCACACGATGAAGCCCGAGAGCACGCCGATCAGCACCATGCCGAAGATGTCGAGCCAGGCCGAGTGCAGCACCGCGATGAGCGCGAAGAGCGCGGCGTAGATCAATCCGCAGATCACGATCCAGCGGCGGCGCGCGGCGCCGTCGCGGTCCAGCCGCCCGAAGAGCGGCGCACCGACGAGCGAGATCACCGACACGGCCAGCGCCACGTTGCCGCTCTGCACGAGCGAGTAGCCGTGGCGCTCCATCATCAGCGGCCCCAGCCAGAGGCCGCGCAGCGAGATGAAGGCCGCATACGTGACCGCGCCGAGCACCATGATGCCCAGCGTGTGCGGCATCGCGAACAGCGCGCCGAACTGGCGGATCGCCTCGGGAATCGACTCTTTCACCTGCGGCACGGCCGATGCTGGTTCGTGCACCCAGTACCAGATCGCGAGCCAGGCGAGCGCCGCGGCCACGGCCAGCACGAGGAACCCCGCGCGCCACGAATACGCCTCTACCAGCCACGCGAGCGGCGTGCCGGTGGCCAGCATGCCGATGCCGCCGATGGCCAGCACCATGCCCGACACGGTGGCGAAGCGCGCCGCCGGAAAGTGCCGCGCGATGAACACGGTGCACACCAGAAAGGCCGGCGCGCAGCCCACGCCGATCAGCGCCTGCCCCGCGACCAGCACAAGGTAGCTGGACGACACCGCCGACAGCAACGCGCCCGCGATGGCGATCGGAAAAGCCACGAGCACCGTGCGGCGCACGCCGTGCAGGTCGATGCCGATGCCCATGAAGAGCTGCATCGCGCCGAAGGCGAAATGAAAAGCCCCCGAGAAAATCCCGAGGGCCTGGGCGGAGAGCTTGAAGTCGGTCTGCAGCGGGCTCGCCATGATGGCGCCGACCGTGCGGAAGGCCTGGCTGAGCGCGACCCCGGCGCACAGCGCCAGGACCATCACCCAGGCCGCGCGCGGCGTCAGGGATGCGGCGCTGTCCGGACCGGTGCTAGGCGGCACCGTGGCACTTCTTGTACTTTTTTCCGCTGCCGCAGGGGCACGGATCGTTGCGGCCCGGCGTCGCTTCCTTGCGGATCGTCTCGACCTTCGGCCCCAGGCTCTTCCAGAGCTGGCGCAGGTCGTACACCGCCCAGATGGCGGCGCCGAAGTCGTCCAGCCGCTGCTGGCTCACGCTGGGCGGCGCATCGTCGCTGTACATCGAGAGCGTGGGCTTGGCGGTGTCGTCCTCGGTGAGCGCGACGATGTTGTCGAGCGCGTCGTCGAGCATCTGCGCGGCGTCCTTGTCGCGCGGGGTGGCCCAGTCTTCAGGCCAGTTCTCGACCGCGTACATGAAGCCGAGCGCCCAGACCTGTGCGAACGAAGGGATCTCCTCGCCGGCCACTTCGGCGCGCTCTTCCTCGGGAAGCGAAGCGATGGCGCCGCGGGTGTCGAGCACCTCGGGCTGCCAGCTGCGCTCGTCGTCCAGCGTTTCGACGGGGGCGTCCAGACCCTCTTCGATCTCGCGCCAGCGGCGTTTCCAGTTCCAGACGAACTCCATGTGCTGGGCAGGCACGAAGTTGTCGCCCAGCAGCACGGGCCAGTATTCGGTGGGTTCGATGGGCCGGCGGGTGCAGATCAGCGCGGCCATGAAGCCCTCGCAGAACTCCCACTGGGGGATTTCCTCGTCGTGCTCGCGCATGGCGTCCAGCGCGGTGTCGAGGGCATCGAAATCGTCGGGGCCGAGGGGCTCCTGGGCGGGCGGGGTGGGGGTCTGTGGGGTATCGGGAGAAGTCGTCATGGCAGGTTCGGGGCAGCCCTCTATGATGCAGCAGGCTCCCGGAGTCATCTATTTCTATGCCCACGATTATTCCGTTTCCGGCGCGCTACAGCGCCTTTGCCTTGTGCGTGGTCGGCCTGGTCGCCTGCCTGGCCTTCGTGCTGGTGTCGCCGCATCTGTGGCTTGCGTGGATCGGCGTGGTGGTGTTCGCGGTACTTACAGGTACCGGCATCCACGACCTGCGGCAGGCGCGGCACGCGATCCTGCGCAACTACCCGGTCATCGGCCACCTGCGCTTTCTGCTGGAGTTCATCCGGCCCGAAATGCGCCAGTACTTCATCGAGAGCGACTCCGAAGCGGCCCCCTTCTCGCGCGCGCAGCGCTCGCTGGTCTACCAGCGCGCCAAGGGCGATCCGGACAACCGGCCGTTCGGCACGCAGCTCAATGTGACCATTGCGGGCTACGAGTGGATCAACCATTCGATGCAGCCGACCAAGCTTGCGAACCACGATTTCCGCATCGTGATCGGTGGCACCCCGCAGCCGGCCGATGCGAACCCGGCGCAGGTCTGCACGCAACCCTACAGTGCGAGCGTCTTCAATATCTCGGCCATGAGCTTCGGTGCGCTATCGGCCAACGCGATCCTCGCGCTCAACCAGGGCGCCAAGATGGGCGGTTTCGCGCACGACACCGGCGAGGGCTCGATCTCGCAGCACCACCGGGTGCACGGCGGCGACCTGATCTGGGAAATCGGCTCGGGCTACTTCGGCTGCCGCAACGACGACGGCACCTTCAACGCCGAGCGCTTCACCGCCAATGCGCGCGACCCGCAGGTGAAGATGATCGAGATCAAGCTGAGCCAGGGTGCCAAGCCCGGCCACGGCGGCGTGCTGCCTGCGCCCAAGGTCACGCCCGAGATCGCGGCGGCGCGCGGCGTGCCGGTGGGCGTGGACTGCATCTCGCCCTCCTCGCACAGCGCGTTCTCCACGCCGACCGAGATGATGCATTTCGTCGCCAAGCTGCGCGAGCTCTCGGGGGGCAAGCCGACGGGTTTCAAGTTCTGCCTCGGCCATCCGTGGGAATGGTTCGGCATCGTCAAGGCAATGCAGGCCACGGGCATCACGCCCGACTTCATCGTGGTCGACGGCGCCGAAGGCGGCACGGGCGCGGCGCCGGTCGAGTTCAGCGACCACGTGGGTGCGCCGCTGCAGGAAGGCCTTCTGCTCGTGCACAACACGCTGATCGGCGTGAACCTGCGCCACCGCATCAAGATCGGCTGCGCCGCCAAGGTGATCACCGCCTTCGACGTGGCCCGCATGATGGCGCTGGGCGCCGACTGGTGCAACGCGGCACGCGGTTTCATGATGGCGCTGGGCTGCATCCAGGCGCAGAGCTGCCACACCGGCCACTGCCCCACGGGCGTGACCACACAGGACCCGCTGCGCCAGCAGGCGCTGGTGGTGCCGACCAAGGCCGACCGAGTTCGCAACTTCCACCGCAGCACGCTGCATGCGCTGCAGGAGCTGGTGCAGGCCGCGGGCCTCGATCATCCGCAGCAGATCACCGCGCACCACATCGTGCGCCGCATCTCCGACACCGAGGTGCGCCTGTTGAGCAACCTCGTGATGCAGGTGCAGCCGGGCGCGCTGCTCGGGCCGCTCGACGCGCAGCACAATGTCTTCCGTACCTACTGGCCGCTGGCCAGTGCAGAGAGTTTCCAACCCGTGACGCAAGGTCCCTATGGGCTGGTGCCGGGTTTCGCAATGGCCGCATGAATCCACTGAGACGAGGCGCTTCGACGCGCCTGCACAGCGCCAAGGGCGTCGCTTCGGCGCCCGCGCCACTCGACGCGCAGCCCAACCCGCCAGCGCCCGGCGACTACGCGGAGTTCCTGCGCATCACCCTCCCGAAGCAGGAGAAGAACGTGGCCAGCCACCGCCTCGGCAGCGAGCGCGTGTGGCTCAAGAAGGCCGGACCGCGCCACGGCAAATGGGGCTACCGCGTGATGGCGGCGGTCGCGCGGATGGCGCGGCTGGACATCATCAAGCCGGTGCCCAATCCGGGCGGCGAGGCCGCCATCGCCACCGAGGCGCGGCGCCTGAAGCAACTCGCCGCCGCGGGCCTGCGCGTGCCTACGGTGCTCGCGCAGCAACCCGACGGCCTGTTGATTTCAGACCTCGGCGAGAGCGGCCGCGCCACCGTCGTGCTGCAGGAACGCCTGGACCAGGCCGCCGCAGCCGGCCCCGCCGCGCTGCTCGCGGTGTGGCGTGAAGGTCTTGCCGCCATCGCGGCCGTGCATGTGCGCGGCCAGCACCTGAGCCAGGCCTTCGACCGCAACCTCGTGCAGTGCCCCGATGGCGTGATCGGCTACATCGATTTCGAGGACGACCCCGCCGAGGTCATGACGCTCGCCGAATGCCAGGCGCGCGACTGGCTCAGCTATCTGCACTCGACGGCCATGATGCTGGAGGCCGCCGCGCCGCAGGCGGCTGGCCAGCACTGGCATGCGGCGCTCGCCACGGTGAACGAAGAAGTGCGCGAGCGCATCGCGAACGCGGCGCGCCGCATGAAGTGGGCGCGCAAGCTGCCCGCCAGCCGCCGCTGGGGGCGCGACACGCAGCGCGTGCGCGCGGTGGCGCGGCTGCTGGGGCGCTGGCACGACGCGGCGGTCTAACTTTTAGCTCAGGGCTTCGTCGTCCACCGCAGCGCCGCCAGCAGGTTGCTGTGATCGTCGGTCCACGTCGTCACCCCAGTGGCATCGATCGCCTCGCCGCGCTCGCGGATCACCGGGTCCTGCAGGAAGCGCGGGTCGCGCGTGAGCAGCACGTATTCCGACGAGTGTTCGAGCGTGAGGTTGTTGGGCACAGGCTCGAAATGCACGCGCAACGCCTGCATGCCCGCATCCTCGGCCAGGCGCTTGACCACTGGCGCGAGCAGCAGGTGCCGGTTGCTGATGTGGAAGGCGATCACGCCCGTGGGCAGCAGGTGCTTGTCGTAGAGCGCCAGCGCCTCGCGCGTCATCAGGTGCATCGGGATCGCATCGCCCGAGAAGGCGTCGACCACGATCGCGTCGAAGCGCTGCGAACCGTGCGCATCGAGCTCCTGCTGCATCAGCAGGCGCGCATCGCCTTGCGCGACTTCGACGGTCGCCGGCGAATCGGCAAGGTAGGTGAAATGCGAGCGCGCCGCCGCCGTCACGCGCGGATTGATCTCGTAGAAGCGCACCGTGTCGCCGGCGCGCCCATAGGCCGCGAGCGTGCCCACGCCCAGGCCGATCACGCCCACGCGCTGCGTCTCGGCGCGGTTCGTGAGCAAGGCGAGGCCGGCACCCGATTTCGGCCCGTAGTAGGTGCTCGGCAGGCGTCGCTGCACCGCGCCCTGCAGTTGCTCGCCGTGCGAGATCACGCCGTGCATCAAGCGGCGCGATGCGGTCAGCGCGCCCGGAATGCCGAACTGCTCCACGCGCAACGCGCCGTAGAAGTTGCGCACGCGCAGCATCGTGCGGTTGTCGGCTTCGAGCACGCTGTACACCGAGAGCCAGACCACGGCCACCGAGGCCAACGCGCCGGCCAGCCCCGCGGCCGCCGGCCATGAGCGCGCCCGCCACGCGGTGTAGCCCACCGCGAAGAGCGCCAGCGCACTCACCGTGGCGTACAGCACATTGAGCGACACGGCCACCGCGTCCATCCGCAGGAACGCCGCGAAGCCCACCACGATGGCGAACGCAAACACCGCCCACACCCATTGCTGGCGCCCGCGCGTGAGCCACAGCACGATCAGCCCCGGCACCGCCAGGCTCATCGGCAGCTCCCAGTAGCCGTTGAAGAAATGCGGCGCGACCACGCCCGCGAAGATGCCACCCACGGCGCCGCCCAGCGCCAGCAGCAGGTAGAAGCGCGTGAGGCGCTCGGGCCCGGGCCGCGCGCGTGCGAGTTCGCCGTTCGCGAACATGCAGATCGCGAAGAGGCCGGCGCTGTAGAGACCGATGGCCGCGGCGATCGGCAGCGAACGCTGCGGCGTGTTCAGGTACCAGCCCATCACCGGCGTGAGCAGCAGCACCGCGGGCCAGAAGAGCCAGCGCCGGTACCAGAAGTCGCTGTCGAAGCACAGCACGAAGCTCAGCAGGTACAGCGCGAGCGGCACGATCCACAGCATCGGCACCGAGGCGATGTCCTGCGTGATGAAGGCCGACACCGCCAGCAGCGCGACCGTGCCGAGCGCGGCCAGCACCAGCCACAGCAACTGGTTGGACCACGACAGCGGTGCCGACGGCGCAGGGGTTGCGGCCGCTTCGGCGCCGGTCTGCGCCGGTCGCGCTTTCCCCACGGCCACCACCGACACGATCGCCAGCACCGCGAACACCCCGAAGCCGACCGACCATGCCACGGCCTGCGCACGCAGCGCGAACACCGGCTCCAGCACGAAGGGATACACCACGAGCGCAGCCAGCGCCGCGAGGTTCGACAGCGCGAACAGCCGGTAGACCTTCGCCTGCCGCGGCGCATCGCCCGCATGCAGCCGCGCGACCCAGCTCTGCACCAGCGGCCCGGTGGTGCACACCGCGAGGTATGGCAGCCCGATGGTGGCGGCCAGCACCGCGAGCACGCCCGCCGAGGGGTCGCCCTGCCCGGTCGGCTTCCACGCCGCATCGGGAATCACCGGCAGCATCGCGCAGGCCGCGAGCAGGAGGAGCGCATGCACGACGGCCTGCATGCGCAGCGGCCGGCGCGAGAGCCAGTCGGCATAGAAGTACCCGACGAGCAGCACGACCTGGAAGAACACCAGGCACAGCGTCCACACCGCGGCCGATCCGCCGAACCACGGCAGGATCTGCCGCGCGATCAGCGGCTGCACCAGGAACAGCAGGAAGGCCGAGACGAAGATGGTCGATGCAGAGAGCGCCAGCGCACCGGCGCTCGCGTCGCGCGCAGCGCGCGCTGCGCTCCCGCCGCGCACGGCATGCGATGCGTCCGCCGCCTCGCGCATCAGGGCGCTTTGCCCGGGTTCGGCACCTTGTCGAGCTGGCCCTTGACCGAGGCGTCCCAGATGGCCGGGCAGAAGGAGTTGCCGTCGCCCACCTTGTCGGCCAGCGCGTCGACGCCGCGGGCCAGCAGCTGCGAGGCCCACTCGGTGCTGTTGTTGCGCACGAAGGCAAAGATGTTGGTCATGGCGTCCTGCGGCTTCTCGAGCACGTTGATGCCCGTATTGTTGCTCCACGCCGGGTCCCACTGCAGGTCGATGCTGCGGTCGCTCTTGGGCCCGAACGAATAGAACGGGTGCCAGTACATCGGCGACTCCATGCCCGCCACGCCGTCCGCGGCCAGCGGGATCTTGCCGTTGGCGATGTAGTACGCATCGAGCTGGTTGAGCCGGAAATCGGTGCCCGGCGCGGTGGCGCCGTCGACCGACATCAGCTTGAACCACGCCTCGCCCACGAACTGGTAGCCCTTGAGCGCGGTGAGGATGATCTTGTTGGCCACCGGAATCCCGAGGCGGTAGCCGTAGTGCACGCGCAGGTGCAGCACGCTGGATTCGCCCAGCGTCTTGTTCGACACGTTGCCGCGCAGCTCCGCGTCGGGCGGCAGCGGATCGCCGATGCCCACGGTGGTGCTCATGGCCTTGGCCTTGAAGTCGTAGGGCAGTGGCTTGCGATAGCGCATCGTGTCGTTGGGGATCTGCATGATCCAGCGGTTCTCGCCGAAGTTCTCGATGAACGCCCAGTCGATGAAGGTGGTCTGCGTGGGGTTCAGGTACTCGATGCAGGCCGACTCGATCAGGTCGGTGTTGGTGTCGATCCAGCCCTTGAACATGCCGCCCACGCTGGCCTCGCGCACATTCAGCGGCATCATCCCCTTCACCAGCCCCTGCCACACGCTGCCGCGCGTGAGCGCGTTGGTGGTGAGCTCCAGCGCGGCGCTGTTGAGCGTGCTCAGGCCCGGCGTGGTCGAGTTGCCGATGCGGAAGATGAAGGGCAGCGGCATGCCGTTGTTGAGCGAGCCCGCACGCGCCGCTTCGTGCGCGGCGTACTCCAGCGTGAGGCGCGCGCGATAGATCAGGCCGAACTGCACCACGCACATCACGAACAGGATCAGCACCGGCAGCGCGATCATCGTCTCGGTCATGGAGACGCCGCGCTGGCCGCGCCGTGGCCATGCAAGACGGCGCTTCTGGTTCTTTCGAAGAGTGGAATGCATTGCTGTTCTCCTCTGTGTGTGGTTACCAGCCCGACAACTTGAGACCCGGACGCAACGCGAGCCGACTGGCCTGGCCCGCGGCCAGCTCGAGCACATTGGCCGCGCCCAGGCACATGGCCATGCGCATCGGGCGCAGGCTCTCGACCACGCGCGCGATACCGCCCTGCCGGTCGAGGAAGACGACGTCGATCGGATAGCGCATGCCCACCGTGTGCACCGAGCTGCATCGCATGATCAGGAGGCCTTCGCTCGCAGCCAGGCGCGGCCGACCGAGCAGCCCGCGCGTGCGGTCCCAGCCGCGCTCGGCCACGCGCACGGGACCGAAGGGCTGGGCCTGGGGGGAGCGGAGGGAGACGATGCGCATCGATGGTGTCAGTGGTTCTGGGTTTCGAGGAACTGCATCACCAGCGGGAAGAAGATGATGATGAAGGTCACCGGGAAGATGAAGATCACCAGCGGCCCGATCATCTTCACGGGCGCTTCCATCGCGAGCTTCTCGGCCATCTGGAAGCGCTCGGTGCGGCGCTGGTCGGAAATGGCCGAAAGCGTGTCGGCCAGGCTCGCGCCCAGCGACTCGGCCTGCGTGAGGTTCGACACCAGGCTCTTGATGTGCTTGTTGTCCAGCCGGTCGGCCAGCGCGTTGAGCGCGTCCATGCGGCTCGCGCCGGTGCGCATCTCGCGCATCATCCGGTCGAACTCCTGGCCGAGCGCGCCGCCCGGGCCCTTCTGCACCGCCTGCGCAATGGCGCCGGTGAGGCTCAGGCCCGCCTGGCAGCACAGCGTGATCATGTCCAGGTAGCCGGGCAGCGTGCGCAGAATGTCCTTCTCGCGGCGCTTGCGGCGGTCGCGCATCCACATCACCGGATAGAGCCATCCCGTCACGCAGGACGCCAGCGTGACCCACACCTTGGTGCCCGCCATCGCATCGAGCAGGCCCGCGGTCCAGAGGCCGAGCGCGGCGACGATGAGCATCGACACGCACTGCACCGCGATGAACTCCTCGGCCTTGAGCACGAACTCCAGCCCCGCGAGCTGCAGCTGGCGCTTGCGCTTGACCAGCATCGAGGTGGGCGCGATCTCCGACACATGGAACTGCAGGATGTTCACCACCGGCCACACCAGCCGCAGCATGCGCGGCAGCGGGTCCATGTGCGTGCGCTCCGAAGGCCGTGCCTTGCGGATCAGCGAGATCATGTAGAGCAGCAGGATCACGCCCGTGGTCGCGCACAGGAAGATGATGGCCAGGAGGATCAGCGAGCGCATGATTCTTAGATATCGATGGCGACGATCTTGCGGATCATCGCGTAGCCCAACATCAGCATGATGGCAATCACGGTCAGCACGACCCATCCGATCGTCGTGGAAAACAGGAGGCCCATGGTCGGCTGCATCAGGTAGAGCACGCCCATCAGCAGCAGCGGAAAGAGCGTCATCACCAGCCCCTGGATGCGGCCCTGTGCCGTCAGCGCCTTGATGCGCCCTTCGAGGATGGCCTTGCGGCGCAGCGTCTCGGCCAGCACCTGCAGCGGCTCCGAGAGATTGCCGCCCACTTCCTTCGATACGCGCAGCGCCACCACCACCAGCACGAAGTCGGGAATGCCCAAGCGCTGCGACATCTTCTGGATCGCATCGTCGAAGCTCACGCCCAGGCGCTGCTCCTTGAGCACCAGGCCGAACTCCTGGCCCAGCGGACCCACCTGGTCGCGCACCAGCACCTGAATGGCGACCGAGAGCGCGCTGCCGGCGCGCAACGCGCTGGCAATGAAGAGCAGCGCATCGGGCAGCTCCGATTCGATCTGCTGGCGGCGCTTCTTGCGCTGCCATGCGAACCAGCGCGCGGGCAAGAGGTAGAGCACCACCGCCGCCACCACGCCGCCGATCAGGTTGCCCGAGATGAGCCAGCCGATCGCGCCGCACAGCGCCACCAGGAAGGCGTGGCCCGAGGCGAACGCCACCGCGTGCTGCGCCTGGAACTCCGACAGGTTCAGCGTGCGGCGGCCGCTCGCCTGCAGCTTGGACATCATCTTGCCGACCAGTTCCGGCGAGCGCTGCAGCAGCAGGTAGCCGCACAGCGTGATGAAGCCCATGCCGCAGAGCACGGAGGCCAGGAGGATCATCCCTTTCATGGCACGGTCTCCCCGAAGAGGTATTCGAGATCGAGCTTCAAGCCGTGCTCCTGCAGGCGCGTGAAGAACTCGGGCACGGTGCCCGCGGCGGTGAAGTGGCCGACGGTCTTGAAGGTGTCGTCCACGCCGGTCTTTCGGAAGGCATACACGTCCTGCATCTGGATCATGCCGTCGGCAAACCCGGTGATCTCGGTGATCTGCGTGACCTTGCGGCTGCCGCACGGAAAGCGCGTGAGCTGCACGATCAGGTCGACCGCCGAGGCGATCTGCTCGCGGATCGCCGCCACCGGGATGTTCATGCCCGCCATGGTCACCAGCACTTCCAGCCGCGACATCGCATCGCGCGGCGAGTTGCTGTGCAGCGTGGTCAGCGAGCCGTCGTGGCCGGTGTTCATGGCCTGCAACATGTCCAGCGCCTCGCCGCCGCGGCACTCGCCCACCACGATGCGGTCGGGCCGCATCCGCAGCGAGTTGCGTACCAGGTCGCGAATGGCGATGGCGCCCTTGCCTTCGATGTTGGCGGGCCGCGATTCGAGCGACACCAGGTTGGGCTGGCCCAGCGAGAGCTCGGCCGCATCCTCGATGGTCACGATGCGCTCATTGGGCGGAATGAAGTTCGACACCATGTTCAGGAGCGTCGTCTTGCCGGTGCCCGTACCGCCCGAGACGATGATGTTGAGCTTCTCTTCCACCGCGATGCGCATGAACTCCACCATCTGCGCGGTGATGGAGCCGGTGCGGATCATCCCCTCGTGGCCCATGCGGTTCTTCGGGAACTTCCGGATCGTGACGCTGGGCCCGCGCAGCGCGAGCGGCGGAATGATCGCGTTCACGCGCGAGCCGTCTTTGAGGCGCGCGTCCACCATCGGCGAGCTCTCGTCGATGCGCCGGCCCAGCGGCGTCACGATGCGCTCGATGGCGCCGAGCACCGCGATGTTGCTGGTGAAGGCGACGTTGGTGCGCTCCAGCCGGCCCGCGCGCTCGATCCAGATCTCGTCGAAGCGATTGACCATCACTTCGGTCACGCTCTCGTCCTTGAGCAGCACCTCGAGCGGGCCGAGGCCGATGGCTTCGTCCAGCAGTTGCTGGCTCAGGAGCGCACGGTCCAGCTCGGGCGGCATGTCGCGCGTGTCGCGGATGATTTCGCTGATGAGCGCGCGGATGTTGGAGCGCAGCTCCTCGTCCTTCATCTGCGCGGTGTCGATGCGGCGGTTGTCCAGTTGCTGCAGCAGCGTGCGGTGCAGCGAGCGGCGCCATTGCAGGAGAGGATCCTCGATGGTGAGCGCCGCCTCGGCATACTGCGCCGCTTCGGCCGCCTCCTGCGGATCGATGCCCGCGGGCCTGAGCGCCGTATCGAGCGACACCACCAGCGTGTGGCCGCCGATGATGATTTCCTCGCCCCCCTTCATCGGGCCGAAGCGCGTCACGCGGTTGCCGTCGACCCAGGTGCCGAAGAGACTGCCCAGGTCCTGCACGAACACCTCCTCGTCGTGCAGCACGAACTGCGCGTGCAGCTTGGCGACGTTCCAGCCCGACAGCACGATGTGGTTGCCCGCATCCTTGCCGACCTGGAGTTCAGCGACGTCGATCGGGACCTCGCGCACGACCTGCTGCGGGGAATTGACGAAGACCTTGTGCATGACGGCTGTGTCTCAGGGAGCGACGGGCTGGCCGGGCGTGCCGGCCGGGATGCCGCCGATGTCCGAGGCGGCGGCGGGCGGGCGCGTGCCGTCCGGGTCCGACTTGTCCTCGGTCAGCCGGCCGAAGTTGCTGCCCACGTCCTGCTCGAGCTGGCGCGAGCGCTCGATGCGCTGCCGGCTGTCCGCCGGGCCGACCACGCGCGGCGTGATGAACACCACCACTTCCTGTTCCTTGTCGGTGTCGTTGTCGGCACGGAAGGCGCGCCCGATGATCGGCGCCTTGCGCAGGCCCGGCACGCCGTCGCTGGAGCGCGTCGATTCGCGGCTGAGGAGCCCCGACAGCACGATGGTCTCGCCGGCCTTCACGTTGAACTCGGTGTCGGTGCGCCGGATCAAGAGGCCCGGGATGCCCTGCACAGCCACGCTGCGGTCGATGCTGCTCACCTCGGTGAGGATGCTGCCCGAGACATTGCCCTCGCCGTCGGCGATGGGCTTGATGTTGAGGCGCACGCCGTAGGGCTTGAACTCGACCGAGCCCGCGCCCTGCGTGCTGAGCGCGGGCAGGGGGATCTCGCCGCCGGCCAGGAACTTGGCCTCGCCGCCGCTGCGCGTGGAGAGGTTGGGCGAGGCGAGCAGGAAGGCATTGCCGCGCTGCACCAGGAGGTTGATGCGCGAGGTGAGGCTCAGGCCGATGCCGAAGTAGGCCTCGGGCATGCGCCGGTTCTGCGAGAGCAGCGCCGTGCCCTGCGCCGTGGAGGTGTTGAAGGCCGAGCCGTCGGGCAGGATGCGGTAGCTGCCGCTGGAGGCGATGTCCGAGAACAGGCCGAAGTTGAAGCCGTCGCCCGAGCTCTGCCAGCGCACGCCCAGGTCGTCGAGCGCGGTCTTGCTGAACTCGACGATGCGCACCTGGATGTCCACCATGCGGTCCACGCGGATGCGATCGGCCGTGGCCAGCGACACCACCGCGGGTGCATAGAGCTGCGCCACGGTGTTCAGGCGCTCCACCGCCGCCGGGTCGAGGCTGTTGCCGTCCATGATGATGCGTTCGCCGATGCGGCGGATGTTCACGCCCGAGATGCCGTGCGTGATCTCGCGCAGCTCGTCGGCGATGCGCTCCAGGTCCACCACGTTCACGCGCACCTTGAGCTTGCGCACGGTGCCGTTCTTGTCCCAGACATGCAGCGTGCTGTCGCCCGCATCCTGCGCGGTGATGAGCATGTTGGCGCCGTCGAGCACGCGCGCCTCCAGCACCTTGCCGTTGCCGATGGCCACGCGCGACACGCCCGGCATCTTGACCAGCGCCATCTGCCCGACATAGAGCGTGAGCAGGTCGGGTAGCCGCTGCAGCACGGTGGCGCGCGCGGCGATGCGCTGCAGCTCGGCCTCGGTGATGGAGGCCTGCGTGGGCGGCGGCGCGGGCGGGCGGATGCCCGGCGAAGTTTCGGCACGGGCCCCCGCCGGCGCGCCCGGCGCCGAGAACGCCGGCGCAGGCGCCACGCTGCCCAGGGGCACGGGCGATGCCGTCGGCATGCCGGGGTACGGACCCTGCGCCTCGGCCTGGAAAACAAGACACAGCGCCGTCGCTGCCAGGGTGCATCGCTTGAGGTTCATCGAACTTTTCTGGAGATCAGTAAATCGGGCACGCCCCGCGGGGCGGCGGGTCTTCAGCGCGGCAATGCGGCGCCGGTCGGCAGCGCGGCACCCAGGCCGGGCGGGGGAGGTGCACCGCGGCCGCCGGTGCCGCCGACGATGTATTCGACGCTGGGGCCCGAGGGCCCGCTGGCCACCGCCATCGGGCGCGAACGCTGCGGCCTGAAGCCAGCCACGATGGCGTCCAGGTCGACCGCATCGACGCCGCTGGTCATGGTGGCCCGGTCCTCGGGGTTGCGCAGCGTGGCGATGATCTTTCCCAGGCGCTGCGCCAGGATGAGCTTCTGCGCATCCTGCGGCTGGATCGCCACGGTGACGGTGGAGTAGCGCTGCTGCGCATAGGGGTCGGTGTCGGCCGACACGTCGGAGCGCTTTCGCATCGCGGCGAACTGCTCCGAGGTGATCTGGCCGGTGGCGCGCACCTCCACGTCCTGCAGGAGCGGGATCACCACCGAGGGATCGTTGGCCGCGGACTTCTCGACCATGTACATGAAGTCGATGCGGTCGCCGGCGCGCAGCATGCCCGAGATGGAGCTGATCTCGTCCACCGGAATGGTGATGGCGCGCACGCCCTGCTCGATTTCCTGCGCGAACACCTTGCGCGGCGCCGAGAAGAACGAGGCCAGCAGCGGCTTGCCGGCGGCCACCGGCACCGAGAGCTGGCGGCCCGCGAACTGCGAAAAGGTCTCGGGCGTGATCGCGTCGTTGTGCACGTACTCGTTGGGCACCGAGCGCTTGGCCACCATGGTGGGCAGCACGGTGGTGCCGTCGGACAGCGCGCGGTTCGCCACGACCACGTCGCGGCGCTGGCTGTCGGCGTCTTTCTCGAGGCTGGCGGCGATTTCGCGCTCGCTGGCCCGAAGGTAATACCAGCCCAGGCCCGCGGCCAGCAAGCCCAGCATCAGGGCACCGATCAGGGGGGACAGCCGTTTGACGCTTTGCTTGAACTTGAGGAGTCCCGGAGATGATTTCATGCCTGGCTACAAAGGATAGGAAAGGGTGTACGAGTAGGTCGACCAGGCATCGCGGAAGGCCTTGATGAGCAGCGCGACCACCGAGCGGTCGGCGCCCGGGAAGGTGGCGAACAGCATCACGGCCAGGATGCCGGCGACGATCACGTATTCGGCGATGACCTGGCCGCGCTGGGCGCGGCGGGAAGAAGGATGGCGGTGCAGACGGCGGTGGCGTGGACGCATGGCGGTCGCTCTCATTCCGGCGTGGTCTGGCTGGCGACGATGAAGTAGCCGTCGTCGCGCTTGGAAATGGCCACGGTCATCTCTTCGCTGTTGCGGCGGAACACCAGCGACGAGCGTGTGCCGCCTTCCAGGGTGCGGTCCTGTATCAGCGTCCAGCCCAGGCGGATCATCTGTTCGCGCAGGTAGAGCGCGTTGGTCTCCACGCTCACGTTGTTGGTGACGACGATGGTGCGGTTGCGCTGGCCTTCGTCGAAGGAGAGCGTGTCCGAGACCACCTGCGAGCCGGCCGGGCGCGGAAAGCCCTTGCCGATGCGCTCGGCGCGCTCGCGCAGCGCCTGCTCGCTCTTGACCTCGTCGTAGACCACCGCCGCCACCAGCCGGCCCGCCGTGCCCGAGGGAACCGCGCGCAGCTGCACCGTGACCTGGTACAGGCCGAACCGTGCGCCGAGCACGCGCATGGGGCCGAGGGTGCTCACGCCGTAGCCGGTCTTGTCGGCCAGCCACTTTTCGTAGAAGCGCGAGACGACCTCCATCGAATCGGTGGACTCGATGCCGCGGATCTGCATGGGGATGGTGTTCTGCTCGATGTACTCGGCGATCCAGAAGGTCTTGGCGCCCGCGGGCGACGGGATCGCGGGCCAGTCGCGCTGCGGTGGCGCCGCGGCAGCCGCAGCACACAGGCAAAGCCATGCGGCGGCGAGCATCCATCGCAGGAACGGCGCGGGCAGGCTCATCAGGGCAGCGTGTTGACCACGGGGGTCGGCGGGAAGGCGCGGTAGTAGCGGAAATGGTCCTTGACGCTGCCGCCGTTCGCCTCGCCGTCGCCGCCGGTCTCGCCGGTGGCGCCGGGCGGAATGCGCTCGAAGCGGTCCAGCGGCGTCTTCTCGAGCGCATCGCCCGGCGTGAAGCCCATCGTGAGGTTGTTCATGTCGAAGGCCGGAAAGACCTGCTTGATCTGGTAGGCCGTCTGGTGCATGCCGCCGCGCAGCTGCTGGTAGAAGGCGCCGTCCAGAAGCTTCATCGGCACCAGGCCCTGGATCTTGGATTCCTCGCGGTTCGTGCCGCCGGCGTTCCAGGCTTCGGTGAGCATGGTGACCTGCTCGCTCATGTCCAGCGCGGGAACGTCCTTGAACCTAGTGTAGGTCTGGCTCACCTTCACCTCGTGGCGCAGGTACCCGCTGCTCACCATCTGGAACTTGCCCAGCGGCCCGGTGATCGCGTTGGACCCGAGCGCGGCCTGCGCCACCCGGATGCCGTCGAACACCACGTCGCTCGCGTTCAGCAGCGACGGCAAGGGCGCGGCCGTGCTCGATGCGGTGACCGCTGTGGTGCGCTGGTCGATGGCCGGCAGCATCGGCTCGAACTCGGCGATGTCGGCGGCGTGGATGGAGATGCCGGGCGCCGAGCGGTCGCGAAAGATGTGGCGACGCAGGTCGCGTGTGACCTCCGCATCGGTCTTCTTGATGGCGCCCGATGCGCCCTTGGCTTCCGCGGCGGTGATGCCCTGCTCCTCCGGCATCCACACGGTGCGCTGCCAGGCCACCAGCTTGGCGGCGGCCACGGTCTGCATGCGCTTGGTGCCGTATTCGGCGATGGCCGGAATCGCGCCCAGCGTGACGGCCGCGAAGCTCACGATGAGCAGCGTCTCGACCATCGCGTGGCCGGCGACGGCGGTGGCGTTCGCGCGAGGCGCTCGTGCGGCAAGGCGTCGATGCGAGGGGGTCATGCGCGGGCTTCCATCGGCATCAGTTGCCGTTGTCTTCGTCGGCCGAGCCGCCGACGGCCGCGCCGCCCATGGCGATGGCGCGCGCCCACAGCGAGGGCTCCACGTTGTGCACGTGCCAGTAGGGGCTGAACAGGCTGCGGTGCTCGATGTAGCCGCCGGCGAAACCCACGTTGTACTTGCCGATCGTCGCGGGATCGGCCACTGCGTTGTCGCGCCGCGCCCAGCGGTCCTGCGGCCGGCGGAAGTAGACCTGCGAGGTCGACAGCGCCTTGATCTCGCGGCCCTGGAAGTTGTCGCGCAGGCCCGCCTTGCCGTCGGCCGCGGAGTTGCCGAAGCCGGCGACCTCGCCCGTGCGCAGCTTGTCGCCGCCCTTCTGCACCACGAGCGTGAAGGCCGGGCCCTTGTCGGTGTTCTTGCCCCACTTGAGCGGGTTGGCGCCCTTGAAGCCGTTTTCCGCGAGCCAGTTGTCCGACTCGTTGGCAATCATCGGCGGGTGGTCCTTGATCTCGGTGAAGCGGGGCATCGCCCAGCTCTTGGTGACGGTGCCGATGTCGGTGCGCGGGCTGTAGTGCAGCTTGGCGTTGAACACCAGCACGGCCAGCGGGGCCAGCAGGAGTTCGCCGTCGCGGTCGCGCGCAGCGCGCTCGAAGGACTCGCGCTCCATGTACGCGGTGTCGCCGACCTCGCCGTTCAGGCCGCCGTAGGTGCGTCCTTCGCGGGCGTAGCTGCGCAGCGTGAGGCGCTGGCCTTCCCAGCTCTTCATGTAGTTGGGTCCGCCCGCGGCAGCCGCGCCGGCGCCCAGGCCGAAGCGGCCGCGCACAATGTCGTCCCAGCCGCCGATGAGGTCGGTGTAGAGCACCCCGATGGGCAGCTTGATCTCGATCGAATCGGCCGACTGCCAGCGGATGCGCCCGGTCTCGTCGCCCACGATGCCTTCGGTCGCGACCAGCTCCGTGCCGCCCTTCCACTCGAGCAGCCCGCCCATCATGTCGCCGGTGATGTCGCCGAAGCCCGGGGGCGAATTCGGGCTGCTGGACACCATGCCCTGCAGGGCGCCGGACATGCCCGAGGCGATCCAGCCGAGCACGTTGGGCAGGAAGCGGCGGTTCTTGGTCCAGTCGTCGCGGGTGGCCTGCGCGGCATGCGCGAAGCGCAGCACCTCGTTGAACTCCTCGTCGTCGAATCCGAGGCTGCCCGACTGGTGGTAGCTCTTGAGATAGGTCCCCACGTCGGCCACGAACTTGATGACGAAGATCGCGGTCTCGGTCGGCGGGACCGAGGCGTCGGGGTCGTTCGAGTTGACGACGTCCTTCACCAGCTGCGGCAACTGCGCCGTCGTGCCCAGGAGCATCACGGCCTGGCTGGCCGAGATGCCCTGGTTGAACGCGCGGAGGATGTCGGCCCCGATCTGCAGCGGCTTGGCCGAAGGCTCGACGAAGCCGGCGATGCGGTCGGCCGTGCGCTGCAGGCGATTCGCGCGGGGAACGTTGCCGAGCAACCAGGCGAGGGCAAAGAAAGGCCCCACCACCGGCAGGCGGGCCTTCTCGAGATTGCGTATGCCCTTCATGGCCTCGACGACCACCAGCCCCTCCTGGATGTTGGCCGCGCTCGTGATGAGCATGGCCATCGAGGTCTGCACACTCGCCAGCGTCGCGATGCTCGCCTCGTTGGCGGCCATCGCGCGGTTGGTGTAGGCCAGGTAGTTGAGGGTGCGCGCCGTGAGCACGTTGGCGCTGTAGGTGGCCGCGTCGGCCGTGTTCTGCAGCTTCATCTTCTCGCGCGCCGTGATGGCGGTGTTGTAGACCACCAGCACGCTCAAAAAGATGATCGGCAGCATCGCCACCAGGTACACGATCGCCTGGCCCGACTGGCGCCGGCGCGCAGGTGCGCCGGCAGTGGCGAGGGGGAGCGAAGCGGCAACTGGAGGCATCACGCGATGTCGGTCAGGCCGTTCGGGGGCGCCTTACTTCGTGGCTTCCGCACCGCCCTTGGTGTAGGTGCTCATGTTCATGTTGACCTGCGCGTTGGTGGACGCCTTGCCGGCGGCGGTCTGCGCGTTCGTGACTTCGGTGGCGCCCGACTGGCCGCCCACTTCCTTGGCCATGCCGGCCACCTGGTTGCGCATGGTCTGGCCGAAGAAGCTGAACACGGCGATCGCGGCGATGGCGATCAGGCCCAGGATCACGAGGTACTCGGTCATGCCTTGCCCGCGGATCTTGATCTTCGAGGCAAGTTGGCGGCTCAGCTGGGTCAGACGATGGATTTGCATGGGAGAAGTTCCTGAAAGGTGGCTGAAAGAACAGGCGGATCGTAGGGACGCATCCGTCGCGTGTTCGATACAGTTTTTTCGAATCCTGATACAAATTAACATTCGTAAAAAGATCGCAAAACGCACGCAATCCTTTAGTTCTCCAAACTGCCCGCACCTTCGAAACGCAGCTGGCTTTGCCTGCGAAATTCGGTCGGCGTCACACCTTTGATCTCGAGAAACCGGCGGTTGAAATTCGAGACGTTATTGAAACCAACTTCGTAACAAATCGAGGTGACGTAGCGCTCGCTCTGCATCAGCAGGAGGCACGCCTTGTTGATGCGCACTTCGTTCACATAGCCCAGGAAACTGTGGCCGGTGGCGCGCCGGAAGAGCCGGCTGAAGCGCCCCGCGTTCATGCCGAGCTCGGCCGCGATGTCGGCCGCGCTGTGGTCCTTCGCGGGGTCGTTGGCGATGCGCGTGACCACGTCGTCGATAGCCTCGATGCCGTGATCGCCATCGGTCTGCATGCCCGAGAGCAGGCGGTAGTCGGTGCACATCGCCATGTCGGCGAGAAAGTCGCAGAACAGGCTGAAGCGCTTGAGGCCCCGCGCGTCTTTCACGCGGTGCCAGTGCGCCTCGGCGGAAGCGGCCATGCCGAAGAACTCGATGCCGTAGCGCGCGCGCTCGAGCATGCGCACCGCCTCCTGCAGTTCGGGAATGCGCTCGGCCGCCTCGAAGATCGGGTCGTGCAGGAACTGGATCACCAGGTCGCGCTGCGGCACGCCTTCGGGCGGCACGTCGAGCGAGATCCAGTTGTGCGGCAGCTTCGGGCCGCACAGCACGAGATGCCCCGGCTCGAAGGCGCCGATCCAGTCGCCCACGAAGGCCTGGCCCGAGGTGGCGACGATCAGGTGCAGCTCGTACTCCTCATGGCAATGCCAGCGCGCGAGCGGCGTGGGGAAGCCGTGCTCGAGGCAGCGCACCAGCCCCACCTCGGTCGATGGCTCGTAGCCGAGCTCGGTCGAGCGGCTGCGCTCGACCTCCAGTTCGGGGAGCAATTGGCGCGGTGATCGTTGGCTGGAACTCGTCATGGCTTTTTGTTGGGCTGACAGGAGACAACACGCCAGCGATCCTGAGGTTCGCAGGCGACGCGGCGATGAAGTGGCATCTTCGGGGGCAAACAGGTCTGCGGCGCGCTGGCACGGAACGGCGAGCGCAGGGACCGGGTTCGCGGGGCGGAAGATATTGGTTGGGCCTTGCAATTGCCAGACCCTATGCGGACTACGAAGATTCGTATGCGCGCATGGCAAGCACCGGATTCGCACCGCCAGCGCTGTCTAGACAACCGCTTTCCACGCGGGCGCGCCAATGCGGCCATCACCCAGGCGGTGGAAGGGGATGCTTGTCTAGGCAGACGGCAATCAGGTCCCTCAGGCCGCGGCCAGCACCGTCGCCACGACCACGCCTTGCGCTGCCAAACGTTTGCGCATCGTCAGCACCGCCTGGTCCTTGCTGAAGAGGCGCGCGCGCTGCGCGACCGCGAGGTCGATGAAGACCTGGTCGTCGGGATCCTTGCACACGCAGGGCGCGCGCGGCGGCTTGTCAGTCAAAAGGCTCACGCGTGCGTCGAAGGCCTCGAGCACACTGGCCGCTTCCATCTCCCGCTGCGCCAGCCGCCGCGCGATCAGCGGGTAGCCGAGCACCCGCGCGAGTTCGGTGCGCATCGGCGCGGTCGCGATCCAGCGCAGCGCGCCGGAGGCGAGCGCGGCGGCCAGCGGCAGGCAGTCGGGGTTGTCGAACACGAGCAGGTCGAGCGCGATGTTGGTGTCGATGACGACAAGGCCGGTTTCTGGAAGGGTCATGGCGGCGAAGGGATGAGCGCCGATGTTGCACCATGCGCGACCCTGATCAGCCATGGGTCGGGCCCGACGCCCCACAATGCTGCGGCGCGCACCGCGCCGCCCTCCAAATCCGCCTCTCTCCATGAAACGACTTTCGCTGCTCTGCCTCGCCCTGCTCGCCTGCGCGGTCGCGCGCGCCGAATGGCTGACCCTGAGCGGCACGCCCGGCGATGCGGCCGGCAGCTACGTGCAGGTTGACCCGACCCGCATCGAGGTCGACGGCGCGCGCCGCGGCGTGACCCTGCGCATGAGCCTGGCGCAGGACGTCGTCGGCAAGGATGGATTCAAGCTGCGTTCCTTCGAGGCCCGCGCGAGCGTCGACTGCGAAGCACGCACCGCGCGCTATGTGAGCGTCACCTACTACAGCCTGCCGAACTTCGTCGGCGAACCCGTGGCGGTGAAAGCGTTCGACGACGACGACATCCGCCCCATGAAGCTGTCCGGTGCCCCGCCCGAGCTGGCCGCGCGCACCGTCAACGCGGCCTGCAGCGTCGGCGGCGGCAAGTAGCCGGAAGCCGCGCAGGTCGCTCACCGGCCGCATGCTCCGAGCAGGTGGCCGCTGGCGATCGAGCCCGCCGGATGACCGACGAGGTGCAGCGCGAACCGGTCCTTTCGTTTGGAGGTCAGCGCCTGGATCGCAGCCTGGGGGGCGAGCCTATTTCCGCGCGGAGCCGGCGACCATGTCGAAGCGGAACAAGCGGCATTCGATCGGGCCGTTCCACATCGGCACGCGGCGCGATTCCTTCAGGCGCATCTGTTTCGGCAGCTTCAGGTCAGGGGTCAGGACCCAGGCCGTCCACCCGGCATAGTTCCTCTTCCAGTGGGTGGCCAACTGCGGGAAGAACTCGCTGCCGTCGCCCTCTTCGGTCTGCGCGGATTCGCGCGCGCCGGAGCGGGCCACGCCGCCGACCTCGATCCGTTCGCCATAGGGCGGATTGAGCATGACCACCCCGCCTTCGGCCGGCGGCATGCGCTGCAGCGCGTCACCGCCGCGGAACTCGATGGCATCGGCCACGCCGGCGCGCTCCGCGTTGCGCTCGGCAAAGTCGACCATGCGGTGCGACACGTCGGAGCCGAAGATCGCGACGCTGCCCGGCTTCACGGCCGACGCGGCTTCCTTCTTGATCGCGTCCCACACGTGCGCCTGGAACGGCAGCAGCTTCTCGAAACCGAAGCGCCGCAGCGACCCGGCCGCGATGCCGCGCGCGATCTGCGCCGCTTCGATGGGGATGGTGCCGCTGCCGCAGCAGGGGTCGTACAGCGGCTGGTCGGCCACTTCGCCGGTCTCGGGGTTCCACCAGCCGCTGGCGGCCAGCATGGCGGCGGCCAGGGTTTCCTTCAGCGGGGCGTCGCCCTTGTCCTGGCGCCAGCCGCGCTTGAAGAGCGGCTCGCCCGAGGTGTCGATGTAGAGCGTGCAGCTGTCGGTGGTCAGGTGGGCGAACACGCGGGTGTCGGGCCACTGGGTCTCGATGCTCGGGCGCACGCCGTTGGCCTTGGCGCGGAAGCGGTCGGCGATCGCGTCCTTGATGCGCAGGGTGGCGAAATTCAGGCTCTGCAGCGGGCTGTGCTGGGCGGTGGTCTCGATCTTGAAGGTCTGCTTGGGCGTGAACCAGATCTCCCAGGCCACGCCGCTCGCGATGGCGTACAGGTCGTTCTCGTTGCGGTAGGGCGCATGGGCCAATTCGACCAGCACCCGCTGCGCGAGCCGGCTGTGCAGGTTCAGCTTCAGGGCGTCGCGCCAGTCGGCGCGCACCCGCACGCCGCCGCGCAGCGTGAGCAGGTCTTGCCCGACGCGGCCCGTGAGGGCATGCACCTCTTGAGCGAGGAATTCCTCGACGCCGGCGGCGCAAGGCAGGAAAAAGGAGAGATCGTTCACGGGAAATTGGCCATCGGGAAGCCCGACTAGGGGACTCCATTGTCGCCGCGTCACAGTCCTTCTCTATATAGTCGATTTGCCGATGAATCCCACCCCCGCACCTTCGGTCGCCCCGGCCGCCGACGCCAGCAGCGACCGCTTCGCGATCCAGTGCGAGGTGCTGCGGCTCTCGATCCGGCCCATCGGGCCGGTGCTGCTGGTGCAATACCTGCTCAATTGCGGCGTGGCGGCGCTCTTCGCCTGGCAGTACTCGCTCGCGCGCGCGCTGGTGTGGATCGCGCTCATCACCGGGGTAACGGTGATGCGCGGCTTCTTCCCCCAGCGCCTGCCCGATCCCTTCTCGCCCGAGAGCCTGCGCCATGCCCAGCGGGTGCACACGCTGCGCACCGCCGTCTGGGAACTGGCGCACGGCCTGGCCGGGGTGCTGCTCTTCAACCCCGAGCGGCCCGACCAGCAGTTGTTGCTCGGCCTGATGCTGATGGGCATGACCCTGTCGTCGGCGTTCTCGGTGTCGTTCTACACGCCGGCCACGCAGCTGGCGATCACGCTGCTGCTGGCGCCGGTGATCGTCACCGGCCTCACGCTCGGCGCGCCGACGATGATGGCCGTCTCGGTGATCGGCATCGGCCTCACGGCCATGATGTGGAAGCTGGTGGCCGAGCGTTCGCGCCAGCTCGAGGAGAACATCGGCCTGCGCCTGAACGAGCGCACGCTGCGCGAACAGGCGCTCGCGGGCCTGCGCGCCTCGGAGCATGCGCAGGCCGAGCGGCTGCGCTTCTTCTCGGCCGCCAACCACGACCTGCGACAGCCGGTGATGGCCATCGGCCTGCAGGCGGAGGTGCTGCGCCAGCAGCTGGACACCGGCGCGGACACCGCTGCGGTCCAGCACACGGTGGTCTCGCTCGCGCAAGCGCAGCAGGCGCTCGAAGGGCTCACCAACCAGCTGCTCGAAATCGGCCGCATCGAGGCCGCCGTCGATCCGCTGCGGCCCGTGGCGGTGGCGCTGGCACCACTGCTGCAGGACCTGGCGCGCCAGGCCGGCGACGGCCGCGTGACGGTGCGCTGCCCGGCCGGTGCCGTGGCGTGGACCGATGCGGTCTCGCTGCGCCGGGTGCTGGCCAACCTGGTCGACAACGCCGTCAAGTTCACGCCGCGCGGCCGCGTGCTGCTGGCGGTGCGGGCGCGGCACCGGGGCACGGATCGGGCCTGGCGCGTCGAGGTGCGCGACAGCGGCATCGGCATCGCGCCGGACGCGCAGGCGCGCGTGTTCAACGACTTCGAGCAGATCGGCAATGTCGAGCGCAACCTGCAGCACGGGCATGGGCTGGGCCTCGCGATCGTGCGGCGGCTGGCCGCGCAGCTGGGCATCGAGGTCTGGCTGCGATCGGCGCCGGGCCGGGGCTCGGTGTTCAGCTTCGAGCTGCCCGCGGCGCTGGGCTATGGGGCGACCGCCACGCAGGCTGCTCCCTCGCCGCAGGCCGGTCCTGAAGCCGCGCCCGCACTGCTGCGACCCGGCCTCGCCGTGCTGGTGGTGGAAGACAACGCCGTGGTGGCCGACAGCCTGTTCGCGCTGCTGCGGCAGTGGGCGGTGGAACCGCGCGTCTACGCCAGCGCCGCCGAAGCGCTGGCACTGGCCGACCTGCGCGCGCTCGACGTGGCGCTGTGCGACATCCGCCTGCCGGGCGCGCTCGACGGCATCGCGTTGGCGGAACGGCTGCAGGCGCAGAACCCGGCGCTCACCATCGCGCTGATCTCCGCCGACATCAATGAAGCCACCCAGCGGCTGGCCACCGAGCGCGGCTGGCATGCGCTGCGCAAGCCCGTGCAGCCGGACGAACTGCGCGGCGTGATGCTGCGGGCCCAGCAGCGGGGCTGACCGGCCACACCGACCGTGCTGGTGGCACGGGCCATGCAATACGGAGGCCATCGCTTCCGATATATGCTCCGCGCACAGGTCGCCCGCCCTGCCCCCGATGTCCGTCGACACCCCTCTTCATCCCGTCGCCGCCGAACCGCGCGGCCTGCGCTATGGCGGCGTGGCCATCGCACTGCACTGGCTGCTCGCGGCCATGATCGTCGGCTCGCTCGGCGTGGGGCTCTACATGACGGGGCTGCCCTTCTCGCCGCAGCGCATCAAGCTCTACAACTGGCACAAGTGGGCCGGCGTCACGATCCTGCTGCTGTCGGCGGTGCGGCTCCTGTGGCGGCTCGCGCACCGCCCGCCCGCGGTGCCGGCGCAGGTGCTGGCGGCCATGCCGCGCTGGCAGGTCGCGGGCATGCGGGCGAGCCACGCGGCGATGTACCTGCTGTTCTTCGCGGTGCCGATCGCCGGCTGGGCCTACACCTCGGCATTGGGCATTCCGGTCGTATGGTTCGGGGTGCTGCCGCTGCCCGACCTGGTGCCCGTCGACAAGGACCTCGCCGAGGCCATACTCAAGCCGCTGCACAAGGCGAGCGCCTTCACGCTGGCCGCAGTGGCGCTGCTGCACACCGCGGCGGCGCTCAAGCACCACTGGATCGACCGCGATGGTCTTCTGAAACGCATGTGGCCCGGACCGCGCCACTGAAGGAACCTGCTGGATGACGCGCCTCTTTCTCCCGATCCTGCTGACCCTCGCCGCAGCAATGCCCGCCGCGGCCGAACCGGGCGCGAGGCTGATTGCCGACAAGAGCCAGATCGCCTTCGTCAGCAAGCAGATGGGCGTGCCGATGGAAGGCGCCTTCAAGAAGTTCGACGCGCAGATCGCCTTCGACCCGAAGAAGCCCGAGGGCGGCAGCGTCGCCCTGCAGATCGATACCGCCAGCGCCGGCTTCGGCGTGCCGATGAGCGATGCCGAGCTCCCCAAGGCACCGTGGTTCGACGCCGCGAAGTTTCCGCAGGCGAGCTTCCAGTCGAGCGCCATCAAGGCGCTGGGCGACGGCAAGTTCGAGATGGCGGGCAAGCTCACCATCAAGGGCACGTCGAAGTACGTGACGGTGCCCGTCACCATCGCGCCGGCCGGCGGCAACTACGCGGTGGCCACCGGCTACTTCACCATCCAGCGGCTCGACTACAAGGTGGGCGACGGCGAATGGACCGACACCTCGGTGGTCGGCAACGACGTGCAGGTGCGCTTCAAGCTCACGCTCGCGGGCCTCGGGCCGCTCTGAGCCTCGATCTTTCTTCCGAATTCATCCCCATGTCCCACACCCCCACCGCCATGAAGAAACTCCTCCTCGCCTCGGTGTTGTCGGCCACGGCCCTTCCGTTCGCCGCCATCGCGCAGGAATACACGGCCCCGGCCGTGGCCGCCAAGCCCGCGGGCGGCCCCGTGAAGAACGGCAACTACGTGATCGACCCCACCCACACCTTCGTGATGTACGAGATGGGCCACTACGGCACCACCACCAACCGTGGCCGCTTCAGCACCAAGGACGGCTCGGTGCAGATCGACGGCACGGGCGCCAGCGGCAAGGTCGACATCACGATGGACATCGGCACCATCAACACCGGCGTCGACCTGCTCAACCGCCATGTGCAGAGCAAGGACTTCTTCAACGTCGCCGAATTCCCGACCGGCCGCTTCGTGGCCGACCGCATCGACTTCAGCGGCGACAAGGTGGTCGACGTGCCGGGCACCCTCACGCTCATGGGACAGACCAGGCCGGTGACGCTGAAGGCCGTGCGCTTCAACTGCTACCTGAACCCGCTGATCAACCGCCAGGTGTGCGGCGGCGACTTCGAGACCACCGTGCAGCGCAGCGACTGGGGCATCACCTGGGGCTTGAACTTCGGCTTCGAGAACAAGGTGAAGTTGCTGGTGCAGGTCGAAGCGGTGAACGTGTCGGCGCAGTGATCTCCCACACCGACACCAAAGAAATCCATCCATGACAGAACACGCACGCTGCCGCTGGGCCCAAGGCGACCCGTTGATGCAGGCCTATCACGACGAGGAATGGGGCGTGCCGCAGCACGATTCGCGCATGCTGTGGGAGATGCTGATGCTCGAGGGCTTCCAGGCCGGGCTCGCATGGATCACCGTGCTGCGCAAGCGGGAAGCCTTTCGCGAAGCCTTCGCGAACTTCGATCCGAAGAAGGTCGCGCGTTTCGGCGAGGACGACATCGCGCGCCTGATGGCCAACGCCGGCATCATCCGCGCGCGCGCCAAGATCGTGGCGACCATCGAAGGCGCACGCATCTACAACGAGATGGCGGCGCGCGGCGAGAGCTTCGACGACTTCTGCTGGTCGTTCACCGGCGGCAAGGTCGTGAAGGGCGACGGCAAGAGCTTCCCGACGCAGACGCCGCTGTCGGAGCAGGTCTCCAAGGAAATGAAGCGCCGGGGCTTCAAGTTCGTCGGGCCGACGATCGTCTATGCGTGGCTGCAGGCGGTGGGCATCGTCAACGATCATTCGCTGGGCTGCTTCCGACGCACCGCACGTTGAACAGAAATCAAACAGGTCGCCACAAGGTCGTCGTCATGAGCAACATCACCATTCCATTGCTGGGCATCGCGGGCGCGATGACCGTCGGGGCCATGAGCCCGGGTCCGAGTTTCGTCATGGTCGCGCGCACGGCCGTGACTTCGCGCAGCGACGGGCTCGCGGCGGCGCTCGGCATGGGCGCGGGCGGACTCGTGTTCGCGATTGCCGCGCTGGCCGGGCTGCAGGCGGCGTTCCTCGCGGTGCCGGGGCTCTACCTCGCGATCAAGGGCTTCGGCGGCGCGTACCTGATCTACCTGGGCTTTCGCATCTGGCGCGGCGCGCGGCAGCCGCTCGCGATGACGCAGGACACGGACGCTTCGCCTCGGCAACAGGGCCGCGGCGGGCGCACCTTCCTGCTCGGGCTCGCCACGCAGGTCAGCAACCCGAAGACAGCGGTGGTCTACGCGAGCATCTTCGCGGCCTTCCTGCCGCGCGAGGTGCCGCTGGTGCTGGCGCTCGCGGTGCCGGCGGTCATCTTCTGCATCGAGACGGGGTGGTACGCCATCGTGGCGCTGGCCCTCTCATCGGCGGCGCCGCGCTCGGCCTACCTGCGCTACAAGGTCTGGATCGATCGCGCGGCCGGTGGCGTGATGGGGTTGCTGGGCCTGCGACTCGTGTGGTCGGCCGTGCGCGGCAACTGATCCAGAGAAGCTAGAGCAAGCTCTCGGGCGTCAGCGGCGCCAGCAGTTCGAGCATCGTGCGGTCCCAGAAGCCGGAGTCGGGCTCCTCGTTCAGCACGGTGGTCTTGCCCGCGTCCTCGCTGACCCACTCGATGTGCGATTCGCCACTTCCTTCGACGAAGCGCAGCCGGTAGGCGCCCTGCTGCTTGAGCACATCGATGAGCTTGAGCGCCTGCTGCGCCATCTCGGCGCTGCGGATGAAAAGACCGATCTCTGTGTTGTAGCTTTCCGAGCGCGGGTCGAAATTCATCGAGCCGACGAAGAGGATGCTGCGGTCGATCACCGCCGACTTCGCATGCAGCCGGCCCACCGAGGTGCCGAACAATCCGAGCCGCACGCTGCGCCGCGTGCGGTTGGTGCTCAGCTCGTAGAGGTCGGCGCCGAGCTTGAGCATCTCGGGCCGGTAGCGGCGGTAGGCTGTGTGCACCAGCGGCTCGTCGGTGGCGGCGAGCGAGTTGGTGACCACGCTGATCTTCACGTTGCGCCTGCGGATCTCCTTCATCACCTCGAGCCCCGCAGCACCCGGGATCAGGTAGGGCGAGACGATGGTCACCTCGCTGCGCGCACGGCGCATCTGCTCGACCACGTTGTAGCGCACGCTGTCGACGTCCAGCAGCGGCACGCCGCCGTACGACGCGGTCTTGCCGATCACGCGCTCGGGCGAATCGGCGTACGCCTCGGCCAGGGTCCAGATCAGGCCGAGCTTGCCGGCGTTCAGGTCGTCGGCCATCGGGCTGTAGCCAAGCAGGTCGTTGGGCGCGGGCTTCGGCGGCGGGGGCGTGGTGTCGGGGCCGGTGGCGATATCGAAGCGCTTCTGCAGCTCCTCGCGCGAAAGATCGCTTGCGATGATCGACTGGACCGGCCGCACGTAGACGCTGTTCCAGTACTGGTCGAACAGCACGCCCAGGCGCGGGATCAGCGCGCCGGTCACGAAGGTGTCGAGGTCGATGAAGTTCTCGCCCGAGGTGCGCGTGAAGTACTGGTTGCCGATGTTGCGACCGCCCGCCACCGCCATCGCGCCATCGGCGATGAAGAGCTTGTTGTGCATGCGGCGGTTGACGCGGCTGAAGTCGAAGAGCGACGCGGCAAAGCGCTTGAGCAGGCTGCCGCGTCCGGCCGGGAACGGGTTGAAGAGGCGCAGCTCGACGTTCGGCGTGGCGGCCAGGCCGAGCAGCAGCTCGTCTTCGCCGGACGTGTACAGGTCGTCCATCAAGAGGCGCACGCGCACGCCGCGCTGGGCCGCATCGCGCAGGGTGCGCAGCAGGTAGCGGCCGGTCTCGTCGTTCTCGATCTGGTAGTACTGCACATCGAGCGTGCGCTGGGCGCGGCGCGCGAGCTGGATGCGGGTGTCGAAGGCGAAGTCGCCGCCGGGCATCAGGCGAAAGCCGCTGAGGTCCGGATCGGGCTGCGAGGCCAGCGCGATGCGGCCGAGCGCGGTGTCGGTCGAGACGGCGATGGTCTTGGTGGGCGGGCGCGGTGCCTCGTCGGGCAAGGTGGCGCAACCCGCGAACAGCGATGCGGCCACGATGGCGAACACCCAATGCCCACAGCGCGACAGCAGGCGACGGGTCATCGGCGGCTTTCTACAGGGCCTTGCGCAGATTCGCGGGCGCGATGCGCAGCGCCTCGCGGTACTTGGCCACGGTGCGGCGCGCGCACTCGATGCCCTGCTCCTTCAGCATCTCGGAGATCTGGCTGTCCGACAGCGGCTTCTTGATGCTCTCGGAACTCACGAACTGCTTGATGAGCGCGCGCACCGCGGTGCTCGACGCATTGCCGCCGGTCTCGGTGCCGAGCGCCGAGCCGAAGAAGTACTTGAGCTCGACCGTGCCGAACGGCGTGGACATGTACTTGGCGGTGGTCACGCGCGAGATGGTCGACTCGTGCAGGCCCAGCTCGTCGGCGATCTCGCGCAGCACCAGCGGGCGCATCGCGAGTTCGCCGTGCACGAAGTAGCTCTTCTGCCGCTCCACGATGGCGTTGCTCACGCGCAGGATGGTGTCGAAACGCTGCTGGATGTTCTTGATGAACCAACGCGCCTCCTGCAGCCGCTGCGACAGCGCCTGGCTGCCCTCGCCCTTGTGCGACTTGAGCGCGCCCGCGTAGATGTCGTGCACGCGCAGGCGCGGCATCACCTCAGGGTTGAGCATGACGCGGAACTTGATGTTGGTGCCGCGGCCGGTCTTGGTGACGATCACATCGGGAATGACGATGTTGCGCTCGACGTCGACGAAACGGCGCCCCGGCTTGGGCTCCAGGCGCGCAATGATCTGCAGCGCCGAGCGCACCAGCTCTTCGTTGGTCCGCGTGAGCGTGGCCAGGCGCTTGAAGTCGCGCCGCGCGAGCAGCTCCATCGGCTGCTTGCAGATCGCGATGGCGGTCTTGCGGATGAGCTCTTCTTCGTCGGTCTCGTCTTCGCTGGCGAGCGCGCGCAACTGGATGCCCAGGCACTCGCCCAGGTCGCGCGCGCCGACGCCGGCGGGCTCCAGGCTCTGCAGCAGGCCGAGCGCCACCTGGAAGTGGTGCACGAGCTCGTCGAACTGGTCGTTGTCGTCGCCCGCCAGGCCCGAGGCCAGCGCGGGGAGCGAGTCTTCGAGGTAGCCGTCGTCGTTGAGCGATTCGATCAAAAAGCGCAGCGCGGCGCAGTCGTTCTCGTTCAGGCGCAGGCTCAGCGCCTGGCGGTGCAGGAACGATTGCAGCGATTCCTGGCTGCGCGCGAGCTCGGTGGCGTCGGCGCGCTCGTCGTCGCCCAGGTTGTTCTGGCGCGCGGGGGCGTCGCTGCCCCATTCGCTGTCGTCGGGCGCCATGTCGACAGTGCCGTCGCCTTCCCAGTCGGGCTCGCGCTCGGTGATCTCGGCGGCGGGGCCGTCGGTGTCGGGTGTCGAGGTGGTTTCGGTCGCGGTCGTCGCACTGCTGGTCGGGACCGGGGCGAAATCGCCTTCACCGGTTTCGCCACCGTCGTCGCGCGGGACCGGCGTGTCGACGGCATCGAGCCCGAATTCCTCGCGCGCCGCTTCTTCCGCGGTGCGCTCGAGGAACGGGTTCTCGTCCAGCATCTGCTCGACCTCCTGGCTCAGTTCGAGCGTGGAGAGCTGCAGCAGCCGGATCGACTGCTGCAGCTGTGGCGTCAAAGCCAGATGCTGCGAGACGCGAAGGGACAGCCCTTGCTTCATGAAGAACGCGACCCTCCCTTACATGCGGAAGTGTTCGCCCAAGTACACCCTGCGTACCTCGGCGTTGTCGACGATCTCCGAGGGTGTGCCTTGTGCCAGCACGTGCCCGTCGCTGATGATGAAAGCGTGATCGCAGATGCCCAGCGTTTCACGCACGTTGTGGTCGGTGATGAGCACGCCGATGCCACGCTCCTTCAGGAAACTGATGATCCGCTGGATCTCGATCACCGCGATCGGGTCGATGCCCGCGAAGGGCTCGTCCAGCAGAATGAAGCGCGGCTGGGTGGCCAGCGCGCGCGCGATCTCGACGCGGCGGCGCTCGCCGCCCGAGAGCGCGAGCGCGGGCGAATCGCGCAGGTGATCGACGCGCAGGTCGGTCAGCAACTCGGACAGGCGCTCCTCGATGTGCTTCTTGGACAGCGACACCACCTTGCCGCTCTCGTCGGGTTCGCGCTGCAGCTCGAGCACGGCACGCACGTTTTCCTCGACGGTGAGCTTGCGGAAGATCGACGCTTCCTGCGGCAGGTAGCTCAGGCCCATGCGCGCACGGCGGTGGATCGGCATGTGGGCGATCGGTTCGCCGTCGATGGTGATCTCGCCCGCGTCGGCACGTACCAGCCCGACGATCATGTAGAACGACGTGGTCTTGCCGGCGCCGTTCGGGCCGAGCAGGCCGACGACTTCGCCCTTCTGCACGTCGAGCGAGACGTCCTTCACGACGGTGCGGCTGCCATAACTTTTCTGCAGGCCGCGCGCAACCAGGCGGCTGCCCGGGACGTTGTTGGCTTCCTGGATTCCGGCGGTTTCGATCACTTGCGCCCTTCTCCCTCTCCACTCAGCGTGGTGGTCGGGCGCAGGCCGGTGCCTGGCGCGGGGGTGGGAGCCGGTGCCGCGGGCTTCGCGCCGGCCGGGGCCGAGGCGCCGGGCTTCGGCGCGGTGGCGGCCTTGGGCGTGAGGATGGTCTTGACCCGGCCCGAGGGGGTCGACGCGTTCACTGCCGTGTTCGGCGGCACGGTGGAGCCGTTGACGGTGTAGGTGTCGTTGCTCTGGTCGTAGACGATCAGCGCGCCCTGGCTCTCGTCGTTCGGCGTGGCGCCGAGCAGGCGGCGCATGGTGGCGTTGCGGATGAACTTGACGTTGTCGGCGCGGCTGTCGTACTCGATGACTTCGGATTCGCCTTCGATCCACTCGTCGGGCGCATTGCGCTTCTGCTTGTAATAGGCGCGCTTGCCGGGTGCCGCGGTGACCACGCCGTACTGGTAGCCCTCGGCATCCTGGCGCACATCGAGGCGTGCGCCGCGGATGATGATCGTGCCCTTGGTGACGAGCACGTTGCCGGTGAACACGCTGGTCTGTTTCAGGTCGTCGTAGCGCATCGAATCCGATTCGATGTTCATCGGCTTGCTGCGGTCGGCGGTCTCGGCCAGGACGCCCGAGGAGAGGCCTGCCAGCAACAGCGCGCCGATGGCCAGGCGGCCGATGCGACGAACGAGGGGGGTGTTGTTTGAGTAGGAGGGCAATGTCATAGAGGCACGAAACTTGCTCTGAACCATTGTATGCGGCGGATTAACACCAGTTCACAACCCTGATGAAAAAGGCCCGCTGAAGCGGGCCAGTGTTCCGTCGGGGAGACACCGCGGAACCGGCTCCGCCGGGCCGCAGGTGTCGCCCCTGCAAGGGGGCGGGCGCAGCGGGCACGAAGAGTGCCGCGCACCCTTGGGGGGTCAGCCCTTCTTTGCTTCGCCGACCAGGAAGTTGACCACTTGCAGCACGTTGGTCATGTTGCCGGCGGTCTCGCCATCCACATACCAACGACCGGCCACGGCCATCGCCGGCACACCGGCCACCTTGTAGGCGTCGGTCATCTGCGAGGCGCGCTTGGCCTTGCTGGCCACGCCGAACGAGGTGAAGACTTCCTTGAACTTGGCGCCATCGATGCCGTTGGCCGCGACCCAGGCAATGATGTTGGCATCGCCATTCACGTTCTGGCGCTGCTTGTGGATCGCGTTGAAGACCTTCGGCTGGAATTCGTCGACCTTGCCCAGCGCCTCGAGCGCGTAGTACAGGCGCTGCTTGGCTTCGACGTCGTTGCCCACGAAAGGCACCGGGATGCGGCGGAAGGCGACTTCCTTCGGCGCCGTCTTGGCCCAGGCTTCGAGTGCCGGTTCGAAATCGTTGCAATGGGGGCAGTTGTACGAGAAGAACTCGACCACTTCGACCTTGCCGGCCGGTGCATCGACCGGTACGCGCTTGTCGAGCACGAGGTAGTCGGTGCCGGCCTTGGGCGCACGCGCCTGGGCGTGGGCCGGATTGGCGGCCAGCGAAAGCAGCCCGAGCGAAGTGGCGGCCAGCGAAAAGTCACGACGTTTCATTGAAAGGGTTCTCCTGTTGGTACGGCAGACTGAGCCGGCGCGCGGCGAGGAGTTCCTCGCAAGCAGTGCACACGGCGCGCCCGGGGCGCTGAATGGTGGCGGTGAACGGCGGCGGTAAGTGCCGCGCGGCGAAGCTTAAAGGCTATTTGTGGCAGCCGCAGCCCGGTCAGCGCTGCACGCGGACCAGGGCCGATTCCAAGCCGCCGCCGTCGAGCCGCTCCTTGAGGCGGTCGGCGTCGTCCTTCTTGTTGAACGGACCGGCGCGCACACGGTAGACGGTGCGGCCGGCCTGCTCGCGCTCGGTGACCCGCGCCTCGACGCCCATCAGCGACAGCTTGGCGCGCTGGGCCTCGGCGTCGTCGGTGGTGCGGAAGGCGCCGGCCTGCACGAAGTACATGAACGGGTCGGCGCCCGAGGACGATGCCGCGGCACTGTTGTTGCTGCTCGGCGCGGCGGACGCCACGGTCGTGCTGCCCGAACCGCTGCCCGCGCGGGCCCGGGCTAGGTCGCCCAACGGGTCGTTCGACGGCGGCAGCGCATTGGCTTCGGCCGGCACCGGCGCGGCGCGCGTCGGCTTGGGCGCAACCACCACGGGCACCGGCGCGGTGGCCGGAGGCAGCGTGCCGGGTGCGACGGCGGTGGTGCTGGTGGCCGGCTCGCCGGTGACCGGGTTGACCGGACCGGTGGCGGCCGGCGGCGTCGGCCTGGCGGCACCGGCCTTGCCGGCCAGCGGTGCGTTGGGGTCCCAGTCGCGGTTCTTGCGGGCTTCGGCCTCGTCCTGCTCGGCGCCGCCCTTTTGCGTCTTGGTCACGAACGGGATCGGCACCTTGGTCACGTAGACCGCGATGCCCAGCGCCACGCCCAGGCCGATCACCAGCCCGATGATCAGGCCGATGACGATGTTGCCGCGTTGTCTGGTTGTCTTCTTCATGGGAGTGAGGTTCACATCTTGTTCGGCGCACTGACGCCGAGAATCGCGAGGCCATTGTGCAGCACCTGCGCGGTCGCGGCGACAAGCGCCAGGCGGGCCAGCTTGACCTTTTCGTCGTCCACCAGGATGCGCTCGGCGTCGTAGTAGCTGTGGTAGCTGGCGGCCAGTTCGCGCAGGTAGAAGGTGACGTCGTGCGGGGCGAAATCCTTCGACGCCGCGGTGAGCATGGCCGGGTACTTGGCCAGGAGCAGCATCAGCGCCTGTGCCGCCGGGCTCTCGAGCGGCGACAGATCCACGTCCTTGAGCGTGGCGGCGTCGCCACCCCAGCCGGCCAGCACCGAGCAGATGCGCGCATGCGCGTACTGCACGTAATAAACCGGGTTGTCGTTGTTTTTCGTCACCGCGAGGTCGACGTCGAAGGTGTATTCGGTGTCGGGCTTGCGGCTCAGGAGGAAGAAGCGCACGGCATCGGTGCTGGTCCACTCGATCAGGTCGCGCAGCGTGACGTAGCTGCCGGCGCGCTTGCTGATCTTGACCTCTTCGCCGCCCTTCATCACGCGCACCATCGTGTGGAGCACGTAGTCGGGATAGCCCTCGGGAATGCCTTCGCCCGCCGCCTGCAGCCCGGCGCGCACCCGCGCGATCGTGCCGTGGTGGTCGGTGCCCTGGATGTTCACGACCTTGTGGAAGCCGCGCTCCCACTTGGCGATGTGATAGGCGACGTCGGGCACGAAGTACGTGTACGTGCCGTCCTTCTTCTTCATCACCCGGTCCTTGTCGTCGCCGTAGTCGGTCGACCTGAGCCAGAGCGCGCCGTCTTCCTCGTAGGTCTTGCCGGCCGCCACGAGCTTGCCCACCGCGGCCTCGACGCGGCCGCTGGTGTAGAGGCTGGACTCGAGGTAGTAGTTGTCGAAGCGCACGCGGAAGGCCTGAAGATCCAGGTCCTGCTCGCGGCGCAGGTACGCCACGGCGAATTCGCGGATGGAATCGATGTCGTCGATGTCGCCGCTCGCGGTGTATTCGCGGTCGTCCGACTTGACGGTCTTCTTCGCCTTGAAGTCCTCGGCGATGTCGGCGATGTAGTCGCCGTTGTAGGCCGGGGCCTTTTCGCCGCTGGGCCATTCGGCGTCGCCGGGCTTGAAGCCGCGGGCGCGCAACTGCGTGCTGTTGGCCAGCGTCTGGATCTGCACGCCGGCGTCGTTGTAATAGAACTCGCGCCAGACGCTGTCGCCCTGCGAGGCGCGCAGGTTGCAGATGGCATCGCCCAGCGCGGCCTGGCGGCCGTGGCCGACGTGCAGCGGGCCGGTCGGGTTGGCCGAGACGAACTCGACCAGCACCTTCTCGCCGGTGGCGGGCTGCTGGCCGAAAGTGTTACCTGCGGACAGCACTTCGCGCACGATCTGCTGCTTGGCAGCGGTCTTCAGGCGGATGTTGAGGAAGCCGGGCCCGGCGATCTCGATGGCTTCGACCCATTGGCCGAAAGCGGGGGTGGCGAGCAGCGCAGCGCTCAGTTGCTCGGCCAGTTCGCGGGGCTTGCGGCCCAGCGGTTTGGCCAGCTGCATGGCAGCCGTGCTGGCGAAATCGCCATGCGCAGCCACCTTGGGCGATTCGAACGCGGCCTTGGAGCCGGCGCCGGGGGAGAGGGATTCGAGCGTGTTCGCGAGCGCCGCGAGCAGCTCCTGTTTGGCCAATAGCATCTGTGAATTTTACCGGGGGCAAACCCGGGCGCTGTTGACGATCGTCATCCGATCGTTGCCTTGGGCCGTTAGGATGGTCGGCCCCGGGGCGGGGCACCTGTCACAACTCAACCTTGCAAGGACATATCACCATGAAGAAGTTCCTTTCCCTGGTCGCCCTGGGCGCCTGCCTTACGTTCGGCGCCGCACAGGCACAAGACAAGGCCCCCGCGCCCGCTGTCGCCCCGGCCGCCGCCGCTCCTGCTGCAGCAGCACCCGCCGCCGGCGCCACCTGCGATGCCAAGGCCATCGACAAGAACGGCAAGCCCCTGGCCGGCGCCGCGAAGGCCAGCTCCATCAAGAAGTGCGAGAAGGAAGCCAAGGCCGCCGCAGCGCCCGCTTGCGCCGCCAAGGCCATCGACAAGAACGGCAAGCCGCTGGCCGGCGCCGCCAAGAACAGCTTCATCAAGAAGTGCGAGAAGGACGCCAAGGCCTGATGAGGCCCGCGTCGCGCTGCTAGATAAAGCAGCGCAAGAAAGGAAGAGCCCGCCGCGTGCGGGCTTTTTTCATGGCGCGGCCGCCACTGCTACTTCAGTATGCCCAGCAGGTTGTTGAAGTCGTCGGTCCAGGGCCGGGCGCCGGCCACCGGCGCAATGGCGGATGCGGCAGCGCCTACCGGTTCGCGCCCCAGGGCCTCGGCCTCGCGCGCAACCAGCACCCAGTCGGTGTCCAGGAGCCACGCGGTGTCGGCCGTGTCGTCGTGCACCAGCACCGCGTGCAGTCCCTTGGATTCGGCGATCTTCGCGACCACCGGGGCCAGCGCCAGGAAGCGGTTGGTCACGTGAAAGGCGACGATGCCGCCCGGCCGCAGATGCCGCAGGTAGACCTCCATCGCCTCGGCGGTGACCAGGTGGATCGGCACCGAGTCGCCCGAAAACGCGTCGACTGCCAGCACGTCGAAACCCTGCGCGGGCTCGCGCTCCAGCGCCAGGCGCGCATCGCCCAGCACGCGCTCGATGCGGGCCGGGCTGTCGCGCAGGAAACTGAATTCGGTGTCGGCCAGATCGAACACCTGCGGATTGATCTCGTAGACCCGGTAGACGTCGCCGGTCCGCCCGTAGCCTGCGAGCGTTCCCGCGCCCAGCCCGATCAGCCCGACGCGGCGCGGCCCCGCGGGCGCGGCGGCGATTGCGCGGCCGATGCCTGACGTGCGGCCGTAGTAGGACGTGGGCTCGCTGCGGCGCGCCGGCGAGAGGAACTGCTCACCGTGCTTCACCGAGCCGTGGAACATGCGCCGCACGCTGTCGGCCGGGTCGTCTTTCTGCCTGTCGAGCGTGACCAGCGTGCCGTAGAAGTTGCGCTGCAGGGTGCGTGCATCGACCGTGTCGTCGCGCACCTGCAGCAGCAGGAACCACGCGCAGCAACCCGCGACCGCCACGCCGGCCACCGACAGCCAGCGCCGCCCGCGCAGCACGACCGCGGCCACCAGCGCCGTCAACACCAGCCCGATGCCCAGCTCGTAGTAGGCGGGCAGCACGTGCGGCGCGACCAGTCCCACCGCGACGCCGCCCAGCGCGCCGCCGAGCGACAGCATCAGGTAGAAGCGCGTGAGGTAGCGCGGCCCGGGCCGCAGCCGGGCCATCTCGCCGTGCAGGAACATGCACAGGGCGAAGAGCCCGATCACATAAATCGGCAGCGCAGTCTTGACGTAGACACCGATGCGGTCCTGCAGCCCGAAGGCGCACAGCAGCAGCATCGCGGCCGCGAGCGGCAGGAACACGCCGCGGCGATACCAGCGGTCGCTCTCGAAGCACAGCACGAAGGTCAGCAGGTACAGGGAGAGCGGCAGCACCCAGAGAAAGGGAACGGCCGCCACGTTCTGGGTGATGTGGTTGGTCACCGCCAGCAGGAGCCAGGAGCCCAGCGCGGGCAGTGCGAGCCACAGCAGGTAGTCGGCGGTGCGCGGCGGTTTCTCAGGGGCCGTGGCCGCATCGCCGGAAGCTTGCTGCTGCAGCGGCACGTCAGCCCAGCGGCGCGCCACATACAGCGTGGTGCCGCTGCACAGCGCCACGAACGCCGCATAGCCCCACGACCATCCGTGCGCCTGCTGCAGCAGCGAACTGCGCGGCTCGATCAGCACCGGATAGCTCAACAGCGACAGCAGCGACGCCAGGTTCGACAGCGAGAAATACCGGTACACCTGCGCGCCCCACGGCGTGCGCGCCACCCACGACTGCACCAGCGGCCCCGTGGTCGAGAGCAAAAAATAAGGCAGGCCGATGGTGCCGAGCAGGAGGCCCAGGATCCACAGCGTCGGGTCTTCGGCGCCGGTCGGCTTCCAGCGCACGCTGGTCACGATCGGCAGGAAGGCCAGGCTCGCGAGCAAGAGCGCGATGTGCAGCGCCGCCTGGGCGCGCACCCGCAGATGGCGCGTGATCCAGTCCGAGTACGCGTAGCCCGCGAGCAGCACGACCTGGAAGAACACCATGCAGATCGACCACACGGCGGCCGAGCCGCCGAACCACGGCAGGATCTGCTTGGCGATGAGCGGCTGGACCAGGAACAGCAGGAACGCGCTGCTGAAGATCGTGCCGGCAAACAGGAGCTGGATGCCGGCGGGTCCCATGCCGGCTTACTTGCCGAAGCCGCGCGCGAGGAACACGGCCACCAGCGGAATCAGCGCGATCAGGTGGGCCTGCACCATCACCAGCTTGCGCGTCTTCTTGATGTCTTCTTCCGCCGGCAGCTTGCCGGTCGAGCGCAGCGTCTTGCGCCAGCGGAAATAGGTGAGCGTCGGAAAGATCGACAGCACGCCGACGATGATGAAGAGGCCCAGCTTCACGTGCAGCAGCGGGTTGGTCCAGTACCAGGCCGTGCCCTTCACGCCCCACCAGGTGCGCGCGATGCCGGTGACAAGCACCGCGATGGCGGCGATGCCGTAGACCATGTCGACCTTGGCGAGCCGCTCGACCACGGCGGCATTGAGCCACTGCACGCGGCACAAGGCTGCTTCACTGGAAATGAACACGACCATCGTGAGGATGGCGAGCAGATGCACGTAGGCGAGGATGGCTTCGAGGGTCATCGATGGCTTTCTAGGACTCGCCCCCAGGCTTCGCGCACTTCGTGTCGCTTCTCCCACCCCCTACCGGGGGCAACACCAGCGGCCCGGCAAAGCCGGTTCCGCGGTGTTTCGCGAAGAGAGCCGTGGGGACTTCGGCGGTTTTTTAAATGCAAACTGATTGTGACGCCGCTCCCGCCTCTTCAGGCCGTTCGTCCCCAGAATTCCGGTTGTCCGTACTGGTCCTTGAGGAAATCAAGCCACAGTCGAACCCTGAGCGGCAGGTGCTTGGCGCCCGCGAACACCGCGTAGATGCCGTTGGGCGGCGCTGCGAATTCGTCGAGCACGGGCACCAGCAGGCCGGCATCGATCTCCGCCTCGACCTCCCAGGTGCTGCGCCAGGCGATGCCGTGGCCAGCCAGGCACCAGTCGTGCAGCACCTGGCCGTCGGAGCAATCGAGCGGGCCGCTCGGGCGCAGGTGGATCAGCTCTTCCACGCCGGCCTCGGTGGTGACGCGAAAGGCCCAGCCGCGCGTCTGCGAGGCGTCGCTCGACAGCGTGAGGCAGGCGAAGCGCGACAGGTCGCCGGGGTGCTTCGGCGTGCCATGCCGGCGCAGGAAATCGGGCGTCGCCACGCAGCGGCGGCGGTTGTCGGCCAGGCGCACGCTCACGAGCGAGGAGTCGGGCAGATCGCCCACGCGCACCGCACAGTCGAAGCTCTCGCCGGTCACGTCGACCACGCGGTCGCTGAGGTTCAGCGAGATGGTCACCTCCGGATGCATCGCATGAAAGCGCGGCACCAGCGGCGCGACGTGGCGGCGGCCGAAGCCGGCCGGCGCCGTCACCCGCAGGTGCCCGCTGGCCTTGACGCCGCCGGCGCTCACGCTGGCTTCGGCATTCGCGAATTCGGTGAGGAGCCGCTGGCAGTCTTCGAGGAACGCGCTGCCCTCGTGCGTGAGCGTGATGCGCCGCGTGGTGCGGACCAGGAGCTTGACGCCCAGCCGCTCTTCCAGCGCATCGAGCCGCCGCCCCATGATTGCGGGCGCCACGCCCTCGGCCTTGGCCGCGGCCGTGAGGCTGCCGCGGGCTGCGACCGAGACGAAGGATTCGAGTTGCTTCAGGCGGTCCATGGGGCGGGAACTATATCGCCCGCCGGCCGGTGGGCATTCCTGAGATCGCCCGCCGCACGGAAGGCGCTGCTTATTCGGGCCGGACGCCCGCGTCGCGCACCGCTGCGCCCCAGCGCTCGTGCTCCGCCTTGATGTACTGCGCCGCCCGCTCCGGGCTGCCGCCGACCGGCACGCTGCCCTCGGCCTGCAGCTGCGCGATGGTCGCCGGCTTGGCGAGCGCCTTGTCGATGGCGGCGTTGAGCTTCTTCACGATGTCGGCGGGCGTGCCGGCCGGCACGACGACGGCCTTCCAGTCCACCGCCTCGAAGCCCTTGTAGCTTTCGCCCACGGTCGGCACATCGGGCATCACCGGCAGGCGCTGGGCCGAGGTGACGGCCAGCGCACGCAGCTTGCCGCCCTTGACCATCGCGAGCGCGCCCTGCGGCGTGGCGAACATGTAGTCGGTCTGGCCGCCGAGCAGGTCGGTGATGGCGGGCGCGGCGCCCTTGTACGGCACGTTGAGCACCTTGAAGCCCGCGCGCTTGGCGAGCACCTCGCCGGCCATGTGGCCGAGCGTGCCGGTGCCGGCGAGCGCCTGCTTGATCTCGCCGGGCTTGGCCTTGGCGGCGGCCACCACGTCGGCCAACGTCTTGAAGGGCGCTTCGGTTCGCACCACCAGCACGACCGGCTGCGCCGCGACGATCGACACGGCCACCACGTCCTTCAATGCGTCGTACGGCATCTTCGGAAAGAGCGTCGGGTTGATCGCGAGGTTGGCGGTCTGGCCGAGCCCGATGGTGTAGCCGTCGGGCTTCGCCTTGGCCACCACGTCGATGCCGATATTGCCGTTGCCGCCCGCGCGGTTGTCGACGATGAAGGTCCACTTCGTGTCGTCGGTCACCTTCTGTGCGATGAGGCGCGCGACGATGTCGGTGGCGCCGCCCGGGGTGTAGGGCACGACGAGGCGCACGGGCTTGTCGGGCCAGGCGGCGCTGTCTGCCGCAAGGGCGGGGATGGCGGGAAGGCATGCAGCGGCTGCGGCGCAGGCCAGCAAGGCGCGCCGTGTGGTGAGAAACATGGGGTCAGTCTCCGAGGGTGATGTGGTGTGACTTGAGGGCCGCGATCTCTTCGTCGCTGTAGCCCACTTCTTTCAGCAACTCGTTGCTGTGCTCGCCGATGTGCGGCGGCTGCAGCCGGATGCCGGGGCGCTGGCCGCCCAGCGTGAACGGTGCGAGCGGCACCTTGGCCATGTGACCGTCGTTCATGCGCACGGGCGCAAGGCCGCCGGTGGCGTTCAGGTGCGGATCGTCGAACAGCTCCTGCGGCTTGGTGATGGGCGCGAAGGGCAGCTCGTTCTGCTCGAACACGGCAGCGAGTTCGGCCGCGCTGCGCTCCGCCAGGTGCGAGCGCAGGATCGGCATCATCCATTCGCGCGCGCGCACGCGGTCGTTGTTGGTCTTCAGGCGCGGGTCGGCCAGCATGTCTTCGAGGCCGAAGGCCTTGCAGAAGATGGCCCATTGCTTGTCGCTGACGGCCGCGAGGAAGATCTGCTCGCCGTCTTTCACGGTGAAGACGTCGTATACGGCCCAGGCAGAGATGCGGCTGGGCATCGGGTCCGCGGCCTTGCCGGTGGCGGCGAACTGCATCATGTGCTGCGCGACGAGGAACACGTTGTTCTCGAACAGCGCGGACTGCACCTCACAGCCCTTGCCCGTGGCGTCGCGCTGGCGCAGCGCGGCCATCGCGCCGATGGCGCCGAACATGCCGCCCATGATGTCGTTCACGCTGGTGCCCGCGCGCAGCGGATCGCCCGAGCGGCCGGTCATGTAGGCGAGGCCGCCCATCATCTGCACCACTTCGTCGAGGGCAGTGCGATGGTCGTACGGGCCGGGCAGGAAGCCCTTGTGGCTCACGTAGATGAGCCGCGGGTTGAGCTTGGACAGCGTGTCGTAGTCGAGCCCCAGCTTTTTCATCGTGCCGGGCTTGAAGTTCTCGCTCACGATGTCGGCCGTGGCAATCAGGCGCAGCGCGGCCTCGACGCCTTCGGGCTGCTTCAGGTCGAGCGCGATGCTTTTCTTGTTGCGGTTGAAGGTCGGAAAGAACCCCGAGCCCGAACCGAGCAGGCGGCGCGTGTTGTCGCCCTCGATGGGCTCGACCTTGATGACCTCGGCGCCGAGGTCGGCCAGCAGCAGGCCGCAGGTCGGGCCCATGACCATGTGGGTGAACTCGACGACGCGAACGCCTGCGTAAGGGAGTGGATTGGCTTCAGACATGTGCGTTGTGTTCCTGGACAAAACCCTTGGGCAAACCAGCTTCGGGCGTCATGCCGTAGACTGGTTCGCCGGGCAGGCCGGCCATGAGCGGCGCGCGCGCCGCGATGAGTTTCTCGATGTCGATGCCGGTGCGAACGCCCATGGCTTCGAACATGAAGACGAGGTCTTCGGTCACCGCGTTGCCTGAGGCGCCGGGCGCGTAGGGGCAGCCGCCGAGGCCGCCGAGCGAGGCATCGAAGGTGCGCACGCCCTCGTCCCACGCGGCCAGGCAGTTCGCGATGCCGAGGCCGCGCGTGTTGTGCATGTGGGCCGCGCCGGCGTGCGTGCCGAGTTCCGCGCGCAGGCGCTTGAAGAGACGGCGCACCTGCGCGGGATTGGCGTAGCCGACGGTGTCGGAAAGCCCCGATTCGTCAGCACCGGCCTCGATGCACTGCGCGGCGAGACGGATCACGTCGTCTTCGGGCACCAACCCCTGCAGCGTGCAGCCGAACGCGGTGGAGATGCCGGCTTCGAGCTTCACCTGCGGCGCGATCGCGCGGCGCAGGTCGGAGATGGCGCGCACCTCCTCGACCATTTCGGTGGGGGTCTTGCGCACGTTGGCCAGCGAATGCGCCACGCTCGCCGAAACCGGCATCGTGAGTTTGTGCACGCCCGCTTCGAGCGCGGCCTGCGCGCCCTTGCGGTTGGGCACCAGCGCCATCACGGTGAGGCCGGGCAGCGTGATCGCGTGGCGCACCACGTCGGCGGCGTCGGCCATCTGGGGCAGCAGCTTCGCGGGCACGAACGAGGCGACTTCGATCTCGCGCACGCCGGCGGCGTAGAGCGCGTCGATCCAGCGCAGTTTGTCGGCCGTGGGCATGGTGGCCTTGACCGATTGCAGGCCGTCGCGCGGGCCGACCTCGCTGATGAGGACATCGGGGGGTGTCATCGACTTCGTCTCCTTGGAGCGATCCGTGGCAGATCGCTTGACAGTTCTATTAGACAGAACTAGATTCCGTTAAACAGAATTAGACCGCCGATCGACTTTCCCTGTCAAGTCACGCCCATGCCCCGCAAAGCCCAGACCGAATCGGTTTCCGACCTCAATGCCGCCCCCGGCGGTGCTGCCGCGGTCGATCGCGCGCTGAGCTTGCTGTCGGCGTTTCGGGCGGGTGACGAGGCGCTGTCGCTCGCGCAGTTCGCCGAGCGCACGCAGCTCTACAAGAGCACGGTGCTGCGGCTGCTGGCATCGCTCGAACATGCGCGGCTCGTCCGCCGGCAGGACGACGGCCGCTACGCGCTGGGCATGGAGATCGCGCGGCTGCATGGCCTGTACGCCGCATCGCAGTCGCTCGACCGCATCGTGCTGCCGGTGCTGCGTGTGCTGGTCGCCGCCACCGGCGAAAGCGCGGCGTACCACGTGCGGCAGGAACAGGGCGAGAGCTGGGTGCGCCTGTGCCAGTTCCGCATCGATTCGTCGCATGTGGTGCGCGACCACGTGCGCGCGGGCGACTTGTTGCCCAACGACCGCGGCGCCGGTGCGCGCGTGCTGATCGCCTTCGGGCCCGAGGCCGAGCGGCCGCGCGGCGCGAAGGAACGCAAGCTCTACGACGCGATCCGCTCGCAGGGCTTCTGTGCGCTGGTGGGCGACCGCACCGCCGAACTCGCGGGCATCTCGGCGCCGGTGTTCCATGCGGACGGCAGCCTCGCCGCGGCGGTCACGCTGACGATGCCGACGCACCGCTACGACGAGGGCTACATCGAGCCCGTGCGTGCGGCAGCGAAGGAACTCAGCGGCCAGGTGTGACCTGAGGGTCTTGCTCCTTCCCCTCCCGGGGGAAGGCTGGGATGGGGGCGCGCGGCCTTCGATCGGGCGCGGTGTTTTTGCGGAGGCCGTCGTGCCCCCACCCCCGCCCTCCCCCGGAAGGGGAGGGAGAAATTCGGGGTCCTTCAGGACTCGGCTTTGAAGCCCGAGTTCTTGATCGGCATTTCCCAGCGCTTCAGATGCGCCGCCTGAATGGCCGCCAGTTCAGCCGGCCCCGCATGTGCCGGCACGAGCCCCAGCGCGTAGATCCTGTCCTGCACATCGGGCATGCGCAGCGCATCGGCCACGGCCTTGTCGATCCGCGCGACCACTTCGGGCGACATGCCCGGCGGGCCGTAGAGCCCGAAGAACGCATCGGCCGTCACGTTGATGCCGGCCTCCTTCAGCGTCGGCACATCGGGCAGCGCGCGGCTGCGCTGCTCGCCCGTCACCGCGAGGATGCGCACCTTGCCGGCGCGGTGGTGCTCAATGGTTTCCGAAGCGGTGTCGACCATCAGCGGCACCTGCCCGCCGATCAGGTCCTGCGCTGCCGGCGCGCCGCCGCGGTAGGCGACGTGCGTCATCGGCACGCCCGCCGCCTGCGCCAGCAGCTGGCCGGCGAAATGCGGCACCGTGCCCGCGCCCGAGGTCGCGTAGTTGGCCTTGGCGGGGTTGGCCTTCATCCACGCCAGCACCGTCTTGATATCGCCGGGCGGCGCGCCCGGCCCGGCCGTCACCGCGAAGTCGAAGGTGCTGGCGAGCGAGATCGGCGTGAAGTCCTTCGCCGGGTCGTAGCCGAGGTTCGAATAGAGCCACGGGTGGATCACCATCGCGCCGCTCGGCGAGAAGACCAGCACGCTGCCGTCCGGCGGCGAGCGCTTGAGTTCGCCCAGCGCAAGGCGCCCCGCCGCGCCGGGCTTGTTGTCGATGATGACGTTCTGCCCGAGCGAGACGCGCATCTTGTCGGCCAGGAGGCGCGCCACCACGTCCGCCGACCCGCCCGGCGGAAACCCGACCAGGATGCGCGTGGTGCGCTCCTGCGCGAAGGCCATCGGCGCGGTGGCCGTGACTGCAATGACGGCAGCGGCCTGCGCTGCGAACTGGCGGCGTTTCATGCTTCTGTCTCCTCGGGGTCGTGGTTGGAATGGGGACGGCGCTCAGCGCAGCTCAACGCAGCGCGGCGATCAGGGCCTTGTTCTGTTCGGGCAGGCCGACGCTCACGCGCAGCCACTGCGGCAGGCCGTAGGGGCCGAGCAGCGAGACCTCGATGCCGGCGGCCAAGAGGCGCGCATGCACGGCTTGCGCATCGCCCACCTGCACCATCAGGAAGTTGCCCGACGAAGGGATGAACGTGAGGCCCAGTTCGGTGAAGCCCGCGGCGAGCTGGTCGCGTCCAGCGGTGTTGAGCTCGTAGGTGCGCGCGAGGAAATCCGCATCGCCGAGCGCGGCCACCGCCGCGGCCTGGGCCGGCGTCGTCACGTTGAAGCGCGGGCGCTGCGCGTTCATGCGCGACGTCAGCGGCGGCTGCGACACGCCGTAGCCGATGCGCATCCCGGCCAGGCCGAAAGCCTTGGAGAAGGTGCGCGCCACGATCAGGTTCGGCAGGCGCCGCACCCACTCGATGCTGTCGTAGCGCTGCGTGGGCGAGAGGTACTCGGTGTAGGCCTCGTCGAGCAGCACCGTCACATGCGCGGGCACCGATTGCAGGAAGGCCAGCAGCGGCGCAGCATCGATAAAGGTGCCGGTCGGGTTGTTCGGGTTGGCGACGAACACCAGCTTCGTGTCGTCGCCGATGGCGGCGCGCATCGCGTCGAGGTCGTGGCCGAAATCTTGCGAGGGCACGACGGTGGCGCGTGCGTGCGCATGCGCCGTGGCCTGCGCGTAGACGATGAAGCCGTACTGCGAATAAACGACGTTCTCGCCCGGCTTCAGGCTCACCTGTGCGGCGAGTTCGAGGATTTCGCTCGATCCGCTGCCCAGCGTGAGCCACTCCGGCGACACGTCGAGCCGGGCGGCCAGTGCATTCTTGAGCGCGGTGCCGTTGCTGTCGGGGTAGTTGCCCGCGCCTTCGAGGGCGGCAGCGGCGGCGCGGCGGGCCGACTCGGGCATGCCGAGCGGGTTTTCGTTGGAAGCCAGGAGGATCATTTCGACGCGGTCGGGATTATTTAAGAAGTTAAATATATCCGGTGCCCGCGGCGCCTCTATCAGTGCCTACCCTTTGAGCGAAAAGCGGCGTCGCGCAGCCATTACCTTCATTTTTGTCATTGATAAATCTCACTTTCGGCTCTTACTCCCTCGTAAAGTATCGAATAAAGTTGACCTACGTCATTGCGACACCCACGTCTTTAGATTCCGTATTCCGCCGCATTTCGATTTCCAGGAGAGAAAACATGACCGCCCGCACCACCGCCCACGGACTCCAGGTTGCGACCGAGCTCCACCGTTTCATCGAAGAAAAGGTCCTGCCCGCCACCGGCGTGGCGAGCGACGTCTTCTGGAAGGGCTTCGACGCCATCGTGAGCGACCTCGCGCCGAAGAACATCGCGCTGCTCGCCGAGCGCGACCGCCTGCAGAGCGAGCTCGACGCCTGGCACAAGAAGAACCCCGGCCCGATCGCCGACATGCCGGCCTACCGCGCCTTCCTGGAAAAGATCGGCTACCTGCTGCCGCAGCCCAAGGGCGCGAAGGCCACGACCGCCAACGTCGACTCCGAGCTCGCACTGCAGGCCGGCCCGCAGCTGGTGGTACCGATCCTGAACGCGCGCTACGCGCTCAACGCCGCCAACGCGCGCTGGGGCTCGCTGTACGACGCGCTGTACGGCACCGACGCGATCCCTGAAACCGGCGGTGCCGAGAAGGGCAAGGGCTACAACCCCGTGCGCGGCGCCAAGGTCATCGAGTTCGCACGCAACGTGCTCGACCAGGCCGCGCCGCTCGCCAACGGCTCGCACAAGATGGCGACCGGCTACAGCGTGAAGGACGGCAAGCTTGTCGTCGCGCTGCAGAGCAGCAGCACCGGGCTGGCCGACCCCGCGCAGTTCATCGGCTACCAGGGCGATGCGTCGGCCCCGTCGTCCGTGCTGCTCAAGCACAACGGCATCCACCTCGATATCCGCATCGACCGCAGCACTGCCATCGGCAAGAGCGATGCGGCCGGCGTGAGCGACCTGGTGCTCGAAGCCGCGCTCTCGACCATCCTGGACCTCGAAGACTCGGTGGCCGTGGTCGACGCGGCCGACAAGGTGGTCGCATATTCGAACTGGCTCGGCATCGTCGAAGGCACGCTGACGGAAGAAGTCGCCAAGGGCGGCAAGACCTTCACGCGCGGCCTGAATGCCGATCGCGAATACACCGGCGCCGACGGCCAGCCCGTGAAGCTGCACGGCCGCTCGCTCATGTTCCTGCGCAACGTCGGCCACCTGATGACCAACCCTGCGATCCTGTACGCCGGCGGCAAGGAGATTCCGGAAGGCATCCTCGATGCCGTGGTGACCACCACCATCGCCACCATCGACCTCAAGCGCAAGGGCAACTCGCGCACCGGCAGCATCTACATCGTCAAGCCCAAGATGCACGGCCCGGCCGAAGTGGCCTTCGCGAGCGAGCTGTTCGGCCGCGTCGAGCAACTGCTCGGCCTCTCCGCCAACACGGTGAAGCTCGGCATCATGGACGAGGAACGCCGCACCAGCGTGAACCTGAAGGCCTGCATCGCCGAAGCGGCCGCGCGCGTAGCCTTCATCAACACCGGGTTCCTGGACCGCACCGGCGACGAGATGCACACCGCCATGCAGGGCGGCCCGATGATCCGCAAGGGCGACATGAAGTCCAGCGCGTGGATCGGTGCCTACGAAAAGAACAACGTGCTGGTCGGCCTCTCGTGCGGCCTGCGCGGCAAGGCGCAGATCGGCAAGGGCATGTGGGCCATGCCCGACCTGATGGCCGCGATGCTCGAGCAGAAGATCGGCCACCCCAAGGCCGGCGCCAACACCGCCTGGGTGCCCTCGCCCACCGCCGCCACGCTGCATGCGCTGCACTACCACCAGGTGAGCGTGACGGCAGTGCAGCAGGAGCTGGAGAAGATCGATGCCGACGGCGAGCGCGACAACATCCTCAACGCGCTGCTGCAGGTGCCGATCGCGGCCGAAGCCAAGTGGACGGCCGAAGAGCGCCAACAGGAAATCGACAACAACGTGCAGGGCATCCTCGGCTACGTGGTGCGCTGGATCGACCAGGGCGTGGGCTGCTCCAAGGTGCCCGACATCCACAACGTGGGCCTCATGGAAGACCGCGCAACGCTGCGCATCTCGAGCCAGCACATCGCCAACTGGCTGCTGCACGGCGTGGTGACCAAGGCGCAGGTCGACGAGACCTTCCAGCGCATGGCCAAGGTGGTCGACGAGCAGAACGCGGGCGACGCGCTCTACCAGCCGATGGCCGGCAACTTCGCGACGTCGGCCGCATACAAGGCGGCGCAGGACCTGGTGTTCAAGGGCATCGAGCAGCCGAGCGGCTACACCGAGCCGCTGCTGCATGCATGGCGTTTGAAGGTCAAGGGCGAGGCTTGATCGGCGTGCGTCCGGCACGCCGGGCTTGAGCGAACGAGCGGCGCCTTCGGGCGCCGTTCTGCATGGAGGGCGGCATGCCATTAGCATTCATGCCGCTTTCTTCTCCTTTCAGCCTTCCCCTCCCGATGAACACGAACGCGGCCTCGCCGCCCCCGCCGCGCTGGTCGACCTCCGCGGCCGCCATGCTCGTGGCACTCGCCAGCGCCTTCGCGCTGAGCCAGGCCTTCCGCACCGTCGGCGCCATGATGGCCACGCCGCTCAGCAGCCACTTCGGCTTGTCGCCCCAGCAACTGGGCACATGGGCGGGCACCTTTCATTTCATGTTCGGGATCATGCAGCTCGCGATGGGCGTGTCGATCGACATGTTCGGCGTGCGGCGCACGGTGCTCACTGCGTTTCCGCTGGCCATCGCGGGCGCCGCGTTGTGCGCGGTGGCGTCGAGCTTTCACATGCTGCTGGTCGGGCAGGCGTTGATCGGCGTCGGCTGCGCGCCGGCGTTCCTCGCGTGCACGGTGTTCATCGCGCGGCATTTCGATGCCTCGCGCTTCACCGCGATGTCGGGGCTGGTGATGAGCCTCGCGGGGATGGGCATTCTCTTCACCGGCACGCCGCTCGCGCTGCTGATCGAGGCCGCGTCATGGCGTGCCGGCTACACGGTGCTGGCCGCGTTCGCGGTGCTGTCGTGGATCGTCATCCTCTGGCGCGTGCGCGAGCCGGCTCGTGCGGTGGACCTTGCGCCGCAGACCGCGCCGGCCGAACGCCAGTCGCTGCGGAAGGCGGTGCGCGAACTGCTGCCGCTGTTCGCGATGCCGCACACGCTGGGCCTGCTGTGCTTTGCCTGCGTGTCGTATGCGGCCTTCATCACGCTGCGCGGCCTTTGGCTCGGGCCGGTGCTGCACGAGCGGCACGGCCTCTCGCTCGTCGCCAGCGGCAACGTGGCGCTGGTGATGACGGTCACCGGCATGATCAGCCCCGCGCTGTTCGGCCGCCTCGACCCGGGCCCCGCACGACGCACGCGCTGGATGATGGGCTGCGCCTCGGCCGGCGCGCTGATGTTCGGCGCGATGGCATTCACGCATTCGCGCGTGATCGATATCGGCCTGCCGATCGTCTACGGACTCATCTCGGGCTACAGCGTGCTGCAGTACGCGTACACCAAGAACGGCTACCCCGCGGCGATGACGGGGCGCGCGATGGCGTTGATGAACATGGCGATGTTCCTCGGGGTCTCGCTCATGCAATGGACGACGGGCGTGGCGGCGTCGTGGGGCGTGGCCCATGGCGTCGAGCCGTTCCGCGCGGTGTTCCTGACCGTGGCGGGGATGCTGGCTGCGGGCACGCTCGCGTTCGCCTTGCTGCCGCGTGCGCCGGTGCCTGCACGCGCGTCCTGAGCGCGCGGAAGGCCGCGAACACATCACTCAGGCGTCGTCGCCAAGACGCGCCCGCACTTCGCGTCGGCCCAGTTGCCGCTTGGCGACTGCATACACATCGTTGCGTCCGTACAAGCCGCAATGGGTGGGCATGCCAGGTGCGGGTCGCTGTGCAGCGCCACTGCGGGTAACGAGGCAACGACGCAGCACGTCGTAGCACTTCTCCTCCGGCTTCGTCGCGCAAGTCCTTTGGGGAAACTTCGCGAGCGTGATCTCGAACCAGCAGCCGTCGACGCGGTGCCATTGCGTGCGCTCGTCGATCACGTGATAGACCGCATAGGGTTTGTCGCCGCTCTGCTCGGCCCAGTTGCCATAGCGCGCCCGTTGCGCCGCACGCGCCTCGCGCAGCCGCCGGTTGGGCAGCAGGATGCCGGTGAGCGGGTGTACGAACAGCTCGACATGCGAGGCTTCCTCGAGCGGTGCGCGGCCGCCGCGCCCCCACCAGGATGCGCTCACCCACACCTCGCCATCGCGCATCACCGCGTCGCGCACGACGAACTGGTCGATGTGCTCGAAGATGTGCGCCTGCACCGTGCTGCGGCGGTCGATGCCGCTGCAGAGTTCCGCATACACCTTGTCCCATGGCCGGTGCACCTGCTTGTGCAGCCAGCGCTTGAGCGGCGCGAGGTTCTCGTTGAGCCACTTCGTGCGGTGGTAGCCGCGCTTCATGCCCAGGTGCGAACCGGCCTCCTTGCTGTTACGCCATGCGCGCGCATCACCCTGCCAGCCGCCGCCGCGACGCGGGCGTTCGACGATGACCTTGTCCATGTCGTCACGCATCGTCGCCCCCACGTCCCACGCTGCGCGCAGCCTTCTGCAGCGCCACCTTCTGCGCACGCCGCTCCGCGCGATGCGTGCGCAGGTGGCGCCCCGCGCCCTGGCTGGATTCGCGGCGCGCCATCGCGGCCACCACGGGATTGCGAGGTGCCGAGGACGGCACCGAAAAATAGAACCGGCCCAGACGCTTCTCGTCGTCGCGGGCCTTTCGTTGAGCACTCATGTGCGCACACTCCAAAAACAAAAAGGCCCCGGCGAATGGCTGCGCGGGGCCTTTGTCGACAAGGCCTCGGCGGATGCATGGATGCACATCCGGCCGGGGCGGTCGGTGTGCGGGTCAGGTGTTCAGGAAACGGTTCATTGAATTGGTTGGTCGCCCGGGAGGTAGCAGGTCGCCAGGCGCGGTGAAAAGAAACTGTTGCTGAAAAACGAAGGGCGGATTCTGTCGAGCACATGCGCGATGTGCAAGCGCCGGCTTCATGGCTGTGGCGCAAAGCCGACGCGATGCCGCACGCTGAATCCAGTTGCATCGACCCGCCGTATTGATCTCAAGCGCATCGCGCCTCCGAGCTGTTGGCGGTTTCCACAGAGAACCTCGACAACCATTTCTTTCCAGGAGACTTCCATGAAAAAACTCGTGATCGCACTCGGCGTTTCGGTCCTGCTCGGCGCTTGCGCGGGCGGCATGGGCATGAGCGGCAGCGGCGGCTCCGGCATGTCGTCGAACCCGATGGTCGGCGGCGCCGCGATGTACCCGACCAAGGACATCGTCGACAACGCCGTGAACTCCAAGGACCACACGACGCTGGTCGCCGCCGTCAAGGCCGCGGACCTGGTCGGCACGCTCAAGAGCCCGGGCCCGTTCACCGTGTTCGCACCGACCAACGCCGCCTTCGCCGCGCTGCCGGCCGGCACGGTCGACACGCTGCTCAAGCCCGAGAACAAGCCCACGCTGACCAAGGTGCTGACCTACCACGTGGTGCCCGGCAGGATGGACGGCCCGGCGCTCATGAGCGCGATCAACGCAGGCGGCGGCAAGGCCGTGCTGAAGACCGCGAGCGGCGGCACGCTCACGGCCACGATGAGCGGCAGCAACGTGCTGGTGACCGATGCCAAGGGCGGCACGGCCACGGTGACGATCGCCAACGTGTACCAGTCGAACGGCGTGATCCACGTCGTGAACAAGGTGCTGCTGCCGGGCTGATCGCCTTCGAAGCAGCGAGCTTTCCTCAGGCGCGCTGCGCAGCCTCTGCTTCGTCGCGCAGCCACTGCGCGAAGTCCTGCGCGTCGCGGTTGCCCGCGGCGCGTTTCGACATCTCGATGAAGTAGCCGCGGTGCGATGCGGCGCCCTCGCCGAGCGGCGCCACGAGCCGGCCGTCGCGCACCAGCTCGCGCAGCAACGGCAAGCGCCCGATCACCACGCCCTGCCCCGCCACCGCGGCGGCCACCGCATCGGCGTACTGCGTGAAGCGCAGCGTGCTCTTCACGCGCAGGTCTTCCAGCCCCATCACCTTGAGCCACGGCTCCCAGTCGGCGGTCGGGGCTTCGCTGTGGTCCGGGTATTCGATGGTGAGCAGCGTGAGCCCGGAAAAGTCGGAGAGCTCCCGCAGCGACGCGGCGACCTGCGGCGCGCACAGCGGGATCACCGATTCCTCGAACAGCGCCGGGCCCACACCGCGGCCGATGGGCACGAAGCGCACCGCGAGATCGAGGCGGCTCACGTCCAGGTCGAGCACGTCGAGCGTGGCCGACAGGCGCACGTCGACCTGCGGATGCGTGCCGGTAAAGCGCGCCAGTTTCGGAATGAGCCAGAGCGATGCGAAGCCCGGCGTGCAGGTGATCGCCACCTGCCGCGGCGCGGCGCTGGCGCGCACGCGCGCCGTGGCGTCGCGCAGCCGCTCCAGGCTGTCGGTGACCGCGCGTTGCAGCACGCCGCCGGCCTCGGTGAGCGACAGCGCCCGATGGCGGCGCTCGAACAGCAGCACGCCCAGGCTGGCCTCGAGCTGCTGGATCTGCCGGCTCACGGCCGACTGCGTGAGGTGCAGCTCGCCGGCCGCCAGCGTGAAGCTGAGCTGGCGCGCGGCGGCCTCGAAACTGCGCAGCAAATCCAGCGGCGGGAGCTCGCCGCTCGGGGTTCTGGGGGCTTTCGCATTCTCTACAGGCATGCAACGAGTTCCGAATGACCGCGTGTAAGGAGGGGACCGACTCACTATATTCATTCGTATCCCGAATGCAATGGAGCTTGCCATGAGCACCCACCCGTCTTCTTCGTCCTCCTTGTCCTCTTCTGCCTCCCGCTTCCACGTCAGCCTGCCGACCCGCGCCGTCTTCTCCGTGCCCGATGGCGCGGGCGTGGGCATCGAATGCCGCAGCGGCACGGTCTGGGTCACGCTCGACCGCGATCCGCGCGACATCGTGCTCGAGCCCGGCGACCGTTTCGACGGCACCGAGCACCGGCGCATCCTGGTGTCGGCGCTGACTTCGTCCTGCATCACCGTGTCCGACGCGCAGCCCGCCGCAATGCCTCTTGCGCGGCCGGCGCGCGGGTGGTCGCCTTGGCGACTTCGGCCCCACGGGTTGTCCCCGGCTTGACCGGGGTGCCATCGGCATCGAACCTCGATGCCATGGACTCCCAAGCACTGATCCTCTACGAACTGGCCGACGGCATCGCGACGCTCACGCTGAACCTGCCGGCCAAGCTGAACCCCATCGCGCACGGGCTGCAGGTCGAACTGCGCGACGCGCTGGAACGCATCCGCAACGACCGCGCGGTGCGCGCCGTGATCCTCACGGGCGCGGGCAAGGCCTTCTGCGTCGGCGCCGACCTGAGCGCGATGGCGCCCGGCGAAGAAGGCAAGTCGCTCGGCACGCAGACGGCCGAATGGATGCAGTCGCTGAGCAACCCGCTGATCGAGACGCTGCGCACGCTGCCTGTTCCTGTCGTTGCTGCGGTGAACGGCCCGGCGGCCGGTGCGGGCGTGGGCCTCGCGCTCGCGGCCGACGTGACGATCGCCGCACGCAGCGCGTACTTCTACCTGCCCTTCCTGCCAAAGCTCGGCATCGTGCCGGACCTGGGCTGCACCTGGGCCATTCCGCGGCGTGCCGGCAAGGCGCGCGCAATGGGCATGGCACTGCTCGACGAACGGCTGAGCGCAGGCCGCGCGGTGCAGTGGGGCCTGATCTGGGCCTGCGCCGACGACGAGCAGCTGATGGACGATGCACGCGCGATCGCCCAGCGCCTCGCACGCCTCCCCGCGCACGCGGTGATCGAGGCACGCGAAGCCTTCGAGGCCTCCGAGCGCCACACGCTGAAGGAGCAGCTGCACTACGAAAGCGAACGCCAGCGCGAGCTGATCGATCGCCCGACCTTCCGCGAGGGCGTGAGCGCGTTCCTGCAGAAGCGGCCGCCCGAGTTCGAGAGCCGCTGACATCCTGACACCCAGCCACTGGCGCCTGTCATGGGGCTGCGGGAGAATGCCCGCATGCCCATCCTCAACGCCTTCTACGCCCAGTCGGGCGGCGTCACCTCGGTCATCAATGCGTCGGCCTGCGGCGTGATCGAGACGGCACGAAAACACCCCGACCGCATCGGCAAGCTCTACGCCGGACGCAACGGCATCATCGGCGCGCTGACGGAAGAGTTGATCGACACGGGCGCCGAATCGGCCGAAGCCATCGCGGCGCTGCGCTCCACGCCTTCGGGCGCATTCGGCTCGTGCCGCTACAAGCTCAAGTCGCTCGAGAAGAACCGGCGCGAATACGAGCGGCTCATCGAGGTGTTCAAGGCGCACGGCATCGGCTATTTCTTCTACAACGGCGGCGGCGATTCGGCCGACACCTGCTTCAAGGTGAGCCAGCTGTCGCAATCGCTCGGCTACCCGCTGCAGGCGATCCATGTGCCCAAGACCATCGACAACGACCTGCCGCTGACCGACTGCTGCCCGGGCTTCGGCTCGGTCGCGAAGTATGTGGCGGTGTCCACGCTCGAAGCCTCGTTCGATGTGCGCTCGATGGCCGCCACCTCGACCAAGGTGTTCGTGCTCGAGGTGATGGGCCGGCATGCGGGATGGATCGCTGCGGCCGGTGGGCTTGTTGCGGACCATGGCATTCCGGTGGTGGTGCTGTTTCCCGAGATCGAGTTCGACAAGCCGCGCTTTCTTGCGCGCGTCGATGAACTGGTGAAGCAGCATGGCTACTGCTCTGTCGTGGTGTCCGAGGGATGCCATTACCCCGACGGCACCTTCCTCGCGGAACAGGGCACGCGCGATGCGTTCGGCCATGCACAGCTCGGCGGCGCCGCGCCGGTGGTGGCGCAGATGATCAAGGATGCGCACGGCCACAAGTTCCACTGGGCCGTGGCCGACTACCTGCAGCGCGCCGCGCGGCACATCGCCTCGGCCACCGATGTGAAGCAGGCCTACGAACTGGGGCAGCGCGCGGTCGAGCTCGCGCTCGAAGGCCGCAATGCGGTGATGCCGACGATCGAACGCACCTCCGACGTGCCCTATGCGTACACCCTCGGCAGCGCGCCGCTCGAATCGGTGGCCAATGTCGAGAAGCCGATGCCGCGCGATTTCATTTCGGACGACGGTTACGGCATCACCGAGAAATGCCGGCGCTACCTGCTGCCGCTGATCGAGGGCGAGGACTACCCTGCGTACCGCGACGGCTTGCCGGTGTATGTGACGCTGCAGAACGTTGCGGTGGCCAAGAAGCTGCCGGCCTTCGAACTCGCATGACGACCACTGCCGCCGCGGTCATCGACGCCACGCGCTGCCCGCTGTGCGGCGAGTCGAACCGCTGCGCGATGGAGATCGAACGCGAGACGGGCCAGGCGCAGCCGCCCTGCTGGTGCATGCAGGTCGACTTCAGCAACGCACCACTCGCCAAACTGCCGGAGTCGATGCGGGGCTTGGCCTGCATCTGCGCGCGCTGCGCCGCGGGAACACCGCCTCAGGACTGAACGCCGTCCTGGGATTGCGACTGGGACTGCGATTGCGACTGCACCTGCTCGGGTGCAGGCTCTACCGGCTCGGCCGCCGCCACATCGCCAGCCACCACCATCGTCGGCGCCGACCCGGACCGCTGCTCGGTGATCACGCGGTGGATGAACTGCAGCTTGCCCACCGCCGCGCGCGGCAGCACGAAGGGGTAGTAGTCGGGCTGCCCCATGCTGCGCGACAGCTCGTTGAGCACATTGGTCAGCAGCACCCAGCCGTTGATGAAATCGAGGAAGGTCGCGGCATCGGGATGGTCGGGCTGCCAGAGGTCGTCGGTGGTGAAGAGGTCTGTGGCCAGTTCCACGTTGGTCGCATCGACGCCGAAGCTCATCGCGGTGTCCGCGGTGTCGGCCATGTGCAGGTAGTGGGCCCAGGTCTCGGCCCAGTCTTCCCACGGATGCGTGCTCGCGTAGCTGCTCACGAAGCGGTCGGCCCAGTCGGGCGGCGGGCCCTGCTCGTAGTGCGTCTGCAGCGCAGCGGCGTAGTCGGCGCGGTCGTCGCCGAAGAGCGCGCGGAAGTCGTCGATCCACGGGGTCGGCAGCACCAGCAGGTCCCAGTAGTAGTGGCCGATCTCGTGGCGGAAGTGGCCCAGCAGCGTGCGGTAGGGCTCGCGCATCTCGGCGCGGATGCGTTCGCGCACCGCGTCTTCGGCCTCCTCGGCATTGAGCGTGATCACGCCGTGCTCATGACCGGTCATGACGTGCGGGCCGCCCGGCATGTTGCTCAGGAAATCGAAAGCCAGGCCGTGCACCGGATCGGCATGCCGGCTCACCACCGGCAGGCCCAGCGCGAGCAGTTGCGAGACGAGCCGGCGCTTGGCCGTCTCGAGCTTGCGCCAGAGCTCGCCGTTGCTCTCCACCGAGAGATCGGGAATGGTGCGGGTCACGCTGCACGCGAGGCAGTAGCCGGGCGCGAGGCCCTGGGTGTCGGCGGGAATGGTCTCGCCTTCGCGCGGCACCGCCACCATCCAGCTGCAGGCGGCCGGCGTCATGAGGTTCGCGCAACGGTGGTAGGTCTTGCCGTGCGGATCGCCGAACACGGTGAAGGTGTCGGGCAGCGCGCCGCCGCCTTCGGCCGACGCCAGCGGCATGACGCCGAGGCGGTCGATCACGTAGCCGAGCGGCGTGTGGCAGGCCAGGCATTCGCTGTTGCGCAGGAACACGGGGCGGCCGCATTGGCAGCGGTAGGCGCGGCTCACGGTCGGAGCGGCGAGTTCGGTCGCGAGCGTGGGCGCGGCGCCAGCCTCGCCGTTCGCGGCTTGTTCGTTGACGGGATCGTTGATCGGGGAATCCATGTGGTTGTCTTCTTGAGCTTGACGCGGAGGGGACAGCCGCTGCATTGTGCGACCGCCCGCCACGACCTTCGCCGCGCAAACACCGATATGCTTGTAGGACGACGGACCCCGAGACATTCCGCCGCCCCATGACATCCCCACACACGACCGAAGCCGCGCCCACGCCGGCTCCGCCCTCCATGGGCACCCTGCGCGAACGCTATGGCGAGCGCTACCGCTGGTATCTGCTGCTGTCGGTGATGGTGGGGACGATGGCGTCGATCATGTCGTCGACCATCGTCAACGTCGCGATCCCCGGCATGAGCCATCACTTCTCGCTCGGCCAGGAGCGCGCGCAGTGGGTGAGCTCGGGCTTCATGGTGGCGATGACGGTCTCGATGCTCACCACGCCGTGGCTGCTGTCGCGCTACGGCTACCGCCGCACCTACGTGGGCACGATGCTGCTGCTGCTCGTGGGCGGCATCGCGGGCGGGCTGGCCAACAACTTCTCGCTGGTGCTGTTCGCGCGCGTGGCCGAAGGGCTCGCGGCGGGCGTGGTGCAGCCCATTCCGGCCATCATCATCCTGCGCGCCTTCGAGCCGCACGAGCAGGGGCGCGCGAGCGGCATCTTCGGCATGGGCGTGGTGCTGGCGCCGGCCATCGGGCCGAGCATCGGCGGGGTGCTGGTCGATCTTTTCGGCTGGCGCTCGATCTTCTTCATGGTGGTGCCGTTCTGCCTGGCCTCGATCTGGCTGGCCTACAAGTTCGTGCCCAAGACGGCCCCCGGCGGCGTGGCCGCCGTGCGAGGCGGCGGGCTCGACGCGCGCGGCCTCGCGCTGGGCACGGTCGGCACGCTGTGCCTCCTGAACGGGCTGGTCGAACTGCGCGGCGATTCGCCGTTGCAGGCTGCGCTGCTGCTGGCCGGTGCGCTGGTGTCCTTCGTCGCCTTCGTGTGGTGGCAGCGCCGGCTCGCGGCCTCGGGCGGCACACCGCTGATGAACCTCGCGCTCTTCCAGTACCGGCAGTTCGCGATGGGCAGCGTGGTCGCCTTCATCTACGGCACGGCGCTGTTCGGCTCGACCTACCTCCTGCCGGTGTACATGCAGGTGGGGCTGAGCCTGTCGGCATCGCACGTCGGAACCATCCTGCTGCCCGCGGGCATCGTGCTGGCCGTGACCATCGCGGGCGTGGGCCGGCTCGCCGATCGGCATCCGACATGGGTGCTGGTGACCGTGGGCCTTGCGCTGCTGGCGGCTTCGTTCGCGCTGATGATGGTGCTCAGGCTCGACAGCGCGCTGTGGCTGCTGGTGGCGTTCGCGATCATCGGGCGCATCGGGCTGGGGTTCATCCTGCCGTCGCTCAACCTGGGTTCGATGCGGCCGCTCGCCAAGCCGCTGATTCCACAGGGCGCGAGCGCGATCAACTTCGTGCGCATGCTCGGCGGCGCGGCCGGCGTGAGCCTGTGCGCGATCGTGCTCGAGTGGCGTCTTGCCGCGCACGGCGATTCGCTGGCCAATCCGGTGAGCAGCCCGGCGCGGCTGGCTGCGTTCGACGAGGTGTTCGCGATGCTGGCGGGGCTGTGCGCACTGGCGATCTGCGCGGCATGGCAACTGCGCGAAGGGCCGAAACGGGCCGACGGGACGGCGCGCAACACGGGGTAAACACCGGCGGACCCGGAAGGCGCTTTCGCTTTCAATTGTTATCAGTTGTATCTGATAACGAAACGGTTCCATGCATCGCAGAAATTTCATTGCCGCCTCGGCTGCGGCAGCGGCCGGACTCGGCCATCTTTCCTTTCCCGCCCATGCCGCCGAGAGCGGCGTCACCGACGGTGAGATCGTCCTCGGCCACACCGGCATCCTGAGCGGCCCGCTCGGCGTGCCGGTCAAGGTGGTGATGGCCGGCGCCGGGCTGGCCTTCGACGCGGTCAATGCGCAGGGCGGACTGTCGGGTCGCAAGATCCGTGTGGTGTCGCTCGACGACGAGCTCAAGCCCGAGAAGGCCCTCGCCAACTACGAGAAGCTGCTGGCCGAGCACCGCGTCTTCGCGTTCTTCGGCTGCGTGGGCTCTGGCACCACCGCCGCGGGCGCCAAGGTCGTGAACCAGAGCGGCGCGCCGACGGTGGGCGGCTATGCGGTGTCGGATTCGGCCCGCGAGAAGATGGGCGGCGCCGGTTATTTCGTGCGCGCCACTTTCGCGCGCGAAGCCCAGGCGCTGGTGCAGCACCTCACGACCATCGGCGTTTCGCGCATCGCCGTGGCCTATCTGGACAACCCCGGCGGCGCGGAAGTCGCCAAGCTGGTCGAAGCCGCGCTGGACACGCTCAAGCTGAAGCCGGAAGCAGCGGTGGCGGTCAAGGGCGACGGCACGACCAATGAGGCATCCGGCAAGGCGCTCGCCGAGAGCAAGGCGCAGGCGGTGATCATGTACTTGGGCGGCGGCATCGGCGGCGAGGTGATGAAGGCGGCCTGGGCCGCGGGCGGACGCCAGATGTACTACGGCATGTCGATCGTGCCGGGCGACGTCACCGCCAAGCTCGTGGGCGACAAGACCAGCGGGCTGGCCATCTCGCAGATCGTGCCGTACCCGTGGAGCGAGGTCGACGCCACCGCGCGCGAATTCCGCCAGCTGGCCGAGCGCGCCAAGGTGGACCTGGGCTACCTGAGCTACGAGGGGTATGTGAACGCGCTCGTGATGATCGAGGGCCTGCGCCGCACCGGCCGCGACCTGACGCGCGCCAAGCTTCACGCAGCGCTGAAGGCGATGAAGCTGCGCATCGGCGGCATGGAGATCGACTTCACCGGCGCCAGCAACACGGGTTCGCGCTTCATCGAGATGGTCCGCGTGACCAAGGAAGGCAAGTTCATCCGCTAGCTGCAGCCCGATGGTCGGGTAAGCGGTGCGGCGGGCGGGGACCGGCGGGAATCGCGGTCTAATCGCCTGCATGTGTCAATTGCTAGGGATGAACTGCAACACGCCGACCGACGTGACCTTCAGCTTCACGGGGTTCGCGCAGCGCGGTGGCCGCACCGACCACCACGCCGACGGCTGGGGCATCGCGTTCTTCGAAGACCGCGGGCTGCGCCATTTCGTCGATCACCAGCCGGCCTGCGAATCGCCGGTGGCGGAGTTGATCCGGCGCTACCCGATCCAGAGCCGCAACGTCATCGCGCACATCCGCAAGGCCACGCAGGGCGAGGTCAACCTGCAGAACTGCCATCCGTTCGTGCGGGAGCTGTGGGGCCGCTACTGGGTGTTCGCCCACAACGGCGACCTGAAGGACTTTCGACCGCGCTTGCATGGCAACTTCCACCCGGTGGGCAACACCGACAGCGAGCATGCCTTCTGCTGGCTGATGCAGGAGTTGGCGAAATCGCATGCGGGCGTGCCGAGCATCGAGGAGCTGACGCTCACCCTGCGCGAACTGGCGCCGCAGCTCGCGAGCCACGGCACCTTCAACTTCATGCTGTCGAACGGGCAGGCGCTGTGGGCGCATGCCTCGACGAACCTCTGGTACGTGGAGCGGCGGCATCCGTTCGTGACTGCGCAGCTGTCCGATGAAGACCTGGAAATCGACTTCGCCCAGCACACCACGCCGACTGACCGCGTGGCGGTGGTGGTGACCACGCCGCTCACCACCAACGAAACCTGGACGCCGTTTGCACCTGGCGAGCTGCATGTGTTCGTGGACGGGCAGAGGTCAGCCGGCTGAGGTTTCAACGCAAACTTTTGACTGACACTTTTTTGCAACAGTGCAAGAAAGTATCGATGGTGGTGATTCGCGGATGAATAATAACGGTTCTCATTTGCACCCATCGGACCGTTCATGCCCGCAGCTTCCTCCCTTCGCCTTCGCCCGACCGTGGCGGCTTCGCTCCTTGCCCTCCACGCTCTCGGCGCCATGGCGCAGACCCCGGCTGCAGAGCCAGCAGCATCGAGCGGCACCCTGGCCACCGTCAACGTCGAAGCCAGCGCCGACGCCTCGGCCGAAGGCCTGACCAAGCCCTATGCCGGCGGCCAGGTGGCACGCGGCGGGCGGGTCGGCATCCTGGGCAACCAGGACATGATGAGCACGCCGTTCTCGAGCACCAACTACACCGCCGACTTGATCCAGGACCAGCAGGCCAAAAGCGTGGCTGATGTGCTGCTCAACGATCCGTCGGTGCGCCAGGCGCGCGGCTTCGGCAACTTCCAGGAGCTCTACGTGGTGCGCGGCTTCCCCGTGTACTCCGACGACGTGGCTTACAACGGCCTCTACGGCATGCTGCCGCGCCAGTACATCGCTTCCGAATTCTTCGAACGCGTGGAAGTGTTCCGCGGCGCCAACAGCTTCCTGAACGGTGCTGCGCCCGGCGGCAGCGGCATCGGCGGCGCGATCAACCTGCTGCCCAAGCGCGCCCCCAACGAGCCGCTCACCCGCGTCGGCTTCGGCGTGCAAAGCGGCGGCCAGGGCTTCGTGAACCTCGACCTGGCACGCCGCTTCGGTCCCGACGACAGCCTGGGCGTGCGCGTGAACGCCGTGCGCCGCGAAGGCGGCACGGGCGTCTACAAGGAAAGCCAGCAGCTGAGCGCCTTCGGCGTCGGCCTCGACTGGCACAGCCGCAACGTGCGCCTGTCGGCCGACTTCGGCTACCAGGACTACGACCTGAAGGACGGCCGCCCGAGCCTCACGCCCTCCTCGACGCTGCCGATCCCCCGCGTGCCCGACGCCAAGAGCAACTTCGCGCAGCCCTGGACCTACTCGAAGGAAAAGGACAAGTTCGCTACCTTCCGCGGCGAAGTCGACATCACCGACAACATCACGGCCTGGGCCGCCGGCGGCGTGCGCCGCAGCGACGAAGACAACGTGCTGTCGAACCCGGCCCTCGTCAACTCGTTCGGCAACACCAGCAACACGCGCTTCAGCAACACCCGCAAGGACCGCATCGGCACCGCCGAGATCGGCGTGCGCGGCAACTTCACCACCGGCCCGGTGAAGCACACGGTGGTGGCCTCGGCCACCACATACAGCAACGACCGCGACAACGCCTATGCGATCTCTTCGGGCAGCGTGCGCAACAACATCTATGCGCCCTTCTTCTCGCCTTACCCCGTCGCCAACGGCGCCGGCGGCTTCGTGGGCAACCGGCTGGAAGACCCGCGCCTGACCGACAAGATCGACACTTCGAGCGTCGCCATCGCCGACACCATGTCCTTCATGGAAGACCGCCTGCTGGTCACGCTCGGCGCGCGCCGCCAGACCATCAAGCAAACCAGCTTCGCCTACAACACGATCAAGGAAACCAGCGCCTACGACAAGAGCAAGACCACGCCGGTGGCCGGCGTCGTGTTCAAGATCACGCCGACCGTGTCGGCCTATGCCAACTACATCGAAGCCCTGGTCCAGGGCAAGGTCGCTCCCGCCACGGCGAACAATCGCCCGGTCGCCAATGGCGGCGAAGTCTTCGCGCCCTACCAGGCCAAGCAAAAGGAAATCGGCGTCAAGTACGACGGCGGCTCGCTGGGCGCGAGCGCCGCGTTCTTCACGATCGACCAGCCCGTCTACCAATACGCGGACCAGTCCGCGGGCCAGGTCTACGGCCTGTACGGCAAGCAGCGCAACCAGGGCCTCGAGTTCTCGGTGTTCGGCGAACCCATGAAGGGCCTGCGCCTCCTCGGCGGCCTGACGCTGCTCGACGCCAAGCAAAAGAACACGCAAGGCGGCGCCACCGACGGCCTCACCGCCATCGGCGTGGCCAAGCAGCAGCTCAACCTCGGCGCCGAATGGGACGTGACCGGCGTGCGCAACCTGTCGCTGAATGCGCGCCTGCTCTACACATCCAAGCAGTACGCCAACGCCACCAACACGCAGCAGATTCCGGGCTGGACGCGCTTCGACATCGGTGCGCGCTACCTGGTCGACCTGGGCAACGGCCGTGCGCTCACGCTGCGTGCGCGCATCGACAACCTCTTCAACAAGTCGTACTGGGCTTCGGTGGGCGGCACGCAAGGCTCCAACTACCTGGTGATGGGCGCGCCGCGCACCTTCGCACTGAGCGGCACCATCGACTTCTGATGCGCGCCTTCGCGACCGCCATTCACCGCTGGGCCGGCCTGGCGGTCGCCCTCTTTCTCATCGTCTCCGGCCTGACCGGCGCCGTCATCTCGTGGGACCACGAGATCGACGGCTGGCTCAACCGCAAGCTCTACGACACGCAGAGCCGCGGCCCCTTCAAGGACCCGTTCGAGCTGGCCGCCGCGGTCGAGGGGCACGATCCGCGCGCGCGGGTCGCCTACATGCCGCTCGGTTTCGAGGAAGGCCATGCGGCCGGCTACTTCGTGCAGCCGCGCACCGATCCGTCTACCGGCAAGCCCTTCAGGCTCGGCTACAACCAGGTGTTCGTCGATCCGGTCACGGCCGAAGTGCGCGGCCGCCGCGACTCGACCGCCGTCTCGCTCAAGCCCGAGACGCTGATGCCGTTCCTGCGCAAGCTCCACTACATGCTGCACGTGCCCGCGATGTGGGGCACCGACCGCATCGGCTGGTGGATCATGGGCACGGTGGCGCTGGTGTGGCTGCTCGACAGCTTCGTCGCGCTCTACCTCACGATGCCGCGGCGCCTGCGCAAGGCCGTGCATCCGGCGCACCGCCCCGCGGTCGCCTGGTGGCAGCGCTGGAAGCCGGCGTGGACCGTGCGCTGGGCCGCAGGCGGCTACAAGCTCAACTTCGACCTGCACCGCGCGGGCGGGCTGTGGATCTGGGGGCTGATCATCGTCGTCGCCTTCACCTCGTTCTCGCTGAACCTCTACAAGGAGGTGTTCCACCCGATGCTCTCGCTGGTCTCCAAGACCACGCCGGGCCCGTCGGCGCTGGTGCCGCTCGCGCCGCTGGGCACACGCATCGAACCCACCATCGGCTTCCGCGAGATCGTGGCGCAGGCCGAGGCCGAAGCGCGCCGCCGCGGCTGGACGACGCCGCTGGGCGGCGCGTTCTACAACGCGCGCGGCGGCTTCTACAACATCTCGTTCTTCGACCACGCCACGCACGACGACAGCGACGGCATGGGCCTGTCGAACCTCTACCTGGACGGGCGCGACGGCCACATCATCAGCAGCAACCGGCCGTGGCACGGCACGGCGGCCGATGTGTTCGCGCAGCTGCAATTGCCGCTGCACGGCGGGCGCATCCTGGGCATGCCGGGACGCATCATGATGTCGGCGCTGGGGCTGGTGGTGGCGATGCTGTCGATCACCGGCATCGTCATCTGGGCGCGCAAGCTGCGCTCACGGCGCCTGCAGGCGCGGCGCGAGCGCGAAGCCCGCGCGGCGGCTCCGGTGCTCAAGCAGCACGCAGGGCTTTCTCCAGCGCGTCGATGAACATCGCCGGCACGTCGAAGCCGGTCTGCTCGGTGATTTCCTGAAAACACGTCGGGCTGGTCACATTGATCTCGGTGACCGAGTCGCCGATCACGTCGAGCCCGATCAGGAGCAGCCCGCGCGGCGCGAGCACCTTGCCGATCGCCCCGGCGATCTCCCGGTTGCGCGCGGTCAGCGGCTGCGCCACGCCCTTGCCGCCCGCGGCGAGGTTGCCGCGCACCTCGGTGCCCTGCGGAATGCGCGCCAGCACGAAGGGCGCCGGCTCGCCCGCGATGATCAGGATGCGCTTGTCGCCCTGAACGACCTCGGGCACGAAGCGCTGCACCATGATCGTCTCGGCGCCGTCCTTGTTGAGCGTCTCGACGATGGAGCCGAGATTCAGCGCGTCCTGCTTCACGCGGAAGATGCCCATGCCGCCCATGCCGTCGAGCGGTTTGAGGATGATGTCGCCGTGCTCCGCATGGAAATCGCGCACGGCCTGCGCACTGCGCGTGACCAGCGTCGGCGTCACGAACTGCGGAAACTCCATGATCGCGAGCTTCTCGGGATGGTCGCGCAGCGCGCGCGGCGAGTTGACCACCTGCGCGCCCTCGCGCTCGGCCTGCTGCAGCAGGTGCGTCGAATAGATGTACTCGGCATCGAACGGCGGGTCCTTGCGCATCAGCACCGCGTCGAAATCCTTCAGCGCCTTCGACTCGGTGATGTCGACGGTGTACCAGTCCTTGGCGTCGCCGGTCAGCGTGATCTGCTGCACCGTGGCCGTGACCAGCCCGCCCGATTTCCACTGGATGTCCTGCGGCAGGCATGCCGCGATGCGGTGGCCGCGCCGCTGGGCCTCGCGCATCATCGAGAAGGTGGTGTCCTTGTAGATCTTGAAGTGATCGAGCGGATCGGCGACGAAGAGGATGTTTTTCACGGGACGTTCTTTCCGGCGCCGGGTGCGGCGGCCACGTTGGTTTCTGGGGCGATGTTGCCGGAAGCGGCCATCTCCTTGCCGACAGGGGCTTTTTGCTCTCGCCCCACCTGCTGCACGGCCAGCGCCACCGCCCCGGCCACCACGCCCCAGAAGGCGGAGCCGATGCCCGCCAGCGTGACGCCCGAGAGCGTGACCAGGAAGGTGATCAGCGCCGCCTCGCGGTGCGATTCGTCGCGCACCGCGGCCGCGAGCCCGCCGCCGATGGTGCCGAGCAGCGCGAGGCCCGCGATGGCAGCGACCAGCTCCTTCGGAAACGCGGTGAGCAGCCCTGTGACGGCCGCGCCGAAGAGCCCGATCACCACGTAGATCGCACCGCAGCTCACCGCCGCGGTGTAGCGCCGCGCCGGGTCTTCATGGGCTTCGCGGCCCATGCACATGGCGGCCGTGATCGCGCTCAGGTTCAGCGCGAAGGCGCCGAAGGGCGCGAGCACCAGCGTCGCAAGGCCGCTGATCGTGATGAGCTTGCTGACCGGCAGGTCGCTGTAGCCGCTCGCGCGGATCGCCGCCACGCCGGGCAGGTTCTGCGAGGCCATGGTCACAACGAAGAGCGGCAGCGCCAGGCTCACGACGGCTTGCCAGCTGAAGACCGGCGTCGTGAACACCGGCCAGGTCAGCGAGAAATGCACCGACGACCACGCGAGCTCGCCCCGCGCCGCCACGAAGACGATGGCCACGAGCAGCGTCAGCGGCACCGCATAGCGCGGCAGCATCCGCTTGCAGACGAGGTAGGTGCCGAGCATCAGCAGCACCAGCGGCAAGGCCGTCTGCGCCGCGACGAAGGCCGAGATGCCGAAGCGCGCCAGCACGCCGGCCAGGAGCGCCGAGGCGATCGCCATCGGAATTTTGTTCATCACGCGCTCGAACCAGCCGGTGGCGCCGGCCAGCACGATCAGCACCGCGCAGACGATGAACGCGCCCACCGCCTCGCCCATGCTGTGGCCGACACCCGCGACCGCCAGCACCGCGGCGCCCGGGGTGCTCCAGGCAATCATCACGGGCTTCTTCCACCAGAGCGAAGGCAGCGCCGAGGCCAGCCCCATGCCGATGCCCAGCGCCCACATCCACGAGGCCGCCATCTCGGGCGTGGCGCCGAAGGCCTGCGCGGCCTGGAACACGATGGCCACCGAACTCGTGAAACCCACGAGCACGGCGACAAAACCCGCGGTGAAAGCCGAAAGGCTCAGGTCCTTGAAAAATGACATCGCGCGATTGTGCCGGGAGCCCGGGAGCCCGGACGCGGCCCGTTCGGCACAGGAATTGCGGAGGTTCCTGGCCACGCACCGCCGTGGCCCAACGATGGAGACCCCCATGAACACCTCAGCCCCACTCGACCCCGCCGCGGTGGTCGACGAATTCCTCCGGCTCGTGATGATTCCCGACCCGCAATCAGCCTCGCGCTTCACCGCGCCCGACATCCGCATCCGCTTCACCGGCAACCGCGCGATGCACGCGCCCGGCGACACCTCGGCCTTCAATGCCAAGCGCTACGCCTGGGTGAAGAAGAAGATCGAGCGCACCGAAACGGTGGCCGGCGGCACGCCCGAAGCCACCGTGGTCTACAGCCTCGGCACGCTCTACGGCGCCTGGCCCGACGGCACGGCCTTCGAAGGCAACCGGTACGTCGACCGCTACGTGGTGAGCCACGGGCTCATCGTGCAGATGGACGTGTGGAACGACAGCGCCGAGTGGCTGCTGGTGCGCGCCGGGCTCGCGGTGCTGTGAGGCACAGCGCATGACGACACGCTGGCCTGATCTCCTGCCCTCGCACGATCGCTTCGACTACCGGCCGATCACGCGGCGCCCCGACTACGTCTGGCCGAACGGCGCGCGGCTGGCTGTGTACCTCGGCTTCAACATCGAGCATTTCGCCTTCGGCGACGGCCTGGGCGCCTGCATCGGCCCGGCCTCGCCGCAGCCCGATGTGCTGAACCACGGCTGGCGCGAGTACGGCAACCGCGTGGGCGCGTGGCGCTGCCTCGAGCTGTTCGACGCGCTCGCGCTGCCGACCGGCGCGCTCATCAACACCGCGCTGTACGACCACTGCCCGGAACTGGTGGCCGCCTGCGTGGCGCGCGGCGACGAACTCATCGGCCACGGCCACAGCAACGCGGAACGCCAGGGCGCGCTCGATGAAGAGCACGAGCGCGCCCTGCTGCTCCGCTGCCGCGAACGCATGCTGCGCGAGAGCGGACAGGCGCCCGCGGGCTGGCTGTCGCCCTGGATTTCAGAAAGTGCCGTCACGCCCGACCTGCTCGGCGAGACCGGCTACGGCTACACGCTCAACTGGTGCCACGACGACCAGCCGGTGCGCATGCGCACCCGCGGCGGCGGCTCGATCTGGTCGGTGCCGTATCCGCAGGAGCTCAACGACATCCCGATGATCGTGGGCCGCCTGATGGATGCGAAGGATTTCAGCGCGATGGTGGTCGACAACTTCGACGAGATGCTGGAACAGTCGCGCGCGCAGCCGCTGGTGATGGGGCTGGCGCTGCACCCGTACATCGTGGGCCAGCCCTATCGGCTGCGCCACCTGCGCACGGCGCTCGCGCATCTGGCACGTGCGCGGGACCGTGGGGAGATCTGGTTCACGACGCCGGGGGCCATCGCGTCGCACATGACGCAGCTCGCGGCCGAGCGGCCCGGAGACTTCGACTGAAGGAGCCATCGCTCCTTCATCGACTTCAGATCTCGATCTTCGACCCCAGCTCCACCACCGCATTGTTCGGCAGCCCCAGGAACGCCGCCGCGCCGCTCGCGTTGTGGTGCATCTGCGCGAAGAGCTTCTCGCGCCACGGCGCCATGCCGCTGCCCAGCGTCGGGATCACGACGTCGCGCGAGAGGAAGTAACTCGTCGCCATCGGCTCCAGCTGGCAGCCGCGCAGGCGCGCATGCTCCAGCGCGCGCGGCAGGTCGATGTCGTTCTTGAAGCCGTAGTGCACGATCACCTGCCAGCAGTGGTGGCCCAGCGCCTCGATCTCGATGCGCTTGTCCATCGGGATCCAGGGCACCTCGTGGTTGCGCACGGTGACGAACATGTTCTGCTCGTGCAGCACCTTGTTGTGCTTCAAGTTGTGCAAGAGCGCATTGGGCACGACGCCCGGCTCCGCGGTGAGGAACACGGCCGTGCCGTCGACGCGCGCCGGCGGGCTCACGAACACGGAGTCGAGAAAGGACTTGAGGTCGATTGCATCGGCATGCTGCGCCTCGCCCATCAGCCGCCGGCCTTCCTTCCAGGTGATCATCAGCGTGAACACGAAGCCGCCGATCAACAGCGGGAACCAGCCGCCTTCGAACAGCTTGAGCAGGTTCGACGCGAAGAACAGGAAGTCGACCACGAAGAAGACCGCGGTCGATGCGATGCACAGTGCCAGCGGCAGCTTCCACGCATAGCGGATCACGAAGAAGGTCAGGATCGTGGTGATCAGCATGTCGGTCGTCACCGCGATGCCGTAGGCCGCGGCCAGGCTGCTCGAGGTGCGGAACATCACCACCGCCAGCACGATGGCCACGAACAGGCCCCAATTGACCAGCGGAATGTAGATCTGCCCCGCAGTGCGCACGCTGGTGTGCTCGATGTTCAGGCGCGGCAGGTAGCCCAGCTGGATCACCTGGCGCGTCACGCTGAACGCGCCGGTGATGAGCGCCTGCGACGCGATCACCGTCGACAGCGTGGCCAGCATCACCAGCGGAATCAGCGCCCACTCGGGCGCCATCATGAAGAAGGGGTTCTTCACCGCTTCGGGGTTCTCCAGCAGCAGCGCGCCCTGGCCGAGGTAGTTGAGCGTCAGCGCCGGCATGACGACCGAGAACCACGCGATGCGGATCGGCTTCTTGCCGAAGTGGCCCAGGTCGGCGTACAGCGCCTCGGCGCCGGTCACGCACAGCACCATCGCGCCCAGCAGGATGAAGCTGGTGCCCGGGTTGTCCCAGATGAACTTCAGCGCATACCAGGGGTTCAGCGCCTTCACGATTTCGGGGTGGTGCAGGATCTGCCACACGCCCAGCACCGCGATGGCCGCGAACCACGCCAGCGTGACCGGCCCGAAGAACTTGCCGATGCCCGCGGTGCCGCGCTTCTGCACGGCGAAGAGACAGAACAGCACGACCAGCGTGATCGGGATCACGTAGTGCGTGAAGTGCGGCGACACCACCTCCAGGCCCTCGACCGCCGACAGCACCGAGATCGCCGGGGTGATGACCCCATCGCCGTAGAAGAGCGACGTGCCGAAGATGCCGACCACCAGCAGCAGATGGCGCAGCCTGGGCTTGTCGGCCACCGCCCGCGAGGCCAGCGCGAGCATGGCAACCAGGCCGCCCTCGCCTTCGTTGTCGGCCCGCAGCACCAGCACCACGTATTTGATGGAGACGATGACGGTCAGCGTCCAGAAGAACATCGAGAGGATGCCGTAGACGTTCTCGACCGTGAACGGCACATGGCCGTGGCCGAACACTTCCTTGACCGCGTACAGCACGCTGGTGCCGATATCGCCATAGACGACGCCGATGGCGCCGACGATCAGGCCGGCTGAGATTGATTTGGGGGCTGACACGAAGTCGATGGGGAAAAGGGCTGGCCGTTGGGGATCGACGCGTCAGACACGCGAGGGCGTCGTGGCGGCGGAACATTCATTCGTTCCACCACGCGTCGCTCCTCCCGCCCTTTTGTTTCCGTTGCTGTGGGGCCGCTATTTTGCCGTTGCCCGGTGACCCCGCAACCCGACAACCCCAATCATTCGTAGATTTCGGCGTCCGGGTCGGTCGCTTCCATTTCGTAGCTGGCCGCAACCATGGCCAGGCGACCGACCACGCCATACATGTAGAAACGGTTCGGCGCGCTCGCGCCGGGCTTGGCACCAGGCTGGGGCATGTGCGTGCTTTCCGAGAAAGCCAGCGGCACGAAGCTCGCGTCGGGCAGCTTGAGGTTCTCGTCGGCCGCCTGCGCGGCATGCACCCGGTAGAAACCGCCGACCACGTAGCGGTCCATCATGTAGACGACCGGCTCGGCCACGCCGTTGTGCACGCGCTCGTTGGTCAGCACGCCTTCCTGGACGATCAGCTCGGTGGGTTCGCGCAGGTCGCGCCCGGCGGAGGTCTTGGTCGCCGAGGAGGTGCTGGTGCGCGACTTGCCGATCAGCGCCTCGACTTCCTTGGCATCGCGCACCGTCACCACGCCCGGGCTGCCGCTGCCGCTGTGGCCGCCCTTGACGACCACGAACGGCTTTTCGTTGATGCCGTATTCCTTGTACTTGCGGCGCACCTTGGTGAGCACCGCGTCGACGTGGCTGGTCAGCACGTCGATGCCGCGGCCCTCGGCGATGTCGACGCCTTCGGCGCGCGCATAGATCGGGTTGATGAGCCAGGGGTCGATGCCCAGCAGCTTGCCCAGACGCTTGGACAGCTCTTCATAGCTGTGCAGGTGATTGCTCTTGCGGCGCACCGACCAGCCCGCATGCAGCGGCGGCAGCAAATACTGCTCATGAAGATCTTCGAGGATGCCCGGCGTTCCCGCAGAAAGCTCGTTGTTGAGCAGAATTGTGCAGGGATCGAAGTTCTTCAGCCCCAGCCGGCGCTTGCCGCGCACCACCGGCTCGAGGGTCACGGTCTCGCCGTTGGGCAGTTCGATTTTCTTGGGCGACTTGATGGCCGGGTCGACGGAACCAATCCGCACGTTCAGCCCCGCCATATGGAAGATGCGCACAAGTTGCGCGATGTTGGCGAGATAAAAGGTGTTTTTGGAGTGATTTTCCGGAATGACGAGCAGGTTGCGCGCTTCCGGACAGATCTTCTCGATGGCTGCCTGGGCCGCTTGCACCGCCAGCGGCAGCATTTCCTTGGTGAGGTTGTTCCAGCCACCCGGGAAGAGATTGGTATCGACCGGGGCGAGCTTGAAGCCCGCATTGCGGATGTCGACCGAGCTGTAGAACGGCGGCGTGTGCTCCATCCATTCGAGACGGAACCAGCGCTCGATGGCGGGCATCGAGTCGAGCACCCGCTGTTCCAATTCGTTGATCGGGCCGGTCAGGGCGGTGACGAGATGCGGAACCATGCGGCGGCCTTCTTCGATTTTTACTTAGAGGTGGAGCGGAATTGTAGGAATTGGGGGTACATGCCCCAATGACAAGACCGCGGGAGCAGCACGCATCAGCTTCGCACTTCGCCCTGGCCGAGCACCACGTACTTGAGCGAGGTCAGCCCTTCGATGCCGACCGGGCCGCGGGCGTGGAATTTGTCGGTGCTGATGCCGATCTCGGCACCCAGGCCAAACTCGAAGCCATCGGCGAAGCGGGTGCTCGCATTGACCATGACGCTGGCCGAATCGACCTCGCGCAGGAATCGCTGCGCATGCACATGGTCGCGCGTGACGATGGCATCGGTGTGGTGGCTCGAATAGCGGTTGATGTGCGCAATGGCTTCATCGACGCCGGCCACGACCTTGATGCTGATCACGGCCGCCAGGTATTCCTCGGACCAGTCGGACTCGACCGCATCGACCACCTTGGCGGCCGGATCGGCAGCGCCGCTGGCCCGCAGGATCTGCGCCGCGGCTGGATCGCAGCGCATTTCCACGCCCTTGGCGGCAAAGATGGCGGCAATCTGCGGCAGGAAGTCTTCCGCGACCACTTCCGAGACCAACAGGCCTTCGGCCGCATTGCAGGGGCTGTATTTCTGGGTCTTGGCGTTGTCGACGATGCGCAGCGCCATGTCGAACTCGGCCGTGTCGTCCACGTAGACATGGCAGTTGCCGTCCAGGTGCTTGATGACCGGCACCTTGGCGTCGCGGCTAATGCGCTCGATCAGCCCCTTGCCGCCGCGCGGAATGATCACGTCCACGAATTCGGGCATGGCGATCAGCTGGCCCACGGCCTCGCGATCGGTGGTCTGCACCAGCTGCACCGCCTCGACCGGGAGGCCCGCTTCGGCCAGCGCCTCGGACACCAGCAGCGCCAGCGCCTTGTTCGATTCGATGGCTTCCGAGCCGCCGCGCAGGATGGCCGCGTTGCCCGACTTGATCGCCAGGCTCGCAGCCTCGATGGTCACGTTGGGGCGGCTCTCGTAGATCATGCCGAACACGCCGATCGGCACCCGCATCTGGCCCACGCGGATGCCGCTGGGCTGCTGCTTCATGCCGATGATTTCGCCGATCACGTCGGCCATGCCGGCGAGCTGTTCGCAGCCCAGGGCCACGGTCTCGATGACCTTCGGGGTGAGCTTGAGCCGGTCGACCATCGGGGCCGAGAGGCCGGCGGCGGTGGCGCGTTCCAGGTCTTTCTGATTGGCGACTGCCAGCACCGGGCCGGCGTCGCGCAGGCGCCGGGCAAGCGCCTTCAGTGCTATGTTTTTAGTAGCTGCATCCGCACGGGCCATGAGGAAAGCAGCGGCCTTTGCCTGCAGCCCGAGGGTCTGCATGTGCTCGCTGACGTTGAACGCATTCATGTCGGCATTTTCCCACGCGGACCTGTGGCCCGGCTTACACAGGCCTTTTGGTGCCTGGAGCCATCCAATCAGGCGCGCCGCGCGGCCGCCGGTGCGCTGCTGCAGGCGCGGCACAGCATCAACGCCAGCCGTTGCAGCGCCTGCCAGCCGCTGGCGGGCCAGTCGGGCTGCTTCAGGCCCTTGCAGATGCCGTCCACCAGGTGGGCCGCGCGCAGCAGGCGCGCCAGCATGCGGTCGTCCAGCCGCGGCAGCACGCGCTCGAAGGCGCGCTCGCGCGGTCCCCAGATGCGGTTCTCGCGCAGCGCCATAGGCAGCGGCCGGCCGGCCGCCATGGCGTCTTTCACGCGCTTGAGCGCACGGATGTCCTCGGCGATCGTGTAGTGCACCAGCACCTCGGCCTCGCCTTCGGCCTGCAGGCCGTCGAGCATGCGCGCCACGCGCTGCGGGTTGCCCGCGAGCACCGCTTCGGAGAGCTTGAACACGTCATAGCGCGCCACGTTGTTGACCGCGCCTTCGACCTGCTCCCAGCTCAGCTCGCCGGCCGGGTGCAGCAGTGCGAGCTTCTGGATTTCCTGGTGCGCCGCGAGCAGGTTGCCTTCGACCCGATCGGCAAAGAACTGCAGCGTGCGCTGGCCTTCGTCGCCCGGCATCACGCGCTGGCCCTGCAGCCCCAGGCGCTGGGCGATCCACTGCGGCAGCGCATTGCGCTCGATCGGATCGACCTGCAGGCTCACGCCGTTGTTCTCCAGCGCCGAGAACCAGGCGCCGGTGCGCGTGGCCTTGTCCAGGCGCGGCAGCATCACCAGCGTGAGTGTGCTGTCGTTGCCCGGTGCGGCTTCGGCCAATTGCTGCAGGGCAGTGCTGCCGTCCTTGCCGGGCTTGCCCGAGGGAATGCGGATCTCCACGATCTGCTTGTCGGCAAAGAGCGAAAGCGAGCCGCCCGCTGCCAGCACCGCACTCCAGTCGAAGTGCGCGCCGGCCACGGTGTAAGAGCTTCGCTCGGTGTAGCCCTGTTCGCGCGCGGCGGCGCGGATGGCATCGGCCGCTTCCTGCGCGAGCAGCGGCTCGTCGCCATGGATCGTGTAGAGCGGCTTGAGCCCCTTCTGCAGATGGGCCCCGAGTTGGGCGCTGGCAAGTTGCATGGAATCCCTGTGGCGCGGGCGCCTAGAGTTCCTTGACGGCCGCCAGGCGCCGCATCAGCTGCTGCGCGATGTCGGACTGCATGTCGCGGAACAGCAGCTCGGCCTCGCCTTCCTTGGCGAGCGCGTTGGTCTCGTTGAAACTCAGGTCGCGTGTCTGCGACACCTCCGACGCCGTGAGCAACTCCTTGCCGCCCGGCGTCTTCAGGCTGAAGCGCACGCGCAGGCGCAACTGCAGCTCGCGCAGCGCGCCGGCCGAATTGGTCGAGATCACGAAGCGGTCGCGGTCTTCGCCAAGGACCACCAGCACCGCATCGGCGGTCTTGGCGTCTTCCTTGGGCACCAGCGTCACCGTGCCGGCCGCGCGCAGCTCGCGCCGCACTTGGTTGATCAGCGCGGAATTGCCCTCGACCGACAGCGTCTTGAACGCGAAGACCGGCGCCTTGCGCAGCTCGAAGCCGCAGCCGGCCAGCCCCACGCTGGCGCCCACGGCCGTCAAACCGAGAAGAAAGCCGCGGCGCGGCATCGAGGCATTGCGTTTGTTCATGCTTCTGTCGTTCAAAGGACCACGTTGACCAGACGGCCGGGAACCACGATCACGCGCTTGGGCGGTGCGCCCTCGGCGAAGGCGACGAAGTCGTCGCAGGCGAGCGCGAGTTTCTCGATCTCGTCCTTGGAAGCGCCGGCCGGCACCAGCAGCTTGCCGCGCAGCTTGCCGTTGACCTGCAGCATGAGCTCGATCTCGTCCTGCACCAGCGCCTCGACGTCGACCGTCGGCCAGGCCGCGTCGAGCAGGCCGCCCAGGTCCTTGTCGTAGCCGAGCTCGCTCCAGAGCTGCTGGGCGATGTGCGGGGTGGCGGGGTACAGGCAGCGCAGCAGGATGCCGAAGCCCTCGCGCACCGCGGCCGCGTCGCCCGCGCTGCCGTCGGGCTTGAAGCCTTCGAGCGCGTTCAGGAGCTTCATCGCGCCCGACACCACCGTGTTGTATTGCATGCGCTGGTAGTCGTAGTCGACCTGGCGCAGCACCGTGTGCACCTCGCGGCGCAGCGCCTGGGCAGCCTTGCCGAACGTCTGTGCGCCCGCCTTGGCCGGCGCCACGTCCGCCTGCGCCACGCCGAAGTTCCACACCCGGCGCAGGAACCGGTAGCTGCCTTCGACGGCCGCGTCGTTCCACTCGAGCGTGGCTTCGGGCGGCGCGGTGAACATGGTGTACAGGCGCGCGGTGTCGGCGCCGTATTTCTCGATCAGGTCCTGCGGATCGACGCCGTTGCGCTCGCTCTTGCCCATCTTGCCGACGCCGCCGTACTCGACCTTCGTGCCGTCGGCCGTGGTGCCGCCGGTGATGCGGCCCTGCGCATCGAGCACGGGCGTCACTTCCAAAGGCGGGAAGTAGTCCTTGCCGCCCTTCTCGCTGCGCTTGTAGAAGATGTGGTTGAGCACCATGCCCTGCGTCAGCAGCTTGCTGAAAGGCTCGTCGGCCTTCACAAGGCCGAGGTCGCGCATCACCTTGGTCCAGAAGCGCGCGTAGAGCAAGTGAAGAATTGCGTGCTCGATGCCGCCGATGTACTGGTCCATCGGCATCCAGTAGTCGGCGCCCTCGGCAACCATGGCCTGGTCGTTCTTCGGGTCGCAGTAGCGCATGAAGTACCACGACGAATCCACGAAGGTGTCCATCGTGTCGGTCTCGCGCCGCGCGGCCTTGCCGCAGACGGGGCACACCACGCCGGCATGGAAGCCTTCGTGCTTGTTCAGCGGGTTGCCGGAGCCGTCGGGCACGCAGTCGGTCGGCAGCACCACGGGCAGGTCCTTCTCGGGGACCGGCACCGCGCCGTGCTCGTCGCAATGGATGATCGGGATCGGCGTGCCCCAGTAGCGCTGGCGGCTCACGCCCCAGTCGCGCAGGCGCCAGGTGGTCTGCAGCTCGCCCAGGCCCTTCTGGCCCAGCGCATGCGCGACGGCCGCCACGGCCTCCTTGTACGACATGCCGCTGAAGTTGTCGGAGTTGATGGTCACGCCGCGCTGCTTGTCGCCGTACCAGTCCTGCCACTTGTGATAGTCGAAGTGCGGCTCGTCGTCCACCAGCACCACCTGAATGATCTCGATGCCGTACTTGTTGGCGAAGGCGAAGTCGCGCTCGTCGTGCGCGGGCACGCCCATCACGGCGCCGTCGCCGTAGCCGATGAGCACGTAGTTGCCGACCCACACCGGCACCTGCTCCTCGGTGATCGGGTGCTTGACGGTCAGGCCCGTGGGCACGCCCTTCTTCTCCTGCGTGGCGAGCTCCGCCTCGGTGGTGCCGCCGTTCTTGCACTCTTCGATGAAGGCCGCGACCTTGGGGTCGAGCGTGGCCGCGTGCGCGGCCAGCGGATGCTCGGGCGCCACGGCGCAGAAGGTCACGCCCATGATCGTGTCGGCACGCGTGGTGAACACGTACATGCGGCCGTCCTGGATCAGCTTGCCGTCGGCTCCCTGGATGTCATGGGTGAAGGCGAAGCGCACGCCCTCGCTCTTGCCGATCCAGTTCTCCTGCATCAGCTTCACGCGCTCGGGCCAGCCCGGCAGCTTGTGCTGCGTATGTTCGAGCAGTTCCTCGGCGTAGTCGCTGATCTTGAGGTAGTAGCCCGGGATCTCGCGGCGCTCGACCGTGGCACCCGTGCGCCAGCCCTTGCCGTCGATCACCTGCTCGTTGGCCAGCACAGTCTGGTCGACCGGGTCCCAGTTCACGACCTGGGTCTTGCGGTAGGCAATGCCCTTCTCGAGCATCTTCAGGAACAGCCACTGGTTCCACTTGTAGTAGCTCGGATCGCAGGTGGCGATCTCGCGGCTCCAGTCGATCGCCAGGCCCATGGCCTGCAGCTGGCCGCGCATGTAGTCGATGTTCTCGTAGGTCCACTTGGCGGGAGGAACGCCGTTCTTCAGCGCCGCGTTCTCGGCCGGCAGGCCGAAGGCGTCCCAGCCCATGGGCATCAGCACGTTGTAGCCGCTCATGCGCAGGTAGCGCGTGAGCATGTCGTTGATCGTGTAGTTGCGCACATGGCCCATGTGCAGCTTGCCGCTGGGGTACGGCAGCATCGAGCAGGCGTAGTACTTCTTGCGGCTCGCGTCCTCGGTGACGCGGTAGGCATCGGCGGCGGTCCATTGCGCCTGGGCAGCGGACTCGACGTCGCTGGGTTTGTAGCTGGGGTTCATAGCGTTTCGGCAAGGCCCGGCGCGGGCTGGCCGGGGAAGGCGGATTATCGCGCCCGGGCGATGCCCTCCGCGCGGCAGACCCTAGACTTGGGGCACGCAACCTGCATGTTGCCTGCGTAACGTCTGCTTTCGTACTGCCTGAACGCCATGAAACTGCTCTGGAAACCCCTGGTCCTGGGCCTCGCCGCCTGCCTCGCCACCCTGCCTTCGTGGGCGCAACAGGCCAGCGACAAGCCCCTGCGCATCGTCGTCCCCTTCGCCCCCGGCGGCGCGCAGGACGTGATTGCCCGCTACCTGGGCGCCAAGCTCACCGACAAGCTGGGCACCCCGGTGATCATCGACAACAAAGCCGGCGCCGGCGGCATCGTCGCCGCCGACGCGGTGGCCAAGGCGACCGACGGGGCCACCGTGCTGCTGGCCACGGGCGGCGCAGTCACCATCGCGCCGCACCTGCAGGCCAAGCTCCCCTACGACCCCGTGCACGAACTGGTGCCCGTGGCCCTGGTCGCCGACACGCCGATGACGCTGTCCGTGCGCACCGAAAGCCCCTACAAGACCATCGCCGACGTGCTGCGCGACGCCAAGGCGCGGCCGGGCCAGGTCACCTACGCCTCGACCGGCAACGGCACGGTGTCGCACCTCACCGGCGCGCTGCTGGCGCAGGCGAGCGGCGTGAACCTGCTGCACGTGCCCTACCGCGGCGCGGCGCCGGCGCTGACCGACCTGCTGGGCGGACAGGTGGCAGTGATCGTCACCAGCGTCGCCTCGATCGAGCCCATGGTCGCGAGCGGCAAGGCGCGCGTGCTCGGCACCTTCTCGCGTGCGGCCCTGCCCAGCATGGGCACGGCGCCCACCGTCGGCGAGGCCACGGGCCTTGCGGGCATGGAAGTGCCGGTGTGGGTGGGCGTGATGGTGCCTGCGCGCATGCCGGCCGCGGGCATCGACAAACTCTCCGCCGCGCTGGTCGAGGTGTGCAACCTGCCGGAGACGAAGCAGCGCTTCGCCCAGCTCGGCGCGGTCAACACCTGCGGCAATGCGGCGGCGCTCGGCAAGGTGGTGACCGAGGACAGCCAGCGCTGGGCGAAGGTGATCAAGCAGGGCGGAATCAAAGTTGATTGACGTCTCGACGTACCGCGTCGGCATCGCAGGCACCGGCGCCATCGCGCTGGCCTGCGCCGCATGGCTGCGCCAGGCGGGCCACGGCGTCACGCTCTGGTCGCCGGGCGGCCAGGGCGCCGAGGCCTTGCGCACGCAGCCGCTGGAAGCGGGCGGCGTGCAGCCCTGCACCGTGACGGTCGAAGTGGTCGACGATGCCGCGCAGCTCTGCCATTCGGCGGACGTGCTGCTGCTCGCGCTCCCGGTCAACGGCCACAAGCGCGTGATGGACGCGCTCCTGCCTTTCCTTCGCGACGGCCAGACCGTGATCGTCAGTTCGATGGCCTCGCTGTCGTCGCTCTATCTCCACGAAGCCGCCCGGCGCGCCGGCAAGCAGGTGACGGTCGCGAGCTTCGGCACGACCGTGCTGACCGCGCGCCGCGAATCGGGCACGCAGGTCAAGGTGATGACGCGGCGCAAGGCAGTCGGCGTCTCGGCGCTGCCGGGCGCGAACGTCGCACAGGCCGTGGCGCTCTGCACCGCGCTGTTCGGCGACGGCTTCTTCCCTCAGGACAGCGTGCTCGCCAGTGCGCTCGCCAACGTCAACCCGCAGTCCCACGGCCCGCTCGCGGTCTTCAACTGGACCCGCATCGAGCGCGCGGAAAACTGGCCGCAGTACCACTGCATGACGCCCGGCGTGTCGCGCGCGATCGAGGCGCTGGACCTGGAACGCCGCGCCGTGGCGAAGGCCTTCGGCATCGACCTGGGCCCCATCGAGGAACACTTCGCGCGTTCCTTCGGCACCGCGTCGGCGCGGCTCGAGGACATCGCGGCCGAGCTGCATGCCAAGCGCGGCGGCCCGCCCGGGCCGGTGCGCACCGACACCCGCTACGTGACCGAGGACATGCCCTACGGCCTGGCCTTCGTGGAGGCGCTGGGGCAGATCGCCGGCGTGCCGACGCCCGCGACGCGGACCATCGTGGATGCCGCCTCGCTGGTCAACGGCATCGACTTCCGCGAACAGAACGACCTGCTGGCGCCGCTGGGCCTGGACCGCGAAACCGTCGCAGGCCTGCTCGCGCGCCTATGACCCGTCGGCGGGAAAGACCGGCTCGCCCAGGTTGAGCATCAGCCGGTTGGCCCAGGCGAACAGGGCCACCGAATGGACCAGGTCGAGGATTTCCAGCTCCTCGAGTCCGACCTCTTTCAACGCCCGGATGTCCTCGGCCGACACCTTGTCCGGCTCGGCGCCGAGCTTGATCGAGAACTCGACGATGGCTTTCTCGCGCGGCGTGGTGCCGGCCGATGCCGGCTCCTCGAACACCTGCTCGATCACGTCGCTCCGCTTGGCCAGTTGCTCGAAGCGCTGCGCATGCACCGACGCGCAGTACACGCAGCCGTTGACACGCGACTCCACCGTGGCGCCCAGCTCGCGCTCGGCGCGCGGCATGCCGCCCGGCGCGAACATGATCGCGTTGAAGGCGATGGAGCGCTGCAGCAGTATCTCGGGCTGGTGCGCGAGCACCAGGAAATACGGCGAGGTGCGCGCCTGCGGGCTCATCTCGTCCAGCGCCGCCAGCTGGGCCGGCGTGGCGGTGTCGACATTCACCGTGTCCAGCCACGGTTTCCACTTCAGCACCTCGGTGGTGAAGCCATTGATGCGGATCGGGGCCGTCATGCCGAAGCCTCCGCGGCAGCCAGTGCCTTGAGGCCCGCGACGACACGGATCTGGTACGAGAGAAAAGCGATCAACTGGCTCAACGCCACGAGCGCGGGCGTCGACAGCCCGTGCGCCGCCAGCGCCTCGATGGCGGCGCGGTCGCCCTCGATCGGCCGCTCGATGAGCTTGCCGGCAAAAGCCAGCATCGCGCGCAGCCGCGCGTCGGCGAGCGAGGCGATGTCGCCGCGCTCCACCGCATCGGCCACCGCGGCGTCGGCGTTCTCGGCCGCCAACTCTTCGCGGTAGTGCGCGGCGAGGTTCGGCGCCTTGGAAACGCGGCAGGCATGCAGCGCGACCAGCAGGCGCTCGGTGCGGGGCAGGCCCTCGACCGCGTGCGAAAACATCGCGTCGTGGCTGCTCTGGGTGGCGGCCACGACCTTGTCGCGTTGCCGCCGCAGCGTCCAGGTCGGCTGGTTCGGCGAGAGGGGCACGGCGTCATCGACCACGTCGATGGCCGGCAGCGCCACGGAAAGATTCGTCATGCGGGTCCTTGAAGGAAAAAGGTTCAGGTGCGTTCGCCGGGCGGCGGCGCGGGCGTCCACTCGTCGCCGAACAACTCGGGCTCGCTGTAGGCCTCGAGGTTCGCGAAGTGGTGGTCGAAATCCTCGCGGTAGAACAAGCTCGCGATGCCGCTCGCCAAGCGCTTGGCGCCGTCGCTGATCGCGGGGATGTCGCCCGACACCGTGCCGTGCGAGAGCGCCGCCGGGTAGCAGAAACAATGGATGCGTTCGAGCCCCGGGCACTCGCCCGCCACGCGCTCCCGGAATTCGAAGACCGGCCCGAGGTCCGGCGAATCGGCCAGCTCCTGGTCTTCGTCGCCGGGTGCGGGCACGAAGCGGTCCCTCCAGGTACGAATGTGGGAAGCGATCGCATCGAACTCGGGACGGTTCGGCCAATCGACCTTGAAGCCGGTCGAGACGATCAGGAAATCGAATTCGAAATCGCCCTTGGGCGTCGACACGCGCATCGAATCGCCCTGCGGCGCGACCGACAGGATCGGGCAGCCGAAGTTGAAGAACGCATTCGGAAATGCCGACACCCGCAGCGTGCTGCCATGCGGCGGCGGCACGTTCGCGACGTTGATGTAGTGGCGAATGCGCCACTTGCGCTCGTCGGACAGGTCGAAGTGCCCCTGCGTGAGGCCCGGCACGCCGGCGCCCTTGCCCTTGTTGACGCGCGGCAGGTCGGGGCGGCGTATCAGGAGCTCGACGCTGCGCGCGCCTGCCTCCAGCGCGGTGGCCGCGCTGTCCATCGCCGACGATCCCGCGCCGACCACGCCCACACGCAGGCCCGCGAGCTGGCCGTAGTCCATCTCGTCGGACGAGTGCGCCCATTGCGAACGCGGCAGCGCGTTGACGAACGCCGGAACCGCCGGCCCGCCGAGACCGTCGCGGCCGGTGGCCAGCACGATGCGGCGCGCCAGCACGCTGTGGGCGCCGGCCGGCGTGCGCAGATCGAGCCGCACCGCCGTGCCATCGGGCAGCGGGTGGATGCCGGTGACCGCGGTGTCGTTGCGCACGTCGACGTTCATCACGCGGCGGTACCAGTTCAGGTAGTCCATCCACTGCAGGCGCGGAATCTTGTCCATCGCCGTCCACGCTTCCAGCCCGAACTGCGCCTCGAACCAGGCGCGGAAGGTGAGCGACGGCAGGCCCAGCGCGGGGCCGGTGAGTTCCTTGGGCGAGCGCAGCGTCTCCATGCGGGCGGTGGTGGCCCACGGGCCTTCCTTGCCGGCGGGCGAGCGGTCGAACACCACCGCGCGGATGCCCTGCTGCGCCAACGCCACCGAGGCAGCGAGGCCGGCCTGTCCGCCGCCGATGACGGCCACGTCGAGCATCGCTTCGCCCGCCACCTGCCGCACGGGCATCCACTGGCGGCCGGGAAAGCCGAGGTATTCGAGGTCCTGGGCAAGCCGCGCCTCGAGCGCAGCGAGGGATGAAACGGAATCTGATGTCATTTAAGAAGGCCGGAAACAGCGCCCAGTGTAGAAAGCTTCGCGCCTTGTCGAATCGCGCCCGGTCGCCGGCAAACGCGTATGACTGGCCCGGATTTCGCATGCCACAATGAATTCAGACCACAGGGGCAGGCATGGGCAGCAGCAACAGCGAATGGTGGCGTGGCGCGGTGATCTACCAGATCTACCCGCGCAGCTTCATGGACAGCAACGGCGACGGCATCGGCGACCTGCCCGGCATCACGGCCCGGCTCGACCATGTGGCCAGCCTCGGGGTCGATGCCATCTGGGTCTCGCCCTTCTTCCGCTCGCCGATGAAGGATTTCGGCTACGACGTCTCTGACTACCGCGCGGTCGATCCGCTCTTCGGCACGCTCGCCGACTTCGACGCGATGCTCGCGCGCATGCATGCGCTGGGGCTCAAGCTCATCATCGACCAGGTGCTCTCGCACACCTCGGACCAGCATGCGTGGTTCGTCGAAAGCCGGTCGAGCCGCGACAACCCGAAGGCCGACTGGTACGTCTGGGCCGACCCCAAGCCCGACGGCACGCCGCCCACCAACTGGCTCTCGGTGTTCGGCGGCTCGGCCTGGCAGTGGGATTCGCGCCGCAGGCAGTACTACCTGCACAGTTTTCTCACCGAGCAGCCCGACCTCAACTTCCATTGCGCCGAGGTGCAGGACGCGCTGCTCGGCGAGGTCCGCTTCTGGTGCGAGCGCGGCGTGGACGGCTTTCGCTTCGACGCCTGCAACCACCAGTTCCACGACGCGCTGCTGCGCGACAACCCGCCGGCATCGCTCGCATCGATCGACGAGGTCAGCACAGTGCGCGCCGACAACCCCTACGCGATGCAGCAGCACCTGTACGACAAGAGCCAGCAGGAGAACCTGGTGTTCCTCGAGCGCCTGCGCGGGCTGCTCGACGGCTACGGCGCGGTCGCGCTGGGCGAGGTCGGCGACGAGAACGCGCCGCCTGTCATGGCGCAGTACACCGAACTGGGCAAGCGCCTGCACCTGGCCTACAGCTTCAGCCTGCTGACGGCGGACCACAGCGCCAGGCACCTGCGCCACCAAGTCGAGGCGCTCGACCTGGCGCTGGCGCCCACGGGCGGCTGGGGCTGCTGGGCGGTGTCGAATCACGACGTGCCGCGCGTCGCCACGCGCTGGAGCGACGGCAAGGCGCCCGACACCCGTCGCGACCGCCTCTGGCTCGCCCTGCTGCTGGCGCTGCGCGGCAGCGCCAGCATCTACCAGGGCGAGGAGCTCGGCCTGCCCGAAGCCGAGGTGCCCTTCGAACTGCTGCAGGACCCTTACGGCCGCACCTTCTGGCCCGAGTTCAAGGGCCGCGACGGCTGCCGCACGCCGATGCCGTGGCAGGCCGATGCACCCCATGGCGGCTTCACCACCGGGATGCCGTGGCTGCCGGTGTACGGCCCGCACCTGCCGCTGGCCATCGAGAACCAGGCCGATGATCCGGGCTCGATGCTGGCCTTCAGCCGCGCCCTGCTGCACTGGCGCCGCACACAGCCGCTGCTGCGCACGGGCGCCATCGCGTTCATCGACGCGCCCGATCCGGTGCTGCGGTTCGAGCGGCGCGACGGGAGCGCATCGCTGCAGGCGATCTTCAATCTGGGCGGCAAGCCCGTGACGATGGCGCTGCGCGAGGCGCTGGTGCCGCTGCAAGGCCACCCACTCGCTGCGACCGCCGAAGTGCAGGGCGATGGCGAAAAGCGCATGCTGGCACTGGCGCCCTACGGCGTTTTTTTCGGAACACCCGCCAACGAAGAAGGACACAGCTGACCGCCATGCCACCCAAGCACCTGCCCGCCTCCGAAGTCCGCGCGCTGATGCGCGCCGAGCATGGCGATCCGTTCGCCGTGCTCGGGCCGCACGAAACGCGCGAGGGGCTGGAGGTGCGCGCGCTGATGCCCGGCGCGCAGAGCGTGGCGGTGATGCATTCGCGCACCGGCTGGCCGCTCGCGATGCTCACGCGCCACGAGGGCTCCGACCTGTTCAGCGGTCTGGTGCCGGCGGCGGAAGCGCGCCTGGGCTATTCGTTCCAGGTCGATTGGGGCTCGCACACCTCGCGGCTCGAAGACCCGTACCGCTTTCCGTTCGTGCTCGGCGAGACCGACGTGTGGCTGCTGGCCGAAGGCACGCACCTGCGGCCCTGGGAGCGGCTGGGCGCGCACCTGCGCGAGATCGATGGCGTGAAGGGCGTGGCCTTCGCGGTCTGGGCGCCGAATGCGCGCCGGGTGTCGGTGGTGGGCGACTTCAACAACTGGGACGGCCGTCGCCACATGATGCGGCTGCGCCGCGAGTGCGGCGTGTGGGAGATCTTCGCGCCGCACGTGGCGACCGGCGACAGCTACGAGTTCGAGATTCTCTCGGCGCACGGCGAAGTTCTGCGCAAGGCCGACCCCTTCGCGTTCTCTTCGCGCCTGCGTCCCGAAACCGCCTGCGTGGTGGCACCGCTGCCGGCCGCGGTGAAGATGCCCGAAGGCCGCGCCGAGGCCAACGAGCGCCATGCGCCGATCAGCATCTACGAAGTGCACCTGGGCTCGTGGCGCCGCAAGAACAACGGCCACGAGTGGCTCGACTACCGCGAGCTGGCCGACACGCTCGTGCCTTATGCGCGCGACATGGGCTTCACGCACATCGAGCTGCTGCCGATCAGCGAGCATCCCTTCGACGGCTCGTGGGGCTACCAGCCGATCGGGCTCTATGCGCCGACCTCGCGCTTCGGAACACCCGGCGACTTCCGGCATTTCGTGGAGGCCGCGCATGCGGCCGGGCTGGGGGTGATCCTCGACTGGGTGCCCGCGCATTTCCCGACCGACGCGCACGGCCTGGGCAACTTCGACGGCACCGCGCTGTACGAGTACGCCGATCCGCGCGAGGGCTTCCACAACGACTGGCATACGCTGATCTTCAACTACGCGCGCACGGAGGTGCGCAACTACCTGGTCGGCAATGCGCTGTATTGGCTGGAGCGCTATGGCGTCGATGGTCTTCGCGTCGATGCGGTGGCGTCGATGCTGTACCGCGACTACAGCCGCAAGGCCGGCGAGTGGGTGCCGAATGCGCAAGGCGGCCGCGAGAACCTGGAGGCCATCGATTTCCTTCGCCGCATGAACCGCGTGGTGGGCATCGAGCGGCCCGGCGCGGTGACGCTGGCCGAGGAATCCACGAGTTTCCCCGGCGTGACACGGCCACCCGAGCACGGCGGCCTGGGCTTTCACTACAAGTGGAACATGGGGTGGATGAACGACACGCTCGCCTACGCGGGCACCGACCCGGTCTACCGCAAGCACCACCACCAGCAGATCACCTTCGGGCTGATGTACGCGCACACCGAGAACTTCGTGCTGCCGCTCTCGCACGACGAGGTGGTGCACGGCAAGGGTTCGATGATCGGGCGGATGCCGGGCGACGATTGGCAGAAGTTCTCGGGGCTGCGCAACCTGTACGGCTATCTCTGGGGGTATCCGGGGAAGAAGTTGTTGTTCATGGGGGGCGAGTTCGCGCAGGTCGCCGAGTGGAATGCGGACCGGAGTCTGGACTGGCATCTGCTGGAGCACGCTGCGCACCAGGGGGTGCGGCGGCTGGTGCGCGATCTGAACAACGTGTATCGGCACTTTCCTGCGCTGCATGAGCTGGACAACGAGGGGGCCGGGTTCGAGTGGATCGTGCATGACGATGCGGATCAGTCGGTGTTTGCGTTTGTTCGTCGGGCGCGCGACGGGGCGTTTGTGGTGGTGGTGTGCAACTTCACGCCGTTGCCTCGGCATTCGTATCGGCTTGGTGTTCCTGTTGCGGGGGCTTACCGGGAGATCGTCAATACGGATGGGGCTGTGTATGGGGGGAGTGGCGTGGGGAACGGGATCGTTGAAAGCTCGCCTGTGCCCTGGCATGGGAAGGCGGATTCGATTTCGGTCAGCGTGCCGCCTCTTGCTACTGTGATGTGGGTGCTGGCTTGATGAGTCTGGGATCGTTTTGCTTCCCGAGGCCGGGTCTCGGCCCGGCCTCGAAAAACAAACCATCCCAAGGGCAAAAAGAATGCTGAGCCCAGGCACCCCGTTCCCCCTGGGCGCAACCCCGTCAAATCAAGGCATCAACTTCGCCATAGCAGCCTCCACGGCAGAGGCAGTCGACCTCTGCCTCTTCGACAGCACAGGCCAGAACGAGCAGCAACGCCTCCGCCTACCCGCATGCACAGACGGCATCTGGCACGGCCAGCTCCCAGCCGGTCGCGAAGGCCTGGTCTACGGCTACCGCGTCCACGGCCCGTGGGCACCACGCGACGGCCAACGCTTCAACCCCGCCAAGCTGCTGCTCGATCCGTACGCACGCGAGATCGTCGGCCGCTACGACGGCAGCGACCTGTTCCTCGGCCATGACCCTGCAGACCCCGACCAACGCGACGAACGCGACAACGGCACAGTCGCACTCAAAGCGCGTGTGACGGCAAGCGCGAGTGCCCCAACATCGCCTGGCCACGCCCGCATCGCACCCAGCGACCGCGTCCTCTACGAACTGCACGTCCGCGGCCAGACCCGCCTGCACCCCGGCGTCCCCGCAGTCCTGCGCGGCACCTACGCCGGCCTCGCCGAGCCCGCCGTGCTCGACCACCTGCAGCGCCTGGGCGTCACCACCCTGAGCCTCATGCCCGTGCAGCACCGCGCCGACGAGCAACGCCTGCTCGCCATGGGCCTCTCCAACTACTGGGGCTACAACACCATCGGTTGGTTTGCACCCGAGGCGCGCTACTGGAGCGGCCGCCCCGGCACCACGCCCGCGAGCGAGTTCCGCGCGATGGTCGAGGCGGTGCACGCGCGCGGCATGGAGCTGGTGATCGACGTGGTCTACAACCACAGCGCCGAGAGCGACGAGTTCGGCCCCACGCTCTCGCTGCGCGGCATCGACAACGCCCTGTACTACCACCTGCGCGAAGACGACCGCGCGCTCTACGAAAACTGGACCGGCACCGGCAACTGCCTGAACCTCGGCGAGCCCCGCGTGCTGCAGCTCGTGATGGACAGCCTGCGCCACTGGGCCTGCGAGTTCGGCGTCGACGGCTTCCGCTTCGACCTGGCACCGGTGCTGGGGCGCGATGCGAAGACGGGGTTCGACCCGCGCGCGCCCTTCTTCGCCGCCATCGCGCAAGACCCGGTGCTCTCGCGCACGCTGCTGATCGCCGAGCCATGGGACATCGGCCCCGGCGGTTATCGCCTTGGCGAATTCCCGCCCGGCTGGCTCGAATGGAACGACCGCTACCGCGACACGCAGCGCAGCTTCTGGCTGCGGCAAAGGCGCGACGGCGCGGCGGGTCTCGGCGATTTCGCGCACCGCTTCACGGCCTCGAGCACGCAGTTCGCCCACCACGGCCGCGCGCCGGTGGCGAGCGTCAACTTCATCACCGCGCATGACGGTTTCACCCTGCGCGACCTCGTCAGTTATGAAGAACGCCACAACCTCGCGAATGGCGAGAACAACCGCGACGGCCATACCCACAACCTGAGCAACAACTGCGGCATCGAAGGCCCGAGCGACGACGCTGGCGTGCTGGCAAAGCGCAGCCGCCTGCAGCGCGCGCTGCTCGCAGTGCTGCTGCTCTCGCAGGGCACGCCGATGCTGCTGGCCGGCGACGAGCTGGGCCACAGCCAGCAGGGCAACAACAACGCCTACTGCCAGGACAACGAGACCACCTGGCTCGCATGGATCGGTGCACCCGATCCCGCCGGCGACATGGCGCGCACGAGCGACTTTGTCGCGCGGCTCACCGCCTTGCGCCGCGAAGCGCCGGTGCTGCGCAGCACGCGCTGGTGGCCGGCCGATCCGCCCGAGGACACACCGGCCATCCGCTGGCTGCGCCCCGACGGCCAGCCGATGACGCCGGACGACTGGCATGCGGGCACAGCCCTTGCAATCCTCTTCGACAACAGCGCGGCGAGGGAGGACGCAGGCGCATGGCTGGTGCTGGTCAATGCCGGCGCAGAGACGGTGAATTTCACACTGCCCCCGGGCAACTGGCGCAGTTGTCTCTCGACCGATCCCGCCCATGACCACGGCGCATCGCCAGAGGCGCTCGGCTATGCGGCAGAAGTATCTTTTTCGAGCATCCGGGTTGCAAGAACGTAGAAGCCATGCGCGCAGCGCGGTGCTAGCCTCGCTACAGAAACTCTGACGACGCATTCCAACGAACGAACGAACGGAGACACAGGATGGACAACAAGCTCAGCACGCCCCCCTCGCAGGAACCCCTGCAGGCCCATCAACTGGTCCGCCGCACCATCGCCCTGGTGCTGGCTGGCGGCCGAGGCTCCCGCCTCAAGCAGCTGACCGACCGGCGGGCCAAACCGGCCGTGTACTTCGGCGGCAAGTTCCGCATCATCGATTTCGCGCTGTCGAACTGCCTCAATTCCGGCATCCGGCGCATGGCGGTGGTCACGCAGTACAAGTCGCATTCGCTCATGCGCCACCTGCAGCGCGGCTGGAGCTTCCTGCGGGCCGAGCTCAACGAGATGGTCGACGTGCTGCCCGCGCAGCAGCGCGTGGGCGACGAGCACTGGTACCGCGGCACGGCCGATGCGGTGTTCCAGAACCTGGACATCATTCAGACCCGCTCGACCAAGCACGACTACGTGGTGGTGCTGGCAGGCGACCACATCTACAAGATGGACTACTCGATCATGGTGAAGGACCATGCCGAGCGCGGCCTGGGCTGCACGGTCGGCTGCATCGAGGTGCCGCGCATGGAGGCCACCGCCTTCGGCGTGATGGCCATCGACGACGGCCGCCAGATCACGGCCTTTCTCGAGAAGCCGGCCGATCCGCCCGCCATGCCCGGCCACCCCGACGTGGCGCTGGCCAGCATGGGCATCTACGTGTTCGACTCCGCCTACCTCTACCAGCTGCTCGAGGAAGACGCCGCCAATCCCGATTCGAGCCACGATTTCGGCAAGGACATCATCCCGCGCGCCGTGGCGCAGGGCCGCGCACTGGCGCATCCCTTCGGCATGTCCTGCGTCACGCGGGCCTCGCGCGGACCCGATGCCAAGGCCTACTGGCGCGACGTGGGCACGATTGATGCATTCTGGGCAGCCAACCTCGACCTGGCCTCGATCACCCCCGAACTCGACATCTATGACACCGACTGGCCCATCTGGACCTACCAGCGGCAACTGCCCCCGGCCAAGTTCGTGCTCGACCGCCACGGCCACCACGGCATGACGGTCAACACCATCGTCTCGGGCGGCTGCATCGTCTCGGGCTCCAAGGTGAGCAGCTCGGTGCTGTTCTCGGGGGTGCGCATTCATTCGTTCTGCGAAATCAACGAAGCCGTGCTGTTGCCCGACGTGGAAGTGGGCCGCGGCGCCCGGCTCAGCAAAGTGGTGATCGACCGCGGCTGCGTGATTCCCGACGACATGGTGATCGGCGAAGATGCCGCCGCCGACGCCGCGCGCTTCGAGCGCACCGAGACCGGCGTGGTGCTTGTCACCCGCGAAATGCTCAAACGATTGACGGCCTGACGCCGCAGCCACGAACGATGCGAATCCTCCAGGTCAGCGCCGAACTCTTTCCCCTCCTGAAGACCGGCGGACTGGCGGACATCGCCGGCGCCCTGCCCATCGCGCTCATGGCCGAGGGGCAGGACGCACGCGTGCTGCTGCCGGGTTTTCCGGCCATCGTGGCCGGGGTGCGCGACCTGGCGCCGGTGGCGGATTTCAATGCGCCCTGGGGCGAGCGCTTCGGCCTGCGGGCCGGGCACATCGCCATCGACGGTGCGCCGGCGATTTCCGCCTACGTGATCGACGCACCGGCCCTGTACGACCGGCCCGGCAACCCCTACGAAGACACGGCGCGCCAGCCCTACGCCGACAACCACCGGCGCTTCGCGTTGCTCGGCTGGGCCGCAGCGCAACTCGCGCAGGGGCTCGACGCGACATGGCAGCCCGAGGTCGTGCATGCGCACGACTGGCATGCGGCGCTGGCGCCCGCGTACATCGCCTTTGCGCGGCGGCCCGGCCAACCGCGCGTGGGTACCGTGTTCACGGTGCACAACCTGGCCTACCAGGGCATCTTCGCGCCGTGGCATTTCACCGACCTGGGCTTGCCAGGCCCCGCCTTCCACATGAATGGCCTCGAATACCACGGCCAGGTCTCGTTCATGAAGGCCGGCCTGTACTTCGCCGACCGGCTCACCACCGTGAGCCCGACCTACGCGCTCGAGATCCAGACGCCCGAGCAGGGCTGCGGCCTCGACGGCCTGCTGCGCCAGCGCAGCGGCGTGCTCACCGGCATCCTGAACGCGGTGGACGACAAGGTCTGGAACCCGGCCGCCGACGCCGCGCTGGTGCAGGGCTTTCACACGCCCGAAGGCCGCCACATGGCGGGCAAGGCGCGCTGCAAGGCGGTGCTGCAGCATCAGCTCGGCCTCGCCGAGCGGCCGGATGCGCCGCTCTTCATCCTGGTCAGCCGGCTCACTGAGCAGAAGGGCCTGCATCTCGTGCTCGGCGGCATCGATGCGCTGCTCGCGCAGGGCGGCCAGCTCGCGCTGCTGGGCAGCGGCGAAGCGTGGCTCGAAGAGGCCTTTCGCCAGCGCGCGGCGGCGGCGCCGGAATCGGTCAGCGTCACCATCGGCTACAACGAAACGCTGGCGCACCAGCTCTTCGGCGCCGGCGACGTGACGCTGGTGCCCTCGCTCTTCGAGCCCTGCGGCCTCACGCAGATGTACGGCCTGAAATACGGCAGCCTGCCGCTGGTGCGCCGCGTGGGCGGGCTGGCCGACACGGTGGTCGACAGCACGCTCGAAGACATGGCGAGCGGCGAGGCCACCGGTTTCGTGTTCGACCGCTTCGACCCAGCCGACTACGAACGCGCGCTGCGCCGTGCCTTCGCCCTCTACCAGCGCGCGCCCGACTGGCGCCGCGTGCGCGGCCATGCCATGCGGCGTCCGGCCGACTGGGGCACGGCCGCCGCGCAATACATCGCCGTCTACCAACAGGCGCTGGGCTCCATCTGATCCACGCTCGGCAAATACAAACACTCACCTCGGGAGCGCCACCACATGACAATCAAAGACTTCGCCTACGACCACCCCGACCGCGACGTCGCGGCCTTCAAGCGCGCCGTGGCCAACAAGCTGATCTATGCGGTCGGCAAGGACCCGGTCGCGGCCAGCCAGGACGACTGGCTCAACGCCACCTCGCAGGCCGTGCGCGACCAGCTGGTCGAGCGCTGGATGATGACCACGCGCGCCAACTACGCGCAGGACTTGAAGCGCGTCTACTACCTCTCGATGGAGTTCCTCATCGGGCGCACCTTCACCAACGCGCTGCTCGCTGTCGACCTCTACGACACGGTGCGCGAAGCGCTGGCCGACTTCGGCGTCGACATGTCGGCGCTGGCCGAGCGCGAACCCGACGCGGCGCTCGGCAACGGCGGCCTCGGGCGGCTCGCGGCCTGTTTTCTCGATTCGATGGCCACGCTCGGCGTGCCCGGCATGGGCTACGGCATCCGCTATGAATACGGCATGTTCCGCCAGCGCATCGTCGACGGCCAGCAGGTGGAAACGCCCGACTACTGGCTCACGCGCGGCAACCCCTGGGAGTTCCAGCGGCCCGAGGTGAACTACCGCGTGCGCTTCGGCGGCCATGTGCAGAAACGCGAAGGCCTCAATGCGCCCTACGGCGCGGCCGATTGGGTCGACACGCACGACGTGCGTGCCGTGGCCTACGACACCATCATTCCCGGCTACGGCACGCAGGCCACCAACACGCTCAGGCTGTGGTCGGCGCGCGCCACCGAGGAAATCGACCTCTCGGCCTTCAACCGCGGCAACTACATGGGCGCGGTGGAAAGCAAGAACCAGTCGGAGAACGTCTCGCGCGTGCTCTACCCCGACGACTCCACGCCCTCGGGCCGCGAGCTGCGGCTGCACCAGGAGTATTTTTTCTGCAGCGCGAGCGTGCAGGACCTGCTGCGCCGGTACCTGCGCAGCCACAAGACCTTCGACCAGCTCTCCGAGAAGGTCAGCATCCACCTGAACGACACGCACCCGGTGCTCGCGGTGCCCGAGCTCATGCGCCTCCTGCTCGACGAGCACGGTCTCGCATGGGACGAGGCCTGGGCGCACACGCAGAAGGTGTTCAGCTACACCAACCACACGCTGATGCACGAGGCGCTGGAGACCTGGCCGGTGGAAATGCTGGGGCGCATATTGCCGCGGCACCTGCAGATCATCTACGACATGAACGCGAAGTTCCTCGCCACCGTGACGCAGAAGGTGGGCAACGACGTGGAGTTGATGCGCCGGCTTTCGCTGGTGGACGAATCGGGCGAGCGGCGCGTGCGCATGGCGTATGTGGCGGTGCTTGCGAGCCACTCGATCAACGGTGTGTCGGGCCTGCATTCGGAGCTGATGAAGCAGTCGATCTTTGCCGACTTCGACAAGATCTTTCCCGAGCGCTTCAACAACAAGACCAACGGCGTCACGCCGCGCCGCTGGCTGGCGCAGGCCAACCCGCCGTTGGCCGGGCTGCTCGACCAGCGCATCGGCAAGGGCTGGCGGCGCGACCTGTCGCAACTCGAGGCGCTCAAGCCCATGGCCGCGCAACCCGCGTTCGTGCGCGCGTTCCGCCATGCCAAGCGCGAGAACAAGCTGCGGCTGGCCAACTGGGTCGGAGAGCACCTGAAGATCGACCTGGACACCGATGCGATGTTCGACGTGCAGGTCAAGCGTATCCACGAATACAAGCGGCAGCTGCTCAATGTGCTGCATGTGGTGGCGCGCTATCACCGCATCCTCGATGCGCAGGCCGCCGGCACACCGGTCGACATCGTGCCGCGCGTGGTGGTGTTCGCGGGCAAGGCGGCCTCGGCATACGTGATGGCCAAGCTGGTGATCCGGCTCATCAACGACGTGGCGAGCACCATCAACGCCGATGCGCGCGTGGGCAAGCTGCTGAAGGTGGTGTTCCTGCCGAACTACAGCGTGAGCTTGGCCGAGATCATCATGCCGGCGGCCGACCTGTCGGAGCAGATTTCCACCGCGGGCACCGAGGCCTCGGGCACCGGGAACATGAAGTTCGCGCTCAACGGCGCGCTCACCATCGGCACGCTCGACGGCGCCAACGTGGAGATGCGCGAGAACGTGGGGCCGGAGAACATCTTCATCTTCGGCAACACGACGCCGGAAGTGGCGGACATCCGGGCTCACGGCTACCAGCCGCGCGACATCTACGAAGAGAACGCGGAATTGAAGCGCGTGCTCGACGCGATCCGCGACGGCGCGTTCTCGCCGGGCGAGCCGGCGCGCTACCAGGGCATCTACGATGCGCTGGTGAACTGGGGCGACCATTACCTGCTGCTGGCCGACTACGCGAGCTATGTCGCCAAGCAGGCCGAGGTCGATGCGCTGTACCGCGATTCGGATGCGTGGACGCGGATGGCGATTCTGAATGTGGCGGGGATGGGCGCGTTTTCTTCGGACCGGACGATTGCGCAGTACGCGCACGAGATCTGGAACACCAAGCCGGTGGTGCTGGGCTGAGGAGGCCCGGTCAGCGCGGCTTTTCGGACGCCGCTTCGGCCTCGGTCACGAAGCCGATGCGGCTCAGCCCCGCCTTGTTCGCAATGCCCATGAGCGCCACCACCTTGCCGTAGGGCACGGTCTGGTCGGCGCGCAATTGCACTTCGGTGTCCTTGCTGTCCGCGGCGGCCTTCTCGAGCTGGGCGGCCAGCTCTTCGTCGGTCACGGGCTTGTCGTTCAGGAACACCTTGCCCGATGCATCGACCGAGAGGCTCACGAACTTGGGCGTGTCATTGGGCTGGCCGGCATCGGTCTGCGGCAGGTCGAGCTTGATCGAACTGGCCATCAGCGGCGCCGTGATGATGAAGATCACCAGCAGCACCAGCATCACGTCGACCAGCGGCGTGACGTTGATGTCCGAGAGCGGCCGCTGCCCGCCGGCCCCGGTGGCGCGTCCGCCGCCTGCGGCGCTGCTGCCGAGCGATGTGCGTCCGAAGGCCATGTTGCGTCCTGCTCTCTAGACGGGCATCGGCCGTGCCGGCGGCGGCGCGGCAGGTGCCGGTGCCTCGCCGAAGCTGCTGAGCAGGTCGTGCGCGAAGCCTTCGAGCTCGGCTTCGACGCGACCGATGACGCGGCCAAAGACGTTGTAGGCCAGCACGGCCGGAATGGCGACTGCGAGGCCGAAGGCCGTCATGACGAGCGCTTCGCCGACGGGCCCGGCCACCTTGTCGATGGTGAAGCCGCCGGTCTGGCCCGCGATGCCCGTCAGCGCGCCATAGATGCCCCAGACCGTGCCCAGCAGGCCGACGAAGGGGGCCGTGGCGCCGACCGTGGCGAGAAGAATCTGCCCCGCCTGCAGGCGCCGCAGCGCGCCGTGCAAGGCATCGCGCAATGCGCGTGTGAGACGTTGGTTGCGGTCGCCTGTGGCGCCCAGCGTTCCATTGACGTTGACGGCCGCCACGTTCTTGATGGCGACGACTGCAGGCAGCACCAGCGTGGCCCGGTCGAACGCCTTGAGCTTCTGCTCGGCATCGGCCAGCGTGGCCGACTGCCAGAACGCTGCGATGCCGCGCAGCACGTCGCGCGTGCCGCCGCGCAGCAGCCACGCCTTCCAGAGGATCACGACCCAGCTCGCGATCGACATCGCCAGCAGCAGCGCCGCCACCGAACGGCTGACGCCGTCGCCATGGGTCAGCAGTTCGAGGACGCTCATCGGTTGGCCTTAACGCAGACCGAGCACGTCGTACATGTCGAAGAGGCCAGCTTTCTGCTCGGCCAGGAAGCGCACCGCACGCAGGGCGCCTTGCGCATAGGTGACGCGGCTCGACGACTTGTGCGTGATCTCGATGCGCTCGCCGATGCCGGCGAACAGCACGGTGTGGTCGCCGACGATGTCGCCGCCGCGGATGGCCGAGAAGCCGATGGTCGACGGGTCGCGCTCGCCGGTGATGCCTTCGCGGGCATAGACCGCGCAGTCCTTCAGGTCGCGGCCCAGCGCGTCGGCGATGACTTCGCCCATCTTGAGCGCGGTGCCCGAGGGGGCATCGACCTTGTGGCGGTGGTGGGCCTCGATGATCTCGATGTCGTAGCCGGTCGACATCGCCTTGGCGGCCATCTCGAGCAGCTTGAAGGTGACGTTGACGCCCACGCTCATGTTGGGCGCCAGCATGATCGCCACGTCTTTCGCGATCTCGGCGATCTCGGCCTTCTGCGCGTCGCTGAAGCCGGTGGTGCCGATGACGGCCTGCACGCCCAGTTCGCGGCAGACCGCCAGGTGCGCGAGCGTGCCTTCGGGGCGGGTGAAGTCGATGAGCACCTGCGCGTCTTTCAGGCCCGTGCGCAGGTCGGCCACGATGGGCACGCCGCTCGTGAAGCCCAGGAAGGCGGCCGCGTCGGCGCCGATGGCTTCGCTGCCGGCGATGTCGAGGGCGCCGGCCAGGCGGCAGTCGGGCGCGTTGCGCACGGCCTCGATGAGCATGTGACCCATGCGGCCCGAGGCGCCGGCGATGGCGATGGCGATGCGGCGCAGCGCGGGGGTGGCGGAGGGGGAGGAAGAGATAGGTTGAGTCACGCGGATTCAGTCATCGAGATGGCCCGCAGGCCACTGGGAACCATGAGGGGACCGGACGGACGCCGCCTGACTCGGCGGGCGCCGCCCGCTCCTGCTGCGCTCAGCGCGCGGCTTCGAGCGGGGGGTAGGCCGCCGGCAGCGGAGGCACGGTCGTCGAGGCGGCGGCAGCGTCGGCCTTCTCGTCCTTGGCGGGCGCGAACTTCTTGAGTTCTTCTTCCGAGGCCTCGAGCGGGGGGATCTTGCCGGTTTTCTTGCGGGTGTCGAGCGTGGCGACGAACTCTTCTTCGCTGGGCATCTCGTCGCCTACGAAGCGGTCCATCAACTCGCCGTTGAAGAACACGGTCAGGTGGCGCTCCTGGGGTTCGACGCCCTGGCGGCGGATGGTGAACACGTAGTCCCAGCGATTGGCGTGGAACACGTCGTTCAGCAGCGAAGTGCCGAGGATTTCACGCACCTGCTGGCGGGACATGCCGGGTTTGAGCGCCGCGACCTGCTCCTTCGACACGAAGTTGCCCTGGACCACTTCGACCTTGTAGGGCGTGACCGCGGCCAGCGCGCCACGCGTGCGATCGCTGAAACCGCTGCAGGCACCGAGGCAGAGCGTCGCGGCGACGGCAGCAACCAGCAGCCAGGAACGGCGTTGGAAAATGGCAGGCATGGGAGGAAAAGGGGGTAGCGATATGATCGGCCATTGTAGCGGCTGACCTTTTCAGGACCTGACCGCAGCACAGGGCGCAGGAACCATCAATGGCCAATATCGACGAACTCAAGAATACCGGCCTCAAGGCCACCTTGCCACGCCTGAAGATTCTGGAAATCTTCCAGACAGGCAGCCAGCGGCACATGACGGCCGAAGACGTGTTTCGCGTCCTGCTCAACGAACATTCCGACATCGGCCTTGCCACCGTTTACCGCGTGCTGACGCAGTTCGAGCAGGCCGGCATCCTGGAGCGCAGCCACTTCGAAAGCGGCAAGGCGGTCTACGAGCTGAACGAAGGCACGCACCACGACCACCTGATCTGCACCTCGTGCGGCAAGGTCGAGGAGTTCTACGACGCCGAGATCGAGCGGCGCCAGCAGATGATTTCCAAGGACAAGGGCTGGATCCTGCAGGACCACGCCATGTCGCTCTACGGCCTCTGCGGCGACTGTGTAAAGAAGCGCTAGAACAGGGCTTACCCCCAGTCTTCGCGCACTTCGTGTCGCTTCGCCAACCCCCTTTCAGGGGGCGACACCGGCGGCCCGGCAAAGCCGGTTCCGCGGTGTCCCTGGCAAAACAAAACGGGGTCAGTCTTGGCCGGTTTCCATCGCCTTGTGGTGGCGCGCCACGAAATCCGCATAGGTGTCGATCCCGCGCAGCTGCAGGATCGAATTGCGCACGGCCGCCTCGACCAGCACGGCGATGTTGCGCCCCGCCACCACCTGGATGATGACCTTGCGCACCGGAATGCCCAGCACGTCCTGCGTGAGCGGCGCCGAGGGCATGCGCTCGTAGTCACGCTCGAAGCTGTCGCGGCGCACCAGGTGCACGATGAGCTTCAGGCGCATCTTCCGGCGCACCGCCGTTTCGCCGAAGATCGCGCGGATGTCCAGCAGGCCGATGCCGCGCACTTCCAAGAGGTTCAGCAGCAGGTCCGGGCAGCGGCCCTCGATCGTGTTCTGGTTGATGCGGTAGAGGTCGACCGCATCGTCGGCCACGAGGCCGTTGCCGCGCGAGATCAGTTCGAGGCCCAGTTCGCTCTTGCCGAGTCCGGACTCGCCGGTGATCATCACGCCCATGCCCAGGATGTCCATGAACACGCCGTGCATCGAGGTGCGCTCGGCGAAATGCTTGGACAGGTAGGCGCGCAGCAGGTCGATCACGAAGGCCGACGATTCGCGCGTGGCGAAGAGCGGCAGCTGGGCGCGCTCGCAGATCGACAGCAGCTCGTCCGGCGGCGCCTGGCCGTCGGCCAGCACCAGCATCGGCGGCTCCAGCGTGACGATGCGGGCGATGCGGCGTGCGCAGTCGTCCGGGCTGCCGCGCGTCAGGTAGGCCACCTCGCGGGCGCCCAGGATCTGCACACGGTACGGGTGGATGTAGTTGAGGTAGCCGACCAGGTCGGCGGCCGACTGGGCGCGGCTGATGACCTCGGGGTCGAACTGGCGCTCTGAAGCGCCGAGCCCCGCGAGCCATTCCCAGCGGAGCGACCCGCGGAACTCCTCGAACATGGCATCGGCGCTGATGACGGTCGGCTTCATGCGTTCAGGAGGCGGCGCTCGGCGCCGTCATTGGAGTGATGAGTGACAGGAGGTGTCGCGCAGCTTAGCAGCAGCCGCGCACGCCGACGCATGCGCTCAGGCGACTTGGGTCGACTGCCAGCCGGCGATCAGGCCGTGGAGCGCGGCCGCATCGGTGCTGGACTTGATCTGTTCGCGCAGGCCGGCGTCGCTCAGCAGCTCGGCGATTTCAGAGAGGATTTCGAGATGCTTCTGCGTGGCCGCTTCGGGCACCAGCAGGAAGATCAGGAGGGCGACGGGCTGCTCGTCGGGGGCATCGAAACCGATGGGATTCGCCAGCTGGAACACCGCGGCCATCGGCGCCTTGAGGCCCTTGATGCGGCCATGCGGAATGGCAACGCCGTGGCCGAGGCCGGTGGAGCCGAGGCGCTCGCGCGCAAAGAGGCTGTCGGTGATCAGGGCGCGCCCCAGGCCATGAAGGCTTTCGAACAGAAGGCCAGCTTCTTCGAAAGCACGTTTCTTGCTGGTAGCGTCAACGCTCACAAGCACTTGGGCGGGCGGCAGGATGGACGCGAGGCGATTCATGGTGGGAGCAGAGCGGGGGCGATTATGCACCCGGTTGGTAAAAACCCCCAGTCCCCCTATCTACTTTCTGTTTACATGTTGCCCGGAGGCATCGCTGCCTCGGGGAGACGCCCCAAAGTCCCACGGCAACAGTCGGAAAAGCAAAAGGCCGCCCAGAGGCGGCCTTGGTGGGAGCGGGCCCCAAGGGCCTCGCCCGGTGCTCACATCACGCGCTTGGGCGCCACGTGATGGTGGTCCTGCAGACGGTCCTTGTGGCGAACCACCTGGCGGTCGAGCTTGTCGACCAGTTCATCGACCGCAGCGTAGAGATCAGCGTGGCTCGACTCCGCGAACATGTCATTGCCCTTGACGTGAATGTTGCACTCCGCCCTTTGGCGGCGTTCCTTTTCCTTCTGCTTTTCCACCGTGAGGATCACCTTCACATCGACCACCTGGTCGAAATGCCGTGTGATCCGGTCCAGCTTGCTCGTGACGTAGGTGCGCAAGGCAGGGGTGACGTCGAGGTGATGACCGCTGATCGTCAAATTCATGAATGACCTCCTGAGAATTGACGGTTGGGGAAATGACCCCGCTCCGGAATGAAGCGTGGCCGGCGAAACAGGTTGGGTTCGGGGGGAGGGGAAGAAGAAGGAGGAGAAAGAGGGGTCGGTCGATTCACTATGCCCAAGCTGTCACGGTATTGCAATACCTGGGTTCTCCGGGTGGCGAGCGCGCCCGGAGCCTGTTTCAATCCGCTATTGAATCCATAGCTGGCCACGCATGTCGGCCCGCCGCTGCGGCGCTTTGCCAGCAAGTGTTAACGGGCTTTTCTTCGGGTGACCCTGCCGCTCGAAGGGCCAGCCGATTCAGCGCCAGGCCGCGCGCATGCGGTTGCGCAAGTCGATCACGGCGGTGGGCGGCGGCACCGCGGGCGCACGCACCGGCGGTGGCGGCCAGGTCTGCTGCTCGAAGCCCGCGAGATCCGATTCCGTGATGAAGCGCGTGCGGTTCGCATACAGGTGCCGGTCGCCCCGCACCGCCTGCTGCGTGATGTAGAAGCGCTGCGGCACCAGCAGGTGTAGATGGTCGCGGGCCCGTGTCATCGCGACGTAGAGCAGGCGCCGCTCTTCCTCGAGTTCGTGCGCGCTCTGCGCCACGTCGGCCGGCAGGCAGCCGTCGACCACATTGAGCACATGCACCGAATTCCACTCCTGCCCCTTGGCCGAATGGATGGTGGAGAGGATCAGGTAGTCCTCGTCGAGCAGCGGCGGGCCCGGGCGGTCGCTCGTGGCCTCGGGCGGATCGAGCGTGAGTTCGGTCAGGAAGCGCTCGCGCGAGCCGTAGCCCGCGGCGAGGCGCACCAGCTGCTCCACGTCCTGGCGGCGCACGCCGGAGGTGTCGTCGTAGAGACGCTCCAGGTGCGGCAGGTACCAGTCCATCGCCAGCTCCACGTCGGCCGGCCAGGCCAGCGCTGGCGCGCGCAAGGCGGCATAGGTCTCGGCAAAGCCCGCCCACTGCTCGCGCGCCGCGGACGGCGGCACGAAGTCGCGCACGGCCGCGGCCGGATCGGCTGCCTGGTCCATCGCATCGAGCAACCGCGTGCCCGTGACGGGCCCGATGCCGGGGATGAGTTGCGTGACGCGAAACCCCGCCATGCGCCCGCGCGGGTTCTCGGCGAAGCGCAGCACCGCGAGCAAGTCTTTCACATGCGAGGCCTCGAGAAACTTGAGACCACCGAACTTCACGAACGGGATGTTGCGGCGCGCGAGCTCCAGTTCGAGCGCCGCGCTGTGCGACGAGGTGCGAAACAGCACCGCCTGCGACTTGAGCGCGAGGCCGCCCTCGCGGTGCGCGAGCACCTTGTCGGCCACCCAGCGCGCCTGCCCTGCTTCGTCGGGCACCAGCACCAGTTGCGGCTTGCCGGCAGAGGGCTTGTCGGTCCAGAGCGTCTTGGCATGCCGCTCGGCCGCCTGCGCGATCACGCGGTTCGACACGTCCAGGATCGGCTGCGTCGAGCGGTAGTTGCGCTCCAGCGTGACGACCCGCGCGGCCTGGCTGAACTGCGAAGGAAAGTCGAGGATGTTGCGCACCGTCGCGCCGCGAAAAGAGTAGATCGACTGCGCGTCGTCCCCCACCACCGTGACGCCGCGTCCGTCGGGCTTCATCGCCAGGAGGATTGAGGCCTGCAGCAGGTTGGTGTCCTGGTATTCGTCGACCAGCACATGGTCGAAGCGCGCGCCCACGGCCTCGGCCAGCGCGGGCTCGGCGACCATCTCGGCCCAGTAGAGCAGCAGGTCGTCGTAGTCGAGCACGTTCTGCTGCTGCTTGGCCTCGACGTAGGCGCCGAACAGCGTCTTGAGTTCGGCCTCCCATTCGTCGCACCAGGGAAAGGCGTCCTTGAGCACCTCGGCCACCGATGCACGCGTGTTCACGCAGCGTGAATAGATCGACAAGCACGTGCCCTTGCGCGGGAAGCGGTTGACCGTGGAAGACAGGCCCAGCTCGTGGCGCACCAGCCCCATCAGGTCTTCGGCATCGCCGCGGTCGTGGATCGTGAAGTTCTCATCGAGCCCGATCTGCCCGGCGTATTCGCGCAGCAAACGCGCGCCGATCCCGTGGAAGGTGCCGGCCCAAGGCAGCGCGGGCGGACGCTCCGACTTCAGCCCGAGCACACGCGCCAGCACCTGGCCCGCACGGCGCTCCATCTCCTGGGCGGCACGGCGCGAGAAAGTCAGCAGCAGCAGGCGCTGCGGATCGACCCCGTCCGCGATCAGGTGCGCCACACGATGCGCCAGCGTGCTGGTCTTGCCGGAGCCGGCGCCGGCGATCACCAGCAGCGGGCGATGATCGTCGGCCACCGCAGCGCCGACGCCATGCTCGACGGCCGCGCGCTGGTCGTCGTTGAGCGTGGCCAACGCCGCGGCCAGGCGTTCGGCCTGGGTCTTCGGCGCGACGGAAACAACGGGGGACGCAGCGGTCTGCATGGGGCACGACTTTACTGTATGTTCGTCCAGTTCAGTCAGCTTGCCGCCTTGTGGCCGGTGACATAATCGCGCCTCGCTGCAACCGGAGACTCCCCATGGAAACCGCCCCGTCTCGGCAGCTTTCAACTCCCTTCTGACGCGCCTTTGCGCCGGGCCCGGGAATTGAAAGCGCCCCTCCCTCGCCCACCGTTTCAGTCATCCCCGGGAGTGAGCCCATGCTCAATATCTTTACGCTCGCCAACGGCCGCCTCGTCCAGGAAGAGATCGAGTCGCTCGAAGAGCTCTCCAAGTTCCAGCCGATCTGGGTCGACCTCGAATCGCCCACGCTCGAGGAAAAGCGCTGGATCAAGCAGTACTACGGCCTCTCGATTCCCGAAGACGCGATGGACGAGGACATCGAGGAATCCGCCCGCTTCTACGAGGAAGACAACGGCGAACTGCACATCCGCTCCGACTTTTTGATCGACGACGACGAAGACCCGCGCACGGTGCGCGTGGCCTTCATCCTCAACCAGCACAACACGGACCTGCGCAGCCGCGGCGTGCTGTTCTCGATCCACGACGAAGACGTGCCCGTGTTCCGCCTGCTGCGCATGCGCGCACGCCGCGCGCCGGGGCTGATCGAAGATGCCAAGGAAGTGATGCTCAAGCTCTTCGACGCCGACGCCGAGTACTCGGCCGACACGCTGGAGAACATCTACGACGAGCTCGAAGTGGCCGGCAAGAAGGTGCTCTCGGGCAACGTCACCGACGAACTGGCCGGTGAGGTGCTCGGCCTCATCGCGCGGCAGGAAGACTTGAACGGCCGCATCCGCCGCAACGTGATGGACACGCGCCGCGCGGTCAGCTTCATGATGCGCAGCAAGATGCTCAACGCCGAGCAGTTCGAGGAAGCCCGGCAGATCCTGCGCGACATCGAATCGCTGGACAACCACACGGCCTTCCTGTTCGACAAGATCAACTTCCTGATGGATGCGACCGTCGGTTTCATCAACATCAACCAGAACAAGACCATCAAGATTTTCTCGGTGGCCAGCGTGGCGCTCTTGCCGCCCACGCTGATCGCGAGCATTTACGGCATGAACTTCAAGTTTATGCCCGAGCTCGACTGGGCCATGGGCTATCCGTATGCCATCGTGCTGATGGCGGCCAGTGCGCTGGTGCCGATGTGGTACTTCCGCCGGCGCGGCTGGCTCAAGTAGCCGGCTGCCGCGCGAGCCACGCGCCGACCAGCGCGAGGCTGTAGCGGCTCGCGACCTCGGCGACGAAGCGCGCAAAGTCGCCATGGGCTTCGTCATCGGCGCGGTCTGAAATCGTCCGCATCGCCGCGAAGGGCACGCCGTAGTCGTGGCACACCTGGGCCACGGCGGCGCCTTCCATTTCCACCGCGAGCGCATCGGGCAGTTGGCGGCGCAGCGCTTCGCTTTCGGCAGCGGTCGAGACGAAGCGGTCGCCGCTCACCAGCAAGCCGCGATGCACCTTCGGTGAACGAAGGCCGAACTCTTCGACAGCGCCCTGCCCCACCAGCGCCACCGGATCGCGCAGCGTCTCTTCGGCCACATCAGCCAATGCATCGCTGATCGCCGCGTCGGCCGTGAAACGCGAAATGCCCATCAAGGGCACTTCGTATTTCGGAAAGAGCGGCGAGGCATCCATGTCGTGTTGAAGCAGCTCGGTCGCCACGACCACATCACCGACATCCACGCCCGGCGCGAGCCCGCCCGCAACACCGCTGAACACGATGGCCCGCACGCCGAAGCGTTCGAGCAGCACCGTGGCCGTCACCGCCGCCGCGACCTTGCCGATGCGCGACAGCACCGCGACCACGGGCTGGCCATGCAAATGGCCCACCCAGAAGTCGCGCCCGGCGATGCGCACGCGCTGCTCGTCGGGCATCTGCGCAAGGAGCGCTTTCAGCTCCTCGTGCATCGCCGCGACGATGGCGATGGGCGCAGCCACCGCTTACTTGATGTCCACGCCGTAGAAGGTGTGGCGACCGAAGGGGCTCAGCTTGAAGTCGATCACTTCCTTGCGCACCGGCTTCAGCTGCACCGCATGCGCGATGGTGAACCACGGCGCCTGCTCCTTGAAGATGACTTGCGCCTTCTTGTAGAGCGCATCGCGGTCGGCCTGCTTCACCGTGCTCTTGGCCTTCACCACGAGGTCTTCGTACGGCTGGTAGCAGAACTTCGAGATGTTGCTGCCGCTCGCCGACTTGGCCGAAGCACAGCCCAGCAGCGTGTACATGAAGTTGTCCGGGTCGCCGTTGTCGCCGGTCCAGCCCAGCATGCCCATCTGGTGCTCGCCGGCCTGCAGGCGCTTGCGGTATTCGCCCCATTCGAAGCTCTTGATCTCGGCCTTGACGTTGATCTTGGCGAGGTCCGCCTGCATCAGCTCGGCGATGCGCTTGGCGTTCGGGTTGTACGGGCGCTGCACCGGCATGGCCCACAGGTCGGTCGAGAAACCGTCGGGGAAGCCGGCCTGCGCCAGCAGCTTCTTGGCGGCTTCGGGGTCGTACGGATCGTCCTTGATCGCGTCGTTGTAGGACCACATGGTCGGCGGGATCGGGTTCTTCGCGGCAACGCCGGTCGTGAGGTACACGCCGTCGATGATCGCCTTCTTGTTGATCGCCATGTTGATGGCCTTGCGCACGCGCACGTCGTCGAAGGGCTTCTTCGTCGTGTTGTACGAGAGGTAGCCGACGTTCAGGCCCGGCTGTTCCAGCACCTGCACGTTCGGGTCCTTGCGGATCGCATCCAGGTCGGCCGGGTTCGGGTACGGCATCACGTGGCATTCGCCCTTCTGCAGCTTGGCCCAGCGCACCGAGGCGTCAGGCGTGATCGCGAACACGAGGTCGTCGATCTTGGCCTTGCCGCCCCAGTACTGCGGGAAGGCCTTGAAGCGAATGATCGCGTCCTTCTGGTACTGCACGAGGTAGAACGGGCCGGTGCCGATCGGGTCCTGGTCCACCTTCTCGGGCGTGCCGGCCTTCAGCATGGCGATCGCGTATTCCTTCGACTGGATGCCCGCGTACTGCATCGCCAGGTTCGCGAGGAACGGCGCCTCGGCCTGGTTGAGCGTGATCTTCACCGTGTAGTCGTCGATGCGGTCCACCGACTTCAGGAGCTTGGGCATGCCCATGTCGTTGAAGTACGAGTGGTTCTGGCTCGTGACCTTGAAGAAGGGATCGCTCTCCTTCCACTGGCGCTCGAGCATGAAGATGAAGTCGTCGGCGTTGAAGTCGCGCGTGGGCTTGAAGCTCTTGCTCGTGGTGTGCCACTTCACGCCCTTGCGCAGGTGAAAGGTGTAGACCGTGCCGTCGGCCGAGATGTCCCATTTTTCGGCGAGGCCCGGCGTGACCTTGGTGCCGCCGCGCTCGAACTCGACGATGGTGTTGTAGACCTGCGTGGTCACGTCGAACGACGTGCCGGTGGTGTTCATGCCCGGATAGAAATTCTCCGGGCTTCCTTCGGAGCAATACACCAGCGTCTTGGCTGACACGGCACCCGAGGCCAGGGTAAGGGCCGCAAGCGCTGTCGGTGCCAGGAGCGCCAGCATTCGTGAGCGGCGCGAAACGGAGGGTTGGGTCTTCATAGGGACTCCTTCAGACACGGTTGAAAAAATGGGACTTGCTCAGGGATTCATCGCCATCGGAACGGCGAGCACGGGAACGTCGGCGCGCAAGGGTGGCGCGCCATCGAGGAACTTCTCTGCGTAGTGGCAGGCCACCAGCCGCTCGTCGAGTGCGCGCAGCAGGGGCCGCTCTTCGCGGCAGCGCTGCTGCACATGCTGGCAACGCGTGTTGAACACGCAGCCCGTGGGCGGATTCAGCGGCGACGGCAGCTCGCCCTTGAGCACGATGCGCTGGCTGCTGAGCCCCGGCGTCGAGGCCAGCAAGGCCTGCGTGTACGGATGCAGCGGGCGCGCGAAGATGCGCCCCTTGGGGCCCTGCTCCACCGCATGGCCGAGGTACATCACGAGCACGTCGTGCGCGATGTGGCGCACCACGCCGAGGTCGTGCGAGATGAAGAGGTACGCAAGGCCCAGCTCGGCCTGCAGGTCGGCCAGCAGGTTCAGCACCTGCGCCTGGATCGACACGTCGAGCGCCGACACCGGCTCGTCGGCTACCAGGAGGCGCGGCGACAGCATGAGCGCGCGCGCGATCGCGATGCGCTGGCGCTGGCCGCCCGAAAACATGTGCGGATAGCGGTTCGCGTATTCGGGCCTGAGGCCCACGCGGGCGAGCATCTCGCGCGCCTTGGCGGCGCGCTCCGACTTGCCCATCGTGGTGTTGATCGCGAGCGGGTCTTCGAGCACGGCCGAGATCTTCTTGCGCGGATTGAGCGAGCCGTAGGGGTTCTGGAACACCAGCTGCACCGCCTGGCGCAGCTCGCGCTTGCGCTCGGCCGGCGGGTTCACCGCATCGGCGCCCACGAGGGTGAGCTGCCCCGCCGTCGGCTTCTCGATCAGCGCGACCATGCGCGCGAGCGTGGACTTGCCGCAGCCCGATTCGCCGACCACCGCCAGTGTGCGGCCGCGTTCGAGCCGGAACGAGATGTCACCCACCGCGCGCAGATGCGCCGGCGCGCGAAAGAGCCCGCGCCGCACGTCGTAGGTGCGCTGCAGGTTGGTGGCCTCGACCACGATGTCGCCGGGCGCGCCTTGGTCGTTGTTCATGGCAGCGCCTCCGCCACGGGCAACTGCTGCGGTCGGTCCTGCTCGATCGCCACGATGCGACCCGGCTCGCCGAGCGGGTAGTGGCAGCGCACCTCGGCGCCCTGCCACTCGCGCAATGCAGGGCGCACATTGCAGGCGCGCGTGGTGACGTAGCTGCAGCGCGGCGCGAACAGGCAGCCCGAAGGCCGGTCGTGCACGCCGGGCACCACGCCGCTGATGGTGGCCAGCCGCCCTTCGGGCGCGGCGCGCTCGGGCAATGCCGCGAGCAGGGCCTCGGTGTAGGGGTGCTGCGGCGATGCGAAGAGCCGGTCGACACGCTGGTGCTCCATCACCTGGCCTGCGTACATCACGGCGATGCGCTGCGCCATCTCGCTCACCACGCCCATGTTGTGGGTGATGAGCACCAGCGCCATGCCGCGCTCCTTCTGCAGGTCGCGCAGCAGGTCGAGGATCTGCGCCTGGATGGTGACGTCGAGCGCGGTGGTCGGCTCATCGGCGATCAGGAGGCGCGGGTTGCAGGCGATGGCCATCGCGATCATTACGCGCTGGTTCATGCCGCCCGAGAGCTGGTGCGGGTAGCTTCCGAGACGCGAGGATGCAGCGGGAATGCCGACCTGCTCCAGCAGTTCGGTCGCGCGCTTCTTGGCCGTGCGCTTGTCGAGGTTCAGGTGCAAACGCAGCGTCTCCATCAGCTGGAAGCCGATGGTGAAGCAGGGGTTGAGGCTGGTGGTCGGCTCCTGGAAGATCATCGCGACCTCCTTGCCGACCAGCGAGCGGCGCGCCTTGTCGGAGATGCCGAGCAGGTCCTTGCCCGCGAAGCGCATGTGCTCCGCGCGCACGCGGCCCGGGAAACCGACGAGCCCCATGAGCGCCATCATCGTGACGCTCTTGCCCGAGCCCGATTCGCCGACGATGCCGAGCACCTCGCCCTCTTCAAGCGTGAGGCTCACGCCGTCGACCGCATGCAGCACGCCGCCCTGCGTAGGGAACTCGACATGCAAATCCTTGATGTCCAGCAAAGGCATCGTTTCTCTCCTTTGCGTTGATTCAGCGCTTGAGCTTCGGGTCGAGCGCATCGCGCAAGCCGTCGCCCAGCAGATTGAAAGCCAGCACGGCCGCGAGGATCGCGAGACCCGGGAAGGTCACGACCCACCACGCGCGCAGCACGAACTCGCGCGCATCGGCCAG